>NZ_QWKI01000041.1 GCF_009911645.1 Pseudoflavonifractor sp. 60
AGGTAGAAGATGGTGCTTTCAGGGACAATCCCCCCACCCCCTTTGCCAAAGGGGGCAAGCGCCTTCGCCGCTTGTGCGCTCCTGCGGCATCACAAGGTGGAACTGCCCCGGTTCGCTCTACAAATTTTCTCTACTTTACGAATTGAAGGGGAATTTCCATAATCCACATCTGCCCCACGACCCATGGAAATGGATTTCATCCTGGCGGGCCGGTTTCCTGCCTCTGCGCCCTCTCAAACGGCCTCTCCGCCGCTAGATGGTGACCTCCAGCCGGTGCTCCCCCTTCAGCTCCGCCAGGGGGACTCCCTCCTGAATCCCTCTGCCGTCCAGCTTGGCGGAGTAGGCCCCGGTGCGCCTGACCGAGATGGCCAGCGCGCCGCCGGACAGCCTCCAGGCCGCCTCATAGCCCGGCCAGTCAGGGGGCAGGTTGGGCTCCACGGTGAGCTTCCCGCCGCTCACCTTCAGCCCCAGCAGCTCCTGGACGGCCACCTGCCAGTACCAGCCGGCGGCCCCGGTGTACCAGGACCAGCCCGCTCTCCCCATCCGCCCGGGGGCGTGGGAGACGTCGGCGGCAATAACGTAGGGCTCCGCCCGGTAGATCTCCGTGGGGTGGCCCTCGGGGAGCAGCGCCTTTAAAATGGCCCAGCCGTCCCCCGGACGATTGAGCCGGAAGCAGGCCATAGCCAGCCACACGGAGGCGTGGGTGTACTGGCCGCCGTTCTCCCGCACTCCGGCGGGGTAGCTCTTGATATAGCCGGGGTCCTTCTCCCCCTCCCCGTCAAAGGCGGGGTCGAAGAGGCGCACCACCTGGTTCTCCCGGTCAAACAGCCGCTCTAAGGCGGCGGAGACGGCAAGGCCCGCCTGTTTTCGGTCGGTCCCCGCGGGAAACAGGGCAAAGGACTGGGCGATGGAGTCGATTTGGCACTGGTCGCTCTCCTCGCTGCCCAGGGGGGTCCCGTCCTCATAGTAGCCCCGGCGATACCAGCCCCCGTCCCAGGCGCTCTGAGCCGCTTGGATCAGGCTGTCCGCCCGGCGAAGGAAGTCCTCTCCCCTGGCCTCCTCCCCCGCCTGGCGGCACAGAGCGGAGAAGTCCTGGAGCACCGCCGCCAGAAACCAGGTGAGCCACACCGACTCGCCCCCAACCCGGTCCATGCCGTCGTTCCAGTCGCCGCTCCCCATCTTGGCCAGCCCGTGGGGGCCCGTCCCCCGCACCAGAGCACACTGGATGGCAGCCAGGGCGTGGCAGTAGAGGGTATCCCCCTTCCCGCTGGCCCCAGGGACCTCGTACCGGTCCTTCTCCCCCGGTTCCAGGGGCCTTCCCGCCAGATAGGGGACCTGCTCCTGCAAAATTTCCAGGTCCCCGGTGACTGCGCAGTACCGGCACAGGACCCAGGGCAGCCACAGCAGGTCGTCGGAGATGCGGGTCCGTACTCCGGCCCCCTGGGGCGGGTGCCACCAGTGCTGCACGTCCCCCTCCTCGAACTGCCGGGAGGCGCACAGCAGCAGCTGTTCCCGGGTCCGCTCCGGCCAGGTGTACACCAGCGCCGCCGCGTCCTGGAGCTGATCCCGGAAGCCGAAGGCCCCGCCGTTCTGGTACTGGGAGGTCCGGGCCATCAGGCGGCAGGCGGTCACCTGGTAGAGGCACCAGCCCCCCAGATACCGGTCCAGCGCCCCCCACGGGGTCTTCACTGTCAAGGGGGATACCTTGTCATGCCACCAGTCCAGTGTCTCTTCCTGCCTCTCCAAAAATTGTTCACGGAAGAACCGGGAGTCGGGCTTTCCCTGCTTCTCCTGGGTCACCAGCACCGCGCTCTGGCCCCCGGTCAGGGCGGCGGAGACGGGCTCCCCCTCCCCCAGACGCCAGAACAGACGCCCGCTCTCCCCCGTGAGTGTGAAGCGGAGAATCCGGCGGTCCTCGTCCAGGGGCACAAAGCCCTCGGTGACCAGAGTCCCCCCGGGCAGCTCCTTCTCCCACCGGGCCAGGCCAGGGTGGTAGGAGACGGTGCAGGGCAGCCCGTCCCCGGCGGCAAATACGGAATATTCCGCCCCATTAATACCAATTGTAATCTTCTCCAGGCCGCCCACCGCCAGAGGGTCGTTGGCCCAGGGGGTCAGCCTGCCCTCCCGGGAGTTGCCCCCGGACCACAGCAGGCCCGCCCCTGTCTCATCGGTGAGCCAGCCAAATTCCGGATTGCACAGCACCTGAGACCAGCCCACCGGGGGCAGCGCCGCCCCGGTTTGAATGGTGACGGTATCCCCCTCCATGGTCCAGGGGGCGGGTTCGGAGGTGGCGAGGACAGGGGGCGGCGGCGCGATGATCTCTGGCGGTTCCTCGCCGCCCTCCACCGGCAGCGCCGCCTTGGCCCAGGCCAGCACCGCCGGAGCGGCGTCGGGGCCTGTCAGGTGGATGCCCCCCTTGGCCCCCAAGACAGACTCCGCCCCCAGCTTTTTCAGCTCCTCCAGCAGGGCGGAGCGCAGGGGCCGGCGGTAGTCGCCCCCCTCCTCCAGCAGCAAAACCAGGTCGAAGGGATAGCCCGCCCGGGTCAGAAGCTGATGCCACCGGCACCACAGGGCCCCCTGTTGGGTCTCCTCCTTCGACAGCCTGCCGGCGGCGATGGGCAGGTCGCCGGAGATGCCAAAGGGCCACAGGGCGCTCTGGGGCGGGCGGTCCTTCCTCTCCTCCACCGACGCCAGCCGGGCCAGCAGCTCAAAGGCGGCCAGGGCCTCCCCCTCGCTCAGGGCCAGCTTCTGCACCAGGGGCGCCAGAGAGGCTCCGTCCTTTCCCCGCAGGGTCCGCTGGGCCCCCGCCTGGGCCATCTGGGCGCTGTCCCCCACCGCCAACGCCAGGGCGAAGGTCCGCCGCTCCCCCGAGGCCAGGGAGAGGGGGATGCGCACCATCAGGCAGGGGTCGGGGCCAATGGCGGCAGAGAGGGGGCCGGCCTTGCGATGGGCCAGCGCCCGCAGTCCGCCCCGGCCCAGGGCGGCGGAGCGGTCCAGTGCGGCGGAGGTCTTCTCTCCGGTCCAGAGGGCAGCCAGATACAGCTCGTCCTCCTCCCCCCGGGGACGGCGGTGGAACAGGGCCATATTTCCGTCGGCGGAGCTCTCCAGAAACAGCCGGGAGAAGGCCGGGTGGGCGTCAAAATCCCGTTGGGGGCACAGAACGGGCTCCAGGTAGAAGAGCAGCTCCCCCTCCAGCCGCCTCCTGCCCCGCCAGTGGAGCTCGACCCGGCGCAGCTCCCCGTTCTCCCGCCGGGGCAGGGACAGGCTGGTCCGGGCGGTCAGCTCCTCCCGCTCCAGGGTCCAGCTCGCCCCCGCGGCGTGGAACTCCCAGCGGTAGCTCTCTCCGGTCTGGTACAGGGGGGCGGGGGTCAGCCCGATCAGCCCATCGGGACCGTGGAAAAAAGCGGACACCCCGGCGGGGGCGGCGTACTCCCCCGGTCTGGCCAGGGCCACCGCCCGCTCCCCCGCCCAGCTGGCGGAAAGGCCATTGTCGCAGAACAGCACACTGTAGCTGCCGTTGGACAGCAGAGCGCACCGGGGAAACTTCCGTCCAAACTCCCTCCCCTCCCGCTGAAGGGCGGGGCCGGAGGCAGGCCGGGGCCGGGCGGGGAAGTCCCGCTCCTCCTGGCGCATGATGGGGGCCCCCACCGGGACCCGCTCCTGGAGCAGTTCCCGAAAGGCGGACATATCGCAGTCCTTCATAAACCGGCGCTGCATCACGTTATCTCGCAGAACGTTGTCAATGGCCACCAGGCTCATCCCCAGATGGTGGGACATATAGGAGCGCACCGGCTCGTAGTTCTCCCTCCCGGTGAGGCGGGAGGGGGTGTAGTCCACCGCCTCGTACAGGCCGTACCGCCCCTCCAGCCCCATGTCCCGCAGGCGGCGCAGGTTGCGCAGGGCGCTGCGGGGGGCCAGCAGCAGGGCCAGGAAGGAGGAGTAGGGGGACACCACCAGCTCAGTATCCAGCCCCCGCTTCAGCCCCAGGGCCTGGACCCCGTGGGCCTTGTACTGGTAGTTCATGCCCGGGTCGAAAGCGTAAAATCCGGACTCCGAAATGCCCCAGGGCGTTTTGGTCTTGTCCCCCCGGCGCTTCTGGGCGTAGACGCAGAAGGACAGGGTTTCATATAGGAAGGAGTTAGGCTCACAGGGCAGGAGCAGATTGGGCATAAAGTACTCAAACATGGTGCCGGTCCAGGAGGCCATGCCGCAGTAGTCGTTGTCCCCCAGCAGCATCCGCCCCAGCCGCCGCCAGTGCCGGGCGGGCACCTCCCCCCGGGCCACGGCAATAAAGCTGGTCTGCCGGGCCTCGCTGGCCATCAGGTCGTACCAGCCGTCGGTGAGCTTCTCCTGCTCCACCTCATAGCCGATGGAGAACAGCTTCCGCTCCCAATCGAAGAGGGGCGCGCAGTCCATGGCGTCGGACAGCTGTTCCGCCCGGCGGGCCAGCACGTCCTCCCCCCACTGGTACAGCCCCTCCCGCAGGGCGATGAGACAGCCCCGCAGGTTGCCGCTGTCCACAGTGGACACATATCGGGGATGGAGGGGCTTGGCCGTGGATGTGTCGTACCAGTTGTACAGGTGCCCCCCCCACTTGTCCAGTCCCTCCACCGTGTCCAGGATGTGGGCAATCAGCTCCACCGCCCGCCTGCGGGGCAGCAGGTCCAGGTCCGCCGCCGCCATCGCAGACAGCAGGGCCATACCGATGTTGGTGGGGGAGGTGCGCCGGGCCAGGACAGGGCCGGGCTGTTCCTGCCAGTTGTCGGGGGGCAGGTAGTGGTCCTCGGGCCGGAGGAATTTGTCAAAATACCGCCAGATCAGGGCGGCCTGGTGGAGGAGGAAGGCCCGGTCGGCGGGGGGCAGGGCCTTCCCCTTTCTGGATGGACGGCTCACCGCCCAGGCCAGCACCGGCGAGAGCAGCCAGACGATCCCCACCGCCTTGCCAAAACGGAGCTGGGCAAAGAGCACCACAAGCACCCCCACCACCGCCGAAAATCCGGCCTTTTTGTAGTAAAATCCCACGCTCCCCTTCCCCTTCTCCGTCTGGGCGGCGGTGACCCAGGCCAGCAGGTTTTTGTGGGATACCCCCATCCTCCACAGGGCGGCGGAGATGGCAGTGAGGGAGATATAGGCCTGGTAGGGCAGGAAAATAAGCTGGATGGCGGTCTGCAAAATGGCCCCCGCCAGCCCGGCGATGACGGTGGAGTGGTACCGCCGCCGCTTGCCGGAGCGGCGCACCGCCAGTTCCGCCCCGGACAGCAGCAGATTGGAGGCCGCCGCCACCACCGCCACCGCCCCTGCCCAGGCGAAGACCTTGCCCGAGAAGCACATCCCCAGCACCAGGGTCACCAGCGTAAAAACGGGGGACAGGGACCGGCGCAGGTTGTCGAAAATCTTCCACCGGGCCAGGGGCGTCAGGGGGTTCCTCTCCCGGCCCCCCTGCCCGTCCGGCACATACCGCCCCAGCCAGGGGAGGATCTGCCAGTCCCCCCGGATCCAGCGGTGGAGACGGGCGTAGTAGCTGTACACCTGCCAGGGACAGCCGTCGGTCAGCTCCACCTCCCCCAGCAGGCCCGCCCGCAGATAGCTGCCCTCCAGCAGGTCGTGGGAGAGGATGGTGTTGTCGGGAAAGCGCCCGTCCAGACAGCGGAAAAAGGCGTCCACCGAGAAGATCCCCTTGCCGGTGTAGGTGCCCTGGTCGAACAGGTCGTGGTACACGTCGCTGGCGGCACAGCCGTAGGGGTCCACACCCCCCAGGCCGCCGAAAATCTTGGCGAAGAAGGACTTGTTGGCCGCCTCCAGCTCCACCGCGACCCGAGGCTGAAACAGGGCGTGGCCGGCGGTGACGACCCGCCGCTCCGAATCGATCACCGGCTGGTTCAGGGGGTGGAGCATGGCTCCGGTGAGCTCCCGGGCGGCGCCCACGTTGAGGCTGGTGTCCGAGTCCAGGGTGATGACATACTTCACCTGCCGCAGCCACCCCTTCTCCCCCGACTTCACCTCCAGGTGGGACGGCCTTCCCCGCAGCAGGCGGACCAGCTGGGTGAGGGCCCCACGCTTTCGCTCCCAGCCCATATAGCGCTCGTCCCGGTCACTGAAGGCGGGGGCCCGGAAGAACAGGTAAAAGCCGCCGCCGTATTTCTCGTTGAGGGCGTCCACCGCCCTTCGGGCGCGGTCCATCCAGACCTGCCTCTCTTTCCCCATGGGGGTCCCGCTGTCGGGCAGGTCGGCCAGAATGCCCAGCCGCAGCTCAGACCCTGCGTCCCGGTTGGCCAGGCGGTAGCGCTCCAGCAGGGCAGCCAGGCGCGGACCGCTGTCCTCCCCGGTGAGGAGGGAGACCACCACGCACAGGGTCCGCCCCTCCCGGGGAATGCCCCCCTCCAGCTCCATTTTGGGCACAGGGCGGGGCGGGACCAGCCGCACCAGCAGAAAGTCCAGCACATTTTTCACAATGTCGGACAGGGGCAGGATAAGCAGCAGGGCGGCCAGGGGAGTTCCGGCCAGGTACCACAGGGCCAGGGCGGCCAGCAGGGAGAGCCCTGTCACCGCTGCGCCGTAGCTGACCCCAGAGCGGGCTCTCTCCCTGTGCCCCAGGGGCTCCCGGTAGAGGTACCAGCCCACGTGGCGGCTGGGCCTCCCCTGCCGGGCCAGCTCCAGGGCCTTTTGGGCGGCCTCCCGCTCCCCCAGGCCTTGCTTCCGCGCCAGCCGGCACACCCTCTGCCGGTAACGGCGGCGGGTCCCCTCGTCCATGCGGGGATAGTGGCCTGAGGGGTCCTGGCTGAGAATGCCCTCCACGCCGCTGGCTCCCTCCAGCAGGGCGCTCCACTCGCCCCCCGACAGCCCCCGCAGGGCGGCAAAGACGGCCCCCATCTCCTCTGGAGACACCTGGTCAGACTTGAGGGCCTCCAAATCGGTACAAAGCCGGGCCAGCCGCTCCGCCAGCGCCCCGGCCAGGGAGGGGACGAAGAGGGACAGCTCCCGCTCGGTAAGGGGGCACACCGACTGGAAGCCCTCCAGGTACAGGGCCAGCCGCTCCTGCTCCAGCCCCGGCGCCGCCCACAGCGCGCACCGGGCGCACAGCTGGATCAGCGCCCCGTCCCCCCTGGTCCCCCGCAGAGGCCGGCCCCGCTTCAGCGCCTCCCGGGCCCGCTCTCCCTCCCGCACCGCCATATAGTGGTTGTCCAGCAGCCACTCCGCCGCCCCGGGCAGGGCAGTCTGGCCGACGCTCCAGGCATTCAGCTCCCGGTGGGCCCGGCGTACCCGCCTCAAATCCGCCTCCAGCTCCCGGGAGAGGGCGCGGCAGGAGATAGTCCCCTCCAGCCGGGCCTGCCGGGCGGCGTTGGCCGCGTACTTTTTCAAATGGGTGTCGTCCATAGGGACGTGGGGAGTATTGGACATAGGTAAAACCTCCTCGTATCTCATATCTCCTATCTCCCATAAGGGTTTCCCCCGCTCTGGCGGAATATACCAAAAGAAAGTAGAACTCTGACAAGGATTTCGGCTTGACAAACAGGAAAAAATGTGGTATGCTCCCCAATGTAAAGTTTATACGCTTTACATTTTTGAGGAAACAGCCCGGCAAAGGAGGTCTGCCCCGTGAAAAATCAAGCCTACCGCATGGCAATGCTCTTTGATTTTTACGGCGATATCCTCACCGACCGGCAGAAGGAATTTTACGACCTGTACTACAACGAGGACCTGTCTCTGGGGGAGATCGCCGAGAACTACGGCATCACCCGCCAGGGGGTCCGGGACGTGATCGTTCGGGCGGAGGCCGTCCTCACCGAACTGGAGGACAAGACCGGTTTGATCAAACGCTTCCACACCATGCGGGGCCAGCTGGAGCAGGTTGTCCAGGACGCGGAGCGGATGGTGCAGCTGGCCTCCCGTCTGGACAGCGCCGAGCTGGAGCTCCTGGCCCTCCGGGTGCGGGACACCGCCGGCCAACTGCTGAAGGAGTAAGCCCATGGCATTTGAAGGACTTTCTGAAAAGCTGTCCGCCGCCTTTAAAAAGCTGCGGGGCAAGGGACGGCTGTCCGAGGCCGATGTGAAGGAGGCTATGCGGGAAATTCGCCTGGCCCTGCTGGAGGCCGACGTCAGCTTTAAGGTGGTCAAGCAGTTCGTGGCCCAGGTCACGGAGAAGGCGGTGGGAGCCGACGTGCTGGAGGCCCTGTCCCCCGCCCAGCAGATCATTAAAATTGTCAACCAGGAGCTGACCCAGCTGATGGGCGGGTCCGCCGCCAAGCTGGAGATCTCCTCCAAGCCGCCCACGGTGATTATGCTGGTGGGCCTTCAGGGTGCGGGCAAGACCACCAACGGCGCCAAGCTGGCCGGCCTGATGAAGAAGCAGAGCGGCAAGCGCCCCCTGCTGGCCGCCTGCGATATCTACCGCCCCGCCGCCATCCAGCAGCTGGAGGTGGTGGGCAGGCAGCTGGATATCCCCGTTTTCCAGATGGGCCAGACCAATCCGGTGGACATCGCCCGGGCCGCCGTGGAGCACGCCAAAAAGCACGGCAACGACATGGTCTTCCTGGACACCGCCGGACGGCTCCACGTGGACGAGGAGCTGATGGACGAGCTGCGGGCCATCAAGGCCGCCGTGGAACCCACCGAGATCCTGCTGGTGGTGGACGCCATGATCGGCCAGGACGCGGTGAACGCCGCCAAGGCCTTTGACGATGCCCTGGACATTGACGGTGTTATGCTCACCAAACTGGACGGCGACGCCCGGGGCGGAGCGGCCCTGTCCATCAAGGCGGTCACCGGCAAGCCCATCAAATTCGTGGGCGTGGGGGAAAAGCTGGACCAGATCGAGGTCTTCCACCCAGACCGAATGGCCAACCGCATTCTGGGCATGGGGGATATGCTCTCTCTCATTGAGAAGGCAGAGCAGAACTTCGACCAGCAGAAGGCCCTGGAGCTCCAGGAGAAGCTGCGCAAGAACAAGTTTACCCTCACCGACTTCTACGACCAGATGAAGCAGCTGAAGAACATGGGCTCTCTGGCCGACATTGCCGGAATGCTTCCGGGCGTGAAGGCCAGCGACCTGGAGGGGGCCGGCATGGACGAGAAGCTGATGCAGCGCATGGAGGCCATTATTCTGTCCATGACCCCCGCCGAGCGGGAGGACCCCAAGCTGCTCAACTCCAGCCGGAAAAAGCGCATTGCCGCCGGCTCCGGGACCCAGGTGGTGGATGTGAACCGGCTGCTCAAGCAGTTTGAAATGCTCCAGGCCATGACCAAGCAGTTTACCGGCGGCAAGATGCCCAAGAATCTGCGCAGGATGATGGGCAAAAAGGGCCGGGGCCCGAGAATGGGCGGACTGCCCTTTTGACCCACAATGTTCCTGCACGGAAAGGAGTTACAATGAAGCATTATTCCTTCCAACAGCAGACTTTGGTCAGCTTCTGTCTCCTTATGGCCGCAGCCGTCGTTGCCGCCATAACTCATTTGGGGCTGATAGGCCGTATCGCCTTTTTTGCTGTGGGCACGGCCTACGTGATTCGGGCCGTCCCGCCGGTAATCTGGTCCATCCAGTTGGGAGAGGCAAAGGCCAAACTGGTCACCAGAATATTGGGGCTGTCCTTCATTCTGTACAGCATATTTGCCCATTTTTAACCGTTGGCAGAGCGCTCTGCGCGCTTTCCATATAAATAAACAAATTCATTTGGAGGTGAAGATACATGGTTAAAATCAGACTGCGCCGCATGGGCGCGAAGAAGGCCCCCTTCTACCGCATTGTGGTGGCTGACTCCCGCTATCCCCGTGACGGTCGTTTCATTGAGGAGATCGGCTTCTACAATCCCACTACCAATCCCGCCGAGCTGAAGGTGGATGTGGACCGGGCCCAGGCTTGGATCAAGACCGGCGCTCAGCCCACCGAGACCGTCCGCGACCTGCTGAAAAAAGCCGGCGCCCTGTAAGGCAGGAGGTTGCCAATGAAAGAGCTTCTGACCTATGTGGCCCAGAACCTGGTGGAGCACCCCGAGCAGGTGTCTGTCACTGAGGTCGAGGGCGACGGCGAGACCGTCCTGGAGCTCCGGGTCGCTCCGGAGGATATGGGCAAGGTGATCGGCCGCCAGGGCCGCATTGCCAAGGAGATCCGTATCCTGATGCGCTCCGCCGCTCAGCGCGCCGGTAAACGCCTCAGCGTGGAAATCGTCGATTGATTAAGGGCGCAGGGATGTTCCTGCGCCTTTCTTTTTAAATTTTGCTCTGGAGGCCCCTATGAACTGGTCCAACACACAGCTGGCGGAGATCAGATATTTCTGTACCAGCACCCGCAGCCGGACGCCAAAAATCCTTTGCCTTCGTATGCTCAAAATCC
Organism: Pseudoflavonifractor sp. 60; assembly: GCF_009911645.1. Classification (GTDB taxonomy): domain Bacteria; phylum Bacillota; class Clostridia; order Oscillospirales; family Oscillospiraceae; genus Lawsonibacter. The sequence goes on from NZ_QWKI01000041.1 coordinate 10,328, forward strand.
AACTCGGCTTTGTATTGATTATCTTCTCCCACTACAACATCAAAGAATTTCACCTTACGGATATCAAAGCCTTTTACAAATCACTGTACACCCGGCACTTCAAGCCGGAACAGCTGCGCACCCCCTCCCCCGCCCGCATTGCCAAGGCACTGGAACAGCTGGATCAGGATGACCGATATCACATCAACGTCCGCTGTCTTGGAGAGGACCGCTATCAGATTACCGAGGTCGACCCCATTTACGAAGATGACTATGTAAATGAGCTGAATTACGGGTACACAAAGGGGTACATCCAGTATTTTATGGAGGAACAACCATGCTGAAGCAATTTTTAGAGGTGGGCAAGGTCACCAACGTCCACGGCCTGATGGGAGAGGTGAAGGTCCAGCCCTGGGCCGACTCCCCGGAATTTCTGTGCCAGTTCCAGACCCTCTACGTGGACGAGTCCCACTGGCCCATTAAGGTAGAGCGGGCCCGGGTCCACAAGAACATGGTCATCATCAAATTTGAGGGCCCCACCGACGTGCCCAGCGCCATGTCCCTGCGCAACGCCATCCTCTACATCCGCCGGGCCGATGCCAAGCTGCCTGAGGGGGCCTTCTTCCTGGCGGATATCTACGGTCTGGAGGCGCAGGACGCCGCCACGGGGGAGGTACTGGGTAAAATTGACGACGTGCTCACCCTGCCCGCCAACAATGTCTACGTGGTGAAGGGCGGCGCACGGGAGCTGATGATCCCCGCCGTGGCGGAATTTATTGCGGAGACCAACATAGAGGGCGGCTATATCCGGGTCAATATGATGGAGGGACTGTGATGAAGCAGGACTGGAAGGGACCGCTGCGTATAGGCGCGGTGCTCTTTGGGCTCTATCTGGCCATACACTACTGGGAGCGGCTGTCCGCGCTGGCGGTACTTGCCCTGAGCGCCGGCTTCCCTCTGGCCCTGGGTGCAGTCATCGCCTACGCCGTCAACATTCTGATGAGCACCTACGAGGGCTGGTACTTCCCCAACTCCTCCAGCCAGTGGGCGGTAAAAAGCCGCCGCCCTGTGTGCCTGCTGCTGGCCTATGCCAGTCTGGCCACCATCGTCATCCTCCTTGTGCGCATGATTCTGCCGGAGCTGATTCAAAGTGTCTCTCTGCTGCTCCAGGAGCTGACCCCTCTGCTCCAGCAGCTGGGCGCCGTCCTCAACGAGGGCTTGGGCAAAAACCAGCTGTCTGACCTCTTCTCCGCCGACGGCACCGTCAACTGGCAGGAGCTGGCTGTGAAGGTAATCAACTTCCTGCTGGCAGGGCTGGGCGGGGTGATGGGCTCGCTGTTCTCCCTGATCTCCGCCGCCGTGTCCGCCGCCTTCACCGCCATTGTCAGCGTCATCTTCTCCATCTACCTGCTCCTGGGCAAGGAGACCCTCTCCCGCCAGTGCGCCCGGGTCCTGAAAACCTATCTGAAGCCCTCTTGGTACGACCGCCTGATCTACTTCCTGAACACCCTGCACAACTGCTTCCGCCGCTTCGTGGTGGGCCAGTGTACCGAGGCGGTGATTCTGGGCCTGTTGTGTATGCTGGGGATGCTGCTGTTCCAATTCCCCTACGCCTCCATGGTGGGAACCCTGATCGGCTTCACCGCCCTGATTCCAGTGGCCGGGGCCTACATCGGCGCGGGGGTGGGGGCCTTTATGATCTTCACCGTCTCCCCTATCAAAGCCCTGCTGTTTCTGGTGTTCCTCTCGATACTCCAGCAGCTGGAGGGCAACCTGATCTACCCCAAGGTGGTGGGTTCCTCCATCGGACTGCCCGGCATCTGGGTCCTGGCCGCCGTCACCGTGGGCGGAGGCGTGCTGGGCATCTTCGGAATGCTGCTGGCCGTCCCCCTGGCCGCCGCCTTTTACCAAATTCTGCGGGACGACGTGGCCCGGCGAAACGCGGCCCCATAACAACGACAGGAGGAATTTGATGAAAACCAGTGTTGTAATTGCCGACGGCACCTTTCCTACCAATACCGCCCCTCTGCTGGGCCCCACGGAGGAGGTCATCTCCAGGGCTGCCAGGCTAGGCTACGACGCCGTATCCATTACGGTGGACCGGCCCGAGGAGGTGGACGCCGATGGGATTCTGGCCGCCTGCGCCCGATCCCATATGGCGGTGTCCGGCCTTGCCACCGGGCGTATCTACACAGTGCGGGGTCTCTCCCTGGGCTCCGGGGACGAGGCAAACCGGACCCAGGCGGTGGAACAGATGCTGGGACACGCCCAGCTGTGCGCCAAGCTGGGTGGAGCCAAGCTGATTATCGGCGCAGTGCGGGGCTGGACCCGGGACGCCGGAGGCCGGGAGGCCTACCAGGTCCAGCTCAGGCGCAGTCTGGAGACCCTCACCGTCCGGGCGGAGGAGCTGGGCATTCAGATCGTCTTTGAGGCCATCAGCCACATCGACTCCGACGCCTACTGCTCCATCGCCGAGACGGCGGAGTACATCCGCTCCTTCCGCTCCCCCGCCCTGCGTCTCCAGCTGGACTCCATCCACCTGCACACCAACGGTGAGCTGGACTTCTATCCCAAAATCCTCGCCCTGGAGGGGCTGGTGGGACAGGTGGATATCTCCGATGTGGACCGCATGGCCCCCGACGGGAAGCATTTCGACTTCCCCCTCTTCCTCAAGGCGCTGAAGGAAATCGGCTATCAGGACTATCTGGTCAGCGAATTTCGGGCCGCGCCGCCGGACAACGCCGCCAAGGCGGGGTTGGATTATCTGCGTACGCTGCTGTAAATCCAGGTCATTCACAGAAAACAACAGCGCAGGAGCTTCCAAGCTCCTGCGCTGTTGTTGGATTCAATCAACGATTCCTACAGGCTGGCGGTCGCCTTACTTGACGGCTACCGCCTCAATCTCAAACAGTCCGCCCTTGGGCAGCGCCGCAACCTGGACGCAGGAGCGGGCGGGGGCTTCGCCGGTGAAGTACTGGGCGTAGATGGTGTTGATGGCGGCAAAGTCGTTCATGTCGGCCAAAAACACGGTGGTCTTCACCACGTCGGCCATATCCATGCCGGCGGCGGCCAGGACAGCCTTCAAATTCTCCAGCGCCTGAGTCGCCTGGGCCTCCACCCCCTGGGCCAACTCACCGGTGGCGGGGATCAGGCCCAGCTGGCCAGAGGTGTACAGGGTATTCCCTGCCAGCTTGGCGTGGCAGTAGGGACCCACGGCGGCAGGGGCATTGGAAGCGGTAATGGTTTTGTTCATGGAAAACTCCTCCTTATTGAGCTAATATCTCTATTATAAGGAAATCCAGGAAAAAATCAAGATGCTCTTCCGCTTTCCCTCTCATTCATAAAATATCTTTTGCAGGGCGCGACGGCCCCGGCCCGCCTTATTAATTTTGTCTGCTTTACCAAAGGAAACCGCTTTCCACAGGCCCATTGCATTCCCCGCAGAAACAGGGGCCATCACGGCGCACTCTACCCCCGGCTGGTCCTGCGCAATATGGCGGCGTCCACCTCTACCGCAGCAGGCGTTTCGCGTCAATTTTAGCTCGCCTGTTGTGCGTCTCAATGATCTGAGCGGGCTGGAGGCGGATGGACTGACGCATCTCCTCCAGTAGCGCGTCCGCCGCGTCGGTATCCCGCACCGGGGCCTCCGCCGCGTCGATATACTGCTGGACGCCCCGCACCGCGCTGCCTCCCAGCCGCCCGTACATGGCCCGGTAGACCGCCTGGACCTGGGAGACCCAGCGGCGGTCCGCGTCCAGGGTCACCACCGCGCTCTGCGCCCCCTCCCGGGTCGTCAGAGACAGCTGGTCCAGCCCCAGCGCTCTGGCGGACAGGCGGAACTGGGGCAGGGTCACCGTACTCTCCCCCATATTCAGGGCCACGCCGGTCCGGGTCTGAAGCTGTGCGCCGCCGATATCCGCGCCCCCGGAGATCTGCACATCTCCGCAGCCTCCAAAGAGACAGGCTCCAATATCCGCCCCGGGGTCGCCCCCCACCGCCTTGACGATTTTAGCGGTGCCGGTAATGAGGATATTGCCGCACTCTCCCTGAACCCCCGCGCCAATGGCGGCAGCGTGGCAGGCGGCGGTGGCCTCGATGACGCCGCCGCGGACGCTGATCTCCCCTACGCTGCCCCCCAGTCCGCCGCCGATCCCTGCGCCACCCGTCTCGCCGGTACAGGCGATGGTGCCGCCCAGAATGGCGATGGCCCCCATGGAGCTCTGTTTTCCCGCACCGATGCCCGCGCCGCCGCCGTTTCCGGTGGCTGTAATCACGCCGCCGCGAATCTCGATTCTGCTGTGCCGGTCCCGGCCTGCGCCGCTGTCCTGGCCAATCCCCGCGCCCCCGGAGGAACCCACCGCGGTGAGGCTCCCCGGCTCCTCCTCCCGGGAGGTGGCGGCGTCGATGCACAGGCTGGTGCCCTCCCCCAGGGAGATGCCCGCGCAGCCCGCGCCGCTCTCAAAGAAATTCCGGGTCCCGCTCTGGAGCATCAGGGTCACCTGGTTGCTGCACCCCAGGTCGAAGGCTCTGCCCGCGCTGACCCGGCAGGCCACGCCCCCCAGGGCCAGCTCGATCTCCCCAATCTCGTCGGCCAGCACGATTCTGCCGCTGAAGGGGACCTGATTGGCGTCCGTCCCGGCGCCCCCGGCCACAGCGGTCACCTGGCTGGACAGGATGTGGAGGGTGTGGGTCTCCTCCTCATACACCCAGTCCTCCCCCGCCTCGCCGCCGGTGACCGAAAAGGGGTTGGGGTACATATCCAGCGTCTGGAATTTTCCCGTATCCTGGTTCCAGATCAGATAGGCATACCGGGTCTGCGCCCTGCCCTGCCGGTCCCGTCCCCGGAGGAGCAGGGTGTGGATGGGATAGCCGTGCTCCCCTTTGGACAGCCACACCCGGGCGGGTTCGCCGTGGAGCAGAGCCATTTTCGCCTGCTTTCCCTCCAACTCCATGGCAGTGATGTGGCTCCAGCCCGGCAGGAGGGTATCCCATAGGATATCAAAGGCCGCCTTGCCCGCCGTCTGCTGCCCGCCGGCGGTCTGGGCGTACAAGGAGACGGGGCCGGCCAGCTCCACGGGGACGGTCAGGCGGTCGGGCTCCTCCCCTTCTTCTCCCTCTTCACCCTCCACAATCACCGCGCCCCCCGCCAGGCGCAGCAGGCTGGTCTCGCCGCCCCGCACCTGGACCAGGCGCACCAGTCCTCTGCCGTCCAGCGTGAGCGTGGTCCCCTTCGCCAGCGTAAGCTCCTGGATCTCGTTCTCCCCTGCGGTGACCACCTGGGCCTGGGGGGCGGCGATGGTGAGACTGGAGACCGTCACATTCTGAATGGTCACCTTTCCGCTCCCCGCCACTACAACGGCCTGCTCTCCCTGGCCTGTCCCGAAGATGGTCACATCCTGGTCCCCCGCCACCGTCAGCACGCCGGCGGCCTCGTCAAAGGTCACGGCGGACAGGTCCCTGCCCATCACCTGCACATTGTCCATGGTCTGGACGGACATGGGGGATGGGGCGCGGGCGGCCCCCTCCGGCTGGACCCCCTCCGCCGCCTGGGGCTGGTCCGGGACCTGGGAGGTCTCGGAATTTTGCAGGACGGTCAGCAGCCCCATCATCAGGTCCAGGTTGGCCGCCTTCATCCCCTCCAGCAGACTGAGGAGGGGGGAGACACCAAACTCCAGGACGGGGCTGTCCGTCAGAAACAGATTCACCAGGAAATCCTCCAGCCCGGGGGCTGTACCGGTGGAAAACTGGGCCTGAAAATCGGCCAGGCTGGCAAACTCTCCGCCGGTCAGCTTTGCAATGGCCTCATCCAGGGGAACCCCCTGGGACAGCTGATCCATCAGCTGCTGCAAGCCCTCCAGGGCCGACTCGCTGTCCCCGGCAATCACCGCCCCCAGATACAGCGCCGCAATCCGGCTCGCGGCGGAGCTGCTCTCCAGGGAAAGGTTGGTAATGGCCGCCACCAGCTCCGGTCCGGTGGCGTTCTGGTCCAGGCCCAGGGCGGTAAGCAGCTGTTCCGGCATTAGCTCCTGCTCGCCCAGCCCCCGCGCCAACCAGTCCGGGAGGGCTTGGGACTCCTGCCGGGGGGGCTCCCCCAAAACGGCGTAGAGCAGCGCCTCCGCCCCGTCCTCCAAAGCGGCGTCCGCGTCCAAAAACAGGGGAGTTTCCCCCGCCAGCGCGCTGCGCACCATGCGGTCGATCTCCGCTGTCAGCCCCTCCAGCTCCTGTTGGAGGGCGGCGCGGTCGGGGTCCTCCCCCTGGGCCGACTCCTTGGCCAGCTCAGATAGACGGGCCAGGCTGTCCTGCACCTCCGCCAGAGTCCCCTCCCCTGTCTGGAGGGTGCGGCGGCTCTCCCGGACGTGGGTCTCCGCCTGGCTGACCCGACTCATCAGCTGGCGCAGCGTCTCTGACACCGTTACCGTGGTTCTCTTCGCCGCCGTGGCCGGGGCGCTCCCCTGGGTCCTCACCCCCTTGCTAACCCCCTGATACCGGGGGACCGAAAATCCTCTGTTCCGGCGGATTGCCAGCTCACCCATACAGGCTCCTCCTTTCGCGGCTGTGCCGTTTTTATCAATATCGGCACAAAAGGAAGAAAAGATAACACAACATCTCTGGAAGCCGGGAGGCGCCTTGGACAGTACATCCCACCTCCGAAACGGCTGGACAGAGCACCAAAAATGCCGCGCAAAACCGCGTCCCACAGGAAAAATCCTCCTTGGGGGCGCGGTTTTGCCGGCGCAACATCCCATGTTCTTTCAGGGAGCCAAGGGTTCCCTCTCTATTTTATTCCGCCAAAACATCCTATGTTATCACTTTTTTCTTCCTTTTCTGCTCATATTGCCCAGCAAAGCCCCATTATACAGGGTATACAGCCCAATAATGGACAAAATTACGATATTTTCCACATTTAGCGGCAGCACACCCCACTGGAGTCCCGTCAGCAGCAGGACAAAGATCACAACGCCTCCCACAAGCCAAAGCGCGGTACTGTTTCGCAATTTACGCTGAATTTGCTCCGCCGTATCGGGATTTTCCGCTTTTTTCTTCTCTCTGGCCGCCCGTTTCCAAATATTATTGCTCTGAAATGGATTCATTCTGCCTCCCCCTCTCGTTCCGGCTGTCATATCCCCGATTATATCTTAAACATAGGATGTTGTCCAGCGTTTTTTATAAACACGAAGAAAAGAAGTTCTTCTTTTGTGTAAAATAAATAAAAATCAAAGTGGAATATCGGCTATCTGCCAGTTTACTTTTGGCTTGATTTGGTTTATCCTAAACATAGGATGTTTAAGCCTAGAAACGAAATAAAACCCCATCTAAAATTGAGGAGGGACCCCGCATGATAAAAGTTGGTCTGATCTATACCAGCACAACCCCTGAACTCATCGAACTGGTGGAACGGGAGGTTAAAAAGCAGCTGGGCGAGGACGTGGAGCTGTACAGCCTCCAGGACCCCAGCATCCTGGCCGACGTCCGGGAGGCCGGTTATGTGACCACCGCCCCCGCCGCCCGGCTGATTTCCATGTACATGGAGGCCGCCCAGGCCGGCTGCGACGCCATGCTCAACCTGTGCAGCAGCGTGGGCGAGGTGGCCGACAGCGTCCAGGACGTGGCCCGGTACATCGGCGTACCCATTGTCCGGGTCGACGAGGAGATGTGCCGGGAGGCGGTGCGCAAGGGGGTCCGCATCGGCGTGATGGCCACCCTGCCCACCACCCTGGAGCCCACCAAGGGCACCATCTGCCGGGTCGCCCGGGAGTGCGGCAAGGCGGTGGAGCTGGTGGACTGCCTGGTGGACGGGGCCTTCGGCCTGGACCAGGAGCAGTTCAAGGCCCGGATGACCGAGATGGCTGCCACCATTGCCGACAAGGTGGATGTGATCGTCTTTGCTCAGGGCAGTATGGCCTACTGTGAGGAGTATATCGCCGAAAAGTTTGGCAAGGTGGTGGTCAGCAGCCCCCGCTTCGGCGCGGCGGAGCTGAAAAAGGCCCTGATCGCCAAGGGGACCCTGTAAGGTCTCTGTTTCCCGTCGATTTCCGGCCCGCCCGGTAATCAAAATAAATGCTTGAAAAGGAGTATCATGTATGAAAAAGATCTTTGCCCTTGCTCTTTCGCTCAGTATGTCCCTGAGCCTGGCCGCCTGCGGCGGCGGCAATAACAACAACGGCGGAAGCGCCGGCTCCAACGGGGGCGGAAGCTCTGCCGGCTCCAGCGGCGGCGCGCCTGTCTCCACCCCCGCCAGCAGCGTGACTCTGAAACTGGGCTTCTCCACCAACGAGGAGGACCCCCGGGCTCTGGGCGCCAAGCAGTTTAAGGAAGAGGTGGAGGAGAAGACCGGCGGCGCCGTCATCGTGGAGCTCTACCCCTCCGGCCAGCTGGGCGGCGACGCTGACCTGATCAACTCCATCGCCCTGGACTCGGGCACGGTGGACATTATCATCACCGACGCCTCCAACTTCGCTACTTACGAGCCCAAGATGGGCATCTCCGCCCTTCCCTTCCAGTTCGCCGACTTTGACGAGGCCTGGGCCTTTATGGACAGCGACGTGGAGACTGAGGCCGAGGCCGGCCTGATCCCCCAGAATATGCGGGTCCTGGCCCACTACTGCAACGGCTTCCGCTGCGTGACCAACTCCAAGGGCCCCGTCAACTCCCCCGACGACATGAAGGGTATGCTCATCCGCACCCCTGAGAATCCCGTCATCATGGCCACCATGACCGCTATGGGCGCCAATCCCCAGCCTCTGGCCTTCAACGAGCTGTATCAGGCTTTGAACCAGGGCACCTATGACGCCCAGGAGAACCCCATCCCCGTCATCTACAACAACAACCTGTACGAGGTGCAGGAGTACCTCAGCGTCACCAACCACATCTACTCCGGTATGTGCTTCACCATCGCTGAGACCAGCTGGAACAAGCTGAGCGCCGACCAGCAGGCCATTGTGGAGGCCGCCGCCAAGGCCTCTGCCGACTACGACCGCCAGCTGAACAAGCAGATGACCGACGACCTGGTGTCCAGCCTGGAGGCCGCCGGCATGAAGATCAACAACCCCGACCTGGCCCCCTTCGCCGAGGCCACCGCTTCCGTCCTCACTGACAACGCCGCCACCTACGGCGACCTGCTGGACAAGCTGGCCGACTGGAAGGCCGCCCGCTAAGTTCAAACTGTAAGTTCCCAATCCCTGGGGCGGAGGAGTCCTCCTCCGCCCCCATTTTTTGGAAAGGAGTTGGTTTCGTGAAAAAACTGCAAAACGCGCTGGACAAGGGCTCGACCCTCATCGCGGCGGTGATGTGCGCCGCCATGATGGTCATCCTCTTTGCCAACGTGGTGCTGCGCCTCATTCCCAACATCGGCGGCTTCAAGTGGTATATGGAGAGCAGCCAGTATCTCAACGTGTGGTCCATGCTCATTGTGGGCATCTGTATCACCGCCAAGGGGACCCACCTCCATGTGGAGCTGGTGGACGCCGTGGCAGGGAAAAACCCCACGCTGAAAAAGCTCCATAAGGTGATTACCTCCGCCTTTATCTTCCTGTTCTATGTGATGGTCACCTACAGCGGCTATCAGCTGTCCACCCGGGCCAAGCAGGCAGTGTCCACCATGCCCCAGTTTAAAATGGGCCAGGTCTATGTCATCTTCGTCATCGCAGGGGCCCTGTGCGCCCTGAGCGCCCTGGTGGACCTGATTGTAACTCTGACCGAAAAAGAGGAAGGAGGGGCCAAGAAATGATCCCCTGGTTATTGATTTCCTTCTTTGTGCTGCTGTTTTTTGGGGTGCCCATCGCCATGAGCCTGGGCCTGGCCGCTATGGGCGGTATCCTGTTTTTGGACGGCGGCAACATTGTCACCATTGCTCAGCGTATGTTTGAGGGAATGAACAGCTTCGCCCTGCTGGCCATCCCTCTGTATACCTTCGCCGGCTTCACCATGAGCAAGGGGGGCATCTCCGACCGGCTGATGAACTTCTGCTACTCCATCGTGGGCCACATCTATGGCGGTCTGGCCCATGTAAACGTACTGTCCTCCATGATCTTTGCGGGTATCTCCGGCTCCGCTGTGGCCGACACCGCCGGCGTGTCCGGCATGTTCATGCCCACCATGCTCAAGCAGGGTTATTCCAAGAAGTTCACTGTGGCTGTCACCGCCATCTCCTCCACCATCGGCATTATCATCCCGCCCTCCATCCCCATGGTGGTCATCGCCGGCATCTGCGGCCTGTCCACCGGCAAACTGTTCCTGGGCGGCATTATCCCCGGCATCATGTGCGGCATCGCCCAGATGATCGTCTCCTACTTCATGGCCAAGAAGGAGGGGGTCGCCCGGGAGCCCGGCCACTTCTCCATGGGCCCCGTCCTCAAGGGCCTGTGGGAGTCCTGGCCCGCCCTGCTTATGCCCATCATTATTGTGGGCACCATCATGTCGGGCATCGTCTCCCCCACCGAGGCGGGTGTCATCGCCGTGGTCTACGGCCTGTTCGCCGGCGGCGTCATCTACCGGGAGCTGAAGTGGGAGGATATCAAGTTTGCCTTCTGTGAGACCGTCCGGGTGTCCGGCCGCATCTTCATCGTTATCGGCGCAGCCAAGCTGTACACCGTGATGCTCACCACCGCCGGCTTTGACAAGTGGATGGCCAACACTATGCTGAGCTTCTCCACCAATCCCACCGTCATCCTCATCATGATCCTGCTGCTGTTCTTCATCGTCACCATGTTCATGGAGTCCATCGCAACCCTGACCCTGTTCATGCCCATCCTCTACCCCATTGCCACCAGCGTGGGCATTGACCCCATTGTCATGAGCGTGCTCATCACCGTGGTCATCGGCATCGGCCTGGTCACGCCTCCTGTGGGTATGTGCATCTATGTAGCCTGTGACCTGATGGATATCAAGGTGGGGGAGGTCCTGCCCACCCTCATGCCCTTCATCTGCGCCACGCTGGTGTGTATCGCGCTGATGATCGCCTTCCCCCAGCTGATAACTCTTCCCACCCTGCTGATGAAAACAGGGGTTGCAGGATAGGAAAAAGTCCCCCCTCAGCTCTTGAAGCCCTGTTAAAAATATGTTAAGCTGATAAAAACGGGGCAAATGTGGGATGTTAAGTGGGGTTTGACCGAGCAACATTCCATCTGTCCCAGCGCGGGATTCAACTGTGAAAAGGGGGACGCTCACATGGAGCAGGAAAAGCAGACCATCAAGTCGGTGGTGGATCAGGTGGTGGACAGCATCATCTCTCAGATCATTGAGGGGCGGCTGACGCCGGGCAGCAAGCTGCCCACCGAGATGGAGCTGTGCGCCCAGTTCGGCGCGGGGCGAAACTCGGTGCGGGAGGCGGTGAAGAAGCTCCAGGCCTACGGCATCGTCTACATCAAGCGGGCGGAGGGCACCTTTGTCAGCGAGAACTACACCCAGAAAATGCTGGACCCCATGCTGTACAGCATCATCCTGCAAAAAAACAGCTGGCAGGACTTTGTGGCTCTGCGGGCGGTGATCGACATCGGGACGCTGAACGTGATCCTCATGCGCCAGGATGTGGCCGCCTTTCTGCCCGACCTGTACCGCACCTTCGGGGAGCTGTCGGCGGAGATGCACGCCCCCACCCCCTCGGTGGAGCGGGCCCTGGAGCTGGACAGCCGGTTTCACACCCGCATTGCCGACGCCGCTCAGAACCCCATGCTGGCCACCATTACCGAGTATATAACCCGCCTGACCCTGCCCAGCCGTCTGGAGACAACCCGGAGGGTCATTGAGGGGGGCGATATCGAACGCTTTGTAGACCTGCACCGGCAGATGCTGACCATTATAGAGCGCCGTCAGACCGACCTGATCCCCCAGACGGTGCAGGACCACTACATTTTCTGGAAATAAATCGGCAAGGAGTATTGCCATGAAAAAAATTATGATCTCTGTGGCCCCTGTAGCGGCCACGGACATCCTCATCAACCCTCGCGCAATTGCAAGAGACGTGTACGAGTGCTACAAAAACGGCGCGGCCATGGTCCACCTCCACTGCCGGGACCTGAACGGGCGGCTCACTCCCGACCTGAGCCTGCTGGAGGAAACCGTGGCCTACATCCGGGAGCTGTGCGACATTGTGGTGGAGATCTCCACCGGCGGCGTGTCCAATCTGACCATTGAGGAGCGCTGTCAGCCCTGCTTCCCCGGCTGGGTGGAGGCCAACAGCCTGAATGTGGGCTCGGTAAACCTGGGCGCCGCCGTCTATCAGAATCCCATCGGCGACGTGGAGTACTGCGTCCAGAAGATTCTGGAAAACAAGAAGGTCCCCGAGATCGAGGTCTTCGAGCTGGGCATGATCCACACCGTACGGGAGCTGGACGACAAGTTCCACTTCGCCAGCCCCATCCTCTTCGCCCTGGTCTTCGGCCACGGGGGGGAGATGCCCGCCACCGTCTCCGCCCTGCGCCACATGATCGACGCTCTCGGGGAGAGCTTCCCCGGCCGGGACGACATCATCTGGGGCTATACCCAGGCCCACCGGGAGGACTGGGAGATGGTGAAGACCGCCCTGGACATGGGGGCCTCCACGGTGCGCATCGGCTTTGAGGACTCCGACTGCATGGCCCCCGGCGTCCACGTGGACAACAACGCCGTCCTCATCGCCGAGGTGGCCGATATCATCAAATCCAAGGGAATGCTGCCCATGACCCCTGACGAGACCCGGGCCATGCTGGGCATACCCCCGCTGGCAGGAAGGGGGCGGAAGGTTTGGTGATCCAGGGCGTACACTATCTGTCCGACTTTGAGGCCAAGAAAGCCATTATGGAGACCGCCAAGCGGCTGGAGGCCAAGGGCTTCCTCACCGCCGGAGACGGCTCCCTCAGCGTCCGGGTGGGACCCAATGCCGTGTGGGTCACGGTGGACGGGGTGGACAAGGCCGGACTGACCCAGGATATGCTGGTACGGGTGGATCTCAACGGCAAAGCCAACCCCTCCGCCCACCCCAAGCCTCTGGGAGAGGACCTATCCATCCACCTGAACATTTACCGCGAGAATCCGGACGTCCAGTGCGTCCTCCACGCCTATCCCCCCTGCGCCGCCGTGCTGGGCCGCCAGGGGGAGAGCCTGCCCGCCGCCGGCTACAGTCCCTCGGTGCGCAGGCTGGGGCGGGTGGAGCTGATTGCCGGTCTCACCGGCGAGGCTCTGGCCAAGGCGGTGGCCGCCCAGAGCCGCACCAACAAGGGGGTCCTGCTGGCGGAGGACGGCTGTATGTTCTGGGCCAAGGCTCCCATTGAGATGTGCCATCTGGTGGAGGCGCTGAGCTACCGCTTTACGGTAGACAGCGCCATCCAGACCGCCGCCCACAGCACCTGCGCCTGCGCGGGCTGTCAGGGCTGCGGCGGCTGCACCGGAAACGCCCAGTGCTCCGCCTGCTCCGGCAGCGAGGGCACCCGCCCCGCTCCCCCGGAGCCCCCCCAGGCCCTGGCCGGCGTCACGCAGCTGATCCAGCTGGGCCAGTCTCTGCCCCCCCTGCCCCAGCAGCAGGAGGCCGCTCCGCCCTCCGCCCCTTCCGCCTTCCCTGCAGTGGACGCCCCCAAGGAGGATGTGATGGCCGAGGTGGTGCGGCGGGTTCTGCAAAGTTTTTGACTTGAAAGGATGACCCTTTTATGGATATCAGTTCCCAGGAAATTGAGGCCATTGTCCGTCAGGTCCTGTCGGGCATGAGCCCCACCGCCCCCGCTGCCGCCCCGGTACAGCGGACAGCTGTTCCCCAGCCTGCGCTGGGCTGCCAGGGGGACCGGGGGGTCTTTGAGAACGTGGACGACGCGGTCCAGGCCGCCTGGGAGGCCCAGCGGGACTGGGCGTCCCACTACAAGCTGGAGGACCGCCAGCGCATTGTGGAGGCCATCCGCCGCTGCGCCCGCTCCCATGTGGAGGAGTGGAGCCGCAAAATTGTGGAGGAGACCGGCATGGGGCGGTATGAGGACAAGGTGGAAAAGCACCTGGCCACCATCAACAAGACCCCCGGTCCCGAGTGCCTCAACACCGAGGCCATCAGCGGCGACGCCGGCCTGATGCTGGAGGAGTACGCCCCCTTCGGGGTGATCTGCGCTATCACCCCCACCACCAATCCCACCGAGACCATCATCAACAACGCCATCAGCATGATCTCCGGGGGCAATACGGTGGTCTTCAACGTCCATCCCCGGGCCAAGCAGGTGTGCGCCCACTGCCTCCAGACCCTGAACACCGCCATTGTGGAGGCGGGGGGCCCGGAGAATCTGCTCACCATGACCCGGGAGCCCACCATGGAGAATGTGGACAAAATGGCCGCCAATCCCAAGATCCGCCTGATGGCGGGGACTGGCGGCATGGGGATGGTCAACGCCCTGCTGCGCTCCGGCAAGAAGTGCATCGGCGCCGGGGCGGGCAATCCCCCCGTCATCGTGGATGAGACCGCCGACCTGGAGCTGGCAGGCCGGAAAATTTACGAGGGCGCCTCCTTCGACAACAACATCCTCTGCTTTGCGGAGAAGGAGGTCTTTGCCGTGGGGAACGCCTTCGGTGAGCTGGTCCGCCAGCTGCAAAAGCAGGGGGCCTATCTCCTCTCCTCCGCCCAGACCGAGCAGCTGGTGAAGCTCTGCCTCCAGCCCGACCCCAAGGAGGGGTGGTCGGCCAACAAGAAATGGGTCGGTCAGAACGCCTCCAAAATTCTGGAGGCCATCGGCGTGAAGGTCCCTGACTCCTGCCGTCTAGCCGTCTGTCAGGTGCCGGCGGACCACCCCTTTGTGGTGGCCGAGCAGATGATGCCCATCCTGCCCGTGGTCCAGAGCGCCAGCTTCGAGGAGGCGGTGGAGCAGGCGGTGGCCGCCGAGCACGGCAACCGTCACACGGCCTCCATCTTCTCCAAGGACGTGGACCACATGACCCGCTTCGCCCGGGCCATTGAGACCACCATCTACGTGAAAAACAGCGCCACCAAGGCGGGGGTGGGCATCGGCGGCGAGGGCCACTGCACCATGACCATTGCCGGCCCCACCGGCGAGGGCATCACCTGCGCCAAGAGCTTCTGCCGCCGCCGCCGCTGTATGCTGGCCGAGGGCGGTCTGCGCATCATCTGAGCCCCCAATTTCATTCCAAATTATAAATTTCCTTATTAAAATTACTGGAGGTTATCACTATGAAGGCACTGGGTTTTATTGAGACCAAAGGTCTGGTGGGCAACATCGAGGCCACCGACGCCATGCTGAAGGCCGCCGACGTGGAGTTCGTGGGCTCCGACACCATCGGCGCGGGGCTGACCACCGTCATCGTCACTGGCGAGGTGGGGGCGGTCCAGGCCGCCACTGAGGCCGGTCAGGAGGCCGCCTCCCGGGTTGGCGAGCTGTTCTGTGTCAACGTCATCGCCCGGCCCCACAACGACCTGGCCCGCATCATGCCCCCCAAGGGTCCCGCCGTGGGCAAGGGGGCCAAGGAGGCCGGGGAGCAGGTGCCCCTGAACGCCGCCCTGGGCATGATCGAAACCAACGGCCTCACCGCTGCCATCGAGGCCGCCGACGCCATGCTGAAGAGCGCTGACGTGTCCCTGGTGGGCCAGGAAAAGATCGGCGCCGGTCTGGTCACCGTCTTTGTCCAGGGGGACGTGGGCGCGGTGAAAGCTGCCGTGGAGGCCGGTCAAACCGCCGCCATCCGCATCGGCGAGGTGGTCAGCGCCCATGTCATCCCCCGGCCCCACACCAGCGTGTCCGAGTGTATGCCTGAGCTGCACTAAGGCCGGGAAAGGGGCGCATCGCCTTGATTTACCGGGATATCACCCAGGAGCAGCTGGTCCGGCTGGTGACCCAGGCGGTCCGGGAGCAGCTGCGCCTGCAGGGCCGCCTGGTCCCCGTGGGCATCTCCATGCGGCACATCCACCTGAGCCGCCGGGAGGTGGACGCTCTCTTCGGGCGGACCTATCAGCTGACCCCCCTGCGGCCTCTAAGCCAGCCCGGCCAGTTCGCCTGCCAGGAGTGTCTGGACGTCATCGGGCCCAAGGGCGTGCTGCATAAGGTGCGCATCCTGGGCCCCGAGCGGCCCCAGGCCCAGGTGGAGCTGGCCCAGACCGACTGCCGCACCATCGGCGTCAAGGCCCCGGTGCGCGCCAGCGGCAACGTGGAGGGGACTCCCGGCGTCCTGCTCCAGGGGCCGCGGGGCGTGCTCAGCCTCCCCCAGGGGGTCATCATCGCCGACCGCCACCTGCACATGAGCACCGCCCAGGCCGCCGCCTTCGGGCTGAAGGATGGGGACACGGTGCGCATCCAGGTCGGCGGCGGCAAGCCGGGGATTCTGGACGGCGTGCTGGTGCGGGCGGGGGACCAGTATGAGCTGGACCTCCACCTGGACACTGACGACGCCAACGCCTTCCAGCTGAAGCAGGGGCAGCTGGTGACAGTTCTCGAATAGGAGAGGAACAAGCTATGATTCTTGGTACTGTAAAGGGAACGGTATACTCGACCCGGAAAATGCCGGAGTTGGTGGGGTATAAGTTCCTGCTGGTGGAGCCCATGTTCGGCAACAAAAAGGAGCTGATCGTGGCGGGCGACACCCTCGGCGCGGGGGTCGGGGAGTTGGTGCTGGTCACCACCGACGAGACCGTCCAGCACGGCCTGGACCACCCCTCGCCCATTGACGCCTTCATCGTCGGCATTGTGGACAACCCGCCGGTGATGGGAAAGTGAGGCACACATGAAACTAATCGTAATCGGCAGCATTGCGGCGGGGGTCTCCGCCGCCCAGCGCCTGAGCGCCGGGGAGGCCAGCGCCCAGATCACCGTCTATGAGGCGGGGGCCTTCCACTCCTGCGGTGCGGGTGGGCTGCCCCACTATCTGGCCCAACCCCTCTCCGCCCTGAATGAGGCCATCCAGGACAAGGAACGGGGGCTGGCCGCCCAGAATATCACCGCCAAACTGCGCCATCAGGTCCAGAGCATCGACCCCGCCGCCAAAACGGTGACGGTGCAGGAGCTGACCACGGGAAAGGTCTTCCAGGACCGCTATGACAAGCTGGTGGTGGCCACCGGAGCCACCCCCACCGTGCCCCAGGTCCCCGGCGCCCATCGGGTGGGGGTCCAGACCCTGAAAAATGTGGAGGATTTGATCTTCCTCAAGGAGTTCATCCGAACCCCTTACGTCCGGGACATCGTCATCCTGGGCGGCAGCTGGGCCGGTCTGGAGCTGGCCAAGGTGTTCCTGAAGCTGGGCCGGCAGGTGCGTATCGTCTCGGAGGAGGCCCAGCTCCTGCCCCAGCTGGACCCGGAGGTGAACCAGCGCGTCCAGACGGCCATTGAACAGGAGGGCGTCCAGCTCTCCCTGGGGGAGAAGGTGCGGGCTTTCCCAGGAAAAACCTTCCTCGAACAGGTGCAGACAACCCGGGGCTCCTACCCCTGCGACCTTTGTCTGGCGGCGGAGGAACTGACACCCAACACCGCCCTTCTGGCCTCCATCGGGGCCCAGTGCGCCCCCGGCGGCGCGGTGCTCATTGACAACAATCTGATGACCAGCGTCCCCAGTGTCTACGCCGCCGGGGCCTGCGCCGTCAACCGGGAGGGCTCCCTCCACAGCGCCAGCGTCCGGGTTGGACAGCTGGAAATCGCCCGCACCGGCCTCACCGAGGAACAGGCCAAAAAGGCGGGGCTGCGGGTCAAGAGCGCCGCCGCCTCCGGCTGCGACCGCCCCGGCATCTGCCCCAATCCCCAGGAGATCACCATCAAGCTGGTCTACGAGGCCAACACCCGCCAGGTGGTGGGGGCCCAGGCCTGGGGCGGCAAAAACGTGTCAACCCGCATCAACGTCATTGCCGTGGCCATCCGGGCGGGGATGACGGTGGAGGCCCTGGGACAGGTGGACTTTGTCTTCTCCTCCAGCACCAGCTCCATCTGGGACCCCATCCAGGTGGTCTGCGGTCGGGCGAAATGAGGTGGTCCCATGGCGGAGCGTATTGACGGGGTCAGGACCAGTTTCTTCGGCAAGGGGGCGGTCCAGCTGCTGGGTCCGGAGCTGGAAAAGCTCCACATCCGTCGGGCCCTGGTGGTCACCGATCAGTTTTTGTACCAGTCCGGGGCGGCGGCCCGGGTGGGCGCGGTGCTGTCTCAGGCGGGAGTTGAATACGCCGTCTTCTACCAGGTCCAGCCCAATCCCACCGTCCAGGTGGTGGAGGAGTGCGCCGCCGCCGTCCGGGCGCTGGGGGCCCAGCTGCTGGTGGCCCTGGGGGGCGGGAGCGCCATCGACACCGCCAAGGCGGCCAGCATCCTGGCCGCCAACGGGGGCCGGCTGGAGGACTATGAGGGGACGGACAAGTCCCGGGTCCCCGGCGTGCCCATTGCGGCGGTAAACACCACGGCGGGCACCGGGAGCGAGTGTACCGCCTTCTACATCGTCACCGACCCGGTCCGCCACAGCAAAATGGCCATGGTGGACACCAACTGCATGGTATCCATCGCCATTAACGACATTGATTTTATGCTGTCCATGCCTCCAGCTCTCACCGCCGCCACCGGCATGGACGCCCTAACCCACGCCATTGAGGCGGTGCTGTCCCGTGGGGCGACTCCTATGACGGACAAGGACGCCCTGTGGGCGGTGGAGCAGATCTTCACCTACCTGCCCAGAGCGGTGGCCGACGGGGGAGACGAGACCGCCCGGATCCGGATGGCCTACGGGGAGTACACGGCGGGGACCGCTTTCTCCAACGCGGGGCTGGGTATGGTCCACGCTATGGCTCACGCTCTGGGCGGGCGGTACAATCTGCCCCACGGGGTGTGCAACGCTGTGCTGCTGCCCTATGTGCTCTCCTTCCACCGGAGCTGTCCGGTGTGCTGCAAGCGGCTGGGCCGGATCGCCCGGGCCATGGGGCTGGCGGAGGAGAGCCCCCAGGCGGTGATTGCCGCCGTCCGGGCCCTGAGCGGCGCAATCGGCATCCCCCCCAGTCTGGGACAGCTCAAGGGGGTAGACCTGGCGGACTTCCCGGCGCTGGCGGCGCTGGCCCTCCAGGACACCTGTATGGCCTCGGACCAACTCACACCGTCCCGGGAGGAGGTCATGGCGGTCTATCTGGCCGCCTTTACCGGAGTGTTTTAACCCCCTGCCAACTCATATGCCGCAGACAGCTGCTTTTTGTCTTTACCTTGGTCCGAAAATATGGTATGATAGCCTGACTTGAAAAGGGGGCGTCCACCATGGCTGACATCCGAAAAAACACTGTCCACACCTTGGACATCACTGGCTACACTGCCGAGGGAATGGGGGTGGCCAGGCTGGAGGGGCGGGTGGTATTTGTTCCTTATACCATCCAGGGGGAGCAGTGGAGAGTCCGCCTGGAGAAGGTAAACAAAAACGTGGCCTGGGGCCGTGGGGTGGAACTGCTCCTCCCCTCCCCTGAGCGCGTTGAGTCCAGCTGCTCCCTGTACGGCAGATGCGGCGGCTGCCAGTTCTGCCACATGACGTATGCGGAGGAGCTGCGGGCCAAGAGCCGGCGTATTGCCGACGCTTTGGAGCGGGTGGGACACGTCAAATTGGACCTGCCTCCGGTGCTGGGCACGGAACAGCCTTACCGCTACCGGAACAAGGTGCAATTTCCGGTGGCTCAGGGGAAACGGGGGCTGTCTGTGGGTTACTACCGTCCCCGGAGCCACGATGTGCTGGACGCCTCCGACTGTTTCCTCCAACCCCGGGCAATCACCCAACTGCGGTCAGTCTTTAAAGACTGGATGGAAGCCCACAACATATCTGCCTACGACGAGGGAACGGGCAGAGGTCTGATCCGCCACCTCTATGTCCGCACCAACAGCAGGAGAGAAAGTTTGGTCTGTGTGGTGGCCAACGGAGACAGCCTGCCCCACCACACCGCCCTCACAGATACGCTGCGCCGGGCGGAACCGGCATTGGCAGGGGTGGTACTGAACACCAACACGCAGGACACCAACGTCATTCTGGGGGACCGGTACGTCACCCTGTGGGGGCGGGACTGGCTGGAAGAGGAGTTATGCGGACTGACCTTCCGTCTGTCCGTCCCCTCCTTCTTCCAGATCAATTTGCCCCAAACCCAGCGGCTGTACCAGGCCGCTTTGGACTTTGCCCAGCTCACCGGAACGGAGACCGTGCTGGACCTGTACTGCGGCATTGGAACCATCTCCCTGGCTCTGGCCAAGCAGGCGGGGCAGGTCGTCGGCGCGGAGATCGTCCCCCAGGCCATTGAGGACGCTCGGGAAAACGCCCGGCGAAACGGCGTCAGCAATGTGGAGTTCTTCTGCGGCGACGCCGGGGCGGTGGCCCAGCGACTGACACAGGAAGGAATCCGGCCTCAGGTCATCTGCGTAGACCCGCCCCGAAAGGGTCTCTCCCCCGCAGTGCCAGCCATCCTGGCCAGTATGGCGCCAAATCGGATCGTCTATGTCTCCTGCGACCCTGCCACCCTGGCCCGGGACGTAGACCGTTTTCGTCCTCTGGGTTACTGCGCGGTGAGGGCTCAGGGCGTGGACCTCTTCCCCAGAACCGCTCATGTGGAGACGGTATGCCTTTTGTCCAAACTCAGAGCAGAACACCATATTGAGGTGGACTTGAACCTGGACGAGCTGGATTTGACCGCCGCCGAGAGCAAGGCCACCTATGAGGAAATCAAGACGTATGTGCTGGAACAGTTTGGACTGAAAGTGTCCAGCTTGTATATATCTCAGGTGAAGCGGAAGTGCGGGCTGGAGGTCGGGCGGAACTATAACTTGCCTAAATCCGAGGGTCAGAGAGTATCCCAGTGTCCGCCGGAAAAAGAAAAGGCAATTATGGCGGCGCTGGAGCATTTTCAGATGCTCTGATAACAAAACACGGATGCTTTGCCATTTGGTAATCATCCGTGTTTTGTGTTATCCAAACTCCTATACGTTTGTGAGAAGATACGCATTTAATTTGTTTTTTTCATCAATGTAGGATTGATAGATATTTTTAATTCCAGCTTCTTTGGCCATAGAAATAATCAGGCTTTTATCTACTTGGAATGTTCTCAAGCCGATAATAACTCCAGCGGGAACGCACTCTATCATAGCAGGAAGATTCATTTTGCAATTAGCAATCATCCTCCATTCTTCGTCATATTTGTGGCATTCCTTTTTAATCAAACTGTTGCGCTCAACTTCCCAAGGAAGAGGTTTAAATTCCCTTTGTAGAAATTCTGGCAACGGGGCACCTAACTTTTGCACCAACTCTTGTCCCATAACAAATTTTGCAAAATCGGTTGCATTATGTGGAGTGTCAGAATAATATACTGGATAAACCCGCGTTCTATATTTATAGACGCCACAATTTACACACTTATCCATTTTGCCACAATGGGAACTCGCCTCATCACTTAGATCGTACATAAGGCAAAACCCCCTGTGCATATCAGCATATTTCAGCCAAAGAGTTTCATTAAATCCATTTTCGGAAAAACAGATGGACAAAATCTCGTCTTGTATTTTCGAACGTAATGTTAGAAGATAAGATAAAAATTGGTTTGTTATTCCGCTTGCAAATAACTGTTTTAAGCCCTCGACACTCGTAACTTGCTGAACAAACTCTTGCGGGATGCCAGGTTGATTTTGAAAGGTTTCTTTCATGCCGTTTGCCAACGCAGCTAATGCCTCAGTGGAGCTATAGTTGCTGACAAATTCTTGACGAATCTTCTCCACGTCAATATGTAAAAAAGTATCAAATGGATCATCATAGCTGCTGGCTTTAGAAAAAAACAGTTTATTTGAGCGTAAAGCATCAAGATTATTATTATTTACAGCACGATACTTATATAAAAATCTTGGATAATGAATTTTCGCCATCAGTTGACTGATTTCATGCGATATATCTTCGCCTGAAAATGAGCATAATGTCTGCCAATAATCCTGCATTTCATCGTGGCTCATAGCAGTTTTTCGTTCTTCTGCTATCAAAGAAAATCACTCCCTACACGCCCTACGCCACATTTTTCAATTCTCTAGTACGGTTCTGACAAGGTCACAATCAGTCGTCAGTTTTCCCCATATAGCGACCGCCTAAGCGCATCACGATAAACATTTCCTTCTGGCAAATTCAATGAGGAAAACGCCTCCTGCACCTTATAAACCGTCGTACAGTGTTCCTCTATAACCCCCAAATGCCTGATTTGTCCATCAGTCAGTGGAGCATTGTTTATATAGTCATAAGACACAAAATGAATAGAGGCTGGCTGAGTAGGAAAATGCGGCAGCTTCTCTCGACCACCCAACCGATTTAGGACTCTTTCAAATACCGGCTGAGGGCATACAAAGTAAAGACCCGTTCGGCACAAATCCTCTCGCTGCAAAACTTGTCCCTTGTAAATTAACTGCGGAATAATCCGCTTTGAGACGTTCTCCCAATTCAAACCTACTGTGCAGGGGACAACCTCTCTGCTACTCTCCAGTGTTTGGCGGGCATCACGGTAGTTTCCAGTTGTATCTATTGTCTGCACTTCAATTGCTGTAAACTCAACCAGTTCACCAGTAGCATCAAGTCGAGCAAGCACCCAATCAACAAAATAGGAGCCTGTCCCTTCTCTCTGCGGAAGGCGAAGTTCCCCGCCCCATCCATGTCCAAAGACGGCAATTGCTCCACCTTCACTGCGCGCTTTATCAACCGCCGCACAACCAGCATATAAGTTCAAGCTCATACCAAAAGCGTTGTTTGCAATTGTGCGCAGCATCTTATAGTCCTCCGCATAGATGCGTATTGGACAGCATATTACATTAGGCGACCCATCCGTTTTCTGTCGGATAGCGCACACGCCGGAAACAATGCGGTCACGAGAAAGTATCTTTGTACATTGTGTTCCCAAAAAAGGACACCGCTTTTGGGCTACTGCTGTGAGCGCCTCATTGGAAGCATCCTCAGCCCGATAGCCAAAAAACTCTGCAATATATCCAGCCATATGTTATTTGTCCTCCAGCAACATGGATTTAAGTGTCAGGCCAACCGCTTCGGCAAGAAGTGGCGGTACGGCGTTTCCTACTTGGGCAAATTGTTCTGCCATTGTCCCTGTAAAAATATAGTGGTCGGGAAAAGATTGAATTCTGGCAGCTTCCCTTACCGTGAATGAACGTTCCTGCTCATAGTGAAAGTATGCTCCCCAGTGCGGATCACATTTTGTAAGTATTGTGGACGCAAGCCCATCAGGAGTTACCCTGCCATATCGCTTGGTATGGTCTCCCCTGTTGGCTCGCTTCATTCCTTTCGGCAATAAATCTTCTGGAATATCCGTCCAATTTCCTCCCGGTTTAATATGCTTCAGCCGCTCCAAATTTATCTTTGACAGGCGTGGAGCTTCATGGTTATACACACCGGGACTGCCAATTCTTAGCCTGCGTTGGTAATCGCAGAAAGGTTCAGAGATATATTCTTTTACCTCTGTGCCACGTTCTCCACATATGAGTGGCGGCAAATCGCCAATAGCCTCTTTTACTGTCGTGAATGCTGCGGACACTTCTGGCGCTGGAAGTTTAACGAGCATCTGTCCATCAAATGTCGTTGTGAAATTTGGCCTGATTGGTGCGTGGTAAATCGGTTCGGGAAATGCAACAGACGGAAGAATTTTCCCTCTTAATCCAAGAATGATTGTACGCCACCGCATTTGGGGAACACCATAATACGCTGCGCCCAAAATCCTGACATCAGCACCGTATCCTAATTGAGCAAGAGCGTCCAAGATGGCGTGTAAAGTAGCCCCGTGTTCAAATGACACCAGGCCAGGAACATTTTCTATCAATACTGCTCTTGGAGCAAATATGTCCACAAAACGCAAGTATTCCTTAAACAAATGATTTCGCTGATCCAATACACTGCGCACAGGAGCATTGATAGAAAATCCCTGGCAGGGCGGACCACCCGCTAACAGATCCAGCTGTCCGCGCTCTAACCCTAAATCAGATAGAACCTCTCCAGCATCAAGTGAGCGGATATCTGCGGTAAAGACTTTAGCCCCCGGGTGATTCAGTTTATAGGTGTTTGCATAAGCAGGCACAATTTCGGATGCAAAGAGGCTATGAAAGCCAGCTTCAGATAGTCCCTCTGAAAGCCCACCTGCGCCAGCAAATAAATCCAACATCGTAAGCGTATTGTTCACCATAACACCACCTCTTTGTTGTTCAATTCTTCTTGTTTGCTATATTACCACAAAATAGTACATTATGCAACGGGGCATTACATAACAGCACAAGATATCGGGTCAATGATATGGACATCTCTATTCAGCTTCCGAGCATACCTCACC
Organism: Pseudoflavonifractor sp. 60; assembly: GCF_009911645.1. GTDB lineage: Bacteria > Bacillota > Clostridia > Oscillospirales > Oscillospiraceae > Lawsonibacter. The sequence goes on from NZ_QWKI01000041.1 coordinate 34,545, forward strand.
GTCATCGCTGTCCCGCCCCGCCACTCGCCATTGTAGACAGCCAGCAGACAGGCGGCGTGATCGACCAGATAACGGTTGCGTTTCAGCATACAGCCCTCATGGTATTCCTGGCTCACATACACGACCTCATCCGCTTGTTCCAAAATAGAAAAATAAAGTTCCCGCGCCGAAGCCGACCACCCATCTGCCTGTTCTTCACAGGGCAGAACACAGTGGAGTTTCAGCGCGGGATTTTCTTTTTTCAAGGCCAGAACAGTCAACGATGCCCAGGTATCCGCACCCTCTGCCATACCGGAGAAGAAGTCCGTATATCCAGCATCCACCAGCTTGGTAATCTCCTTGGCAAGCGTTTCTTTCAGCGCGACACATCGGGCATCGGACTCGTTGTAACCCCAGGGGAACTTCCTCGGACGATGGCCGGTGAATGCACAAGATTTCAATTCCATAATGTATCTCCTTTATTACGCAGTTGCGTATATTAAGGATAGCAAAATTTTCTGAGTTACGCAAGTGCGTATACGCTTCTGCGCATAATATTTTATCCTGTTTCAGGGTGAGATGGATATGCGTATCAAGCCAGCAATCGTTCAACGGTTCCAGCAATTATGTAAAGAACGGAATATCAAGTATAATGAGCTAGCTACTCTATCAGGGGTAACTCCTTCGACCGTATACAGCATGATGGACAACACACGCAAGGATTTATCGGTAATTACGGTCAAAAAGCTATGTGATGGGCTAGACATCACTATCACAGAATTTTTCAATGCTCCAATTTTTGAACAGCTAGAACAGGAGCTACAATAAAACAGCGGCAGTGTTTACCCAGGCATGGATAAACACTACCGCTGTTTCCATTTTCGGGTCATGGGGCCGGACTGCGTTTGGCAGTCTATGGCCACACAGCTCCCGAAAATGGCGGGGGTTTCCAAAGGGGGCGGTCCCCCTTTGGCACACGACTTTTGGAACGCAGTGGAAAAAGTCTAGTGTGTTATACCTTTTGCCCCGGCTGGCGTGGGAAAGGGGATGTACGGGAGGACAGCCGCTTTCCCGCACCAGGAAAGCAGGCGGAGGAATGGAGCGGCAGCGATCATTCCTCCACCTGCTTTCGAAAGGGGCAAAAGGTATATACAGCCACCGTCCTTCGTCCCTCGTCCCGCCGCAGCGACATCAATGCGGCAGCCTGCGCCGTAAATCGTTCAGCGCGGCTTGTTCCGTTTTCTGCGCCCGCTTCACTGTCAACCGGAAGTGCGCCGCTGTTTCTGGAATGGGATGCTCGTCCCCATCGGTAAAACCGTAGCGGTAGAGCAGATAAGTCCGCTCCCTGGCGGAAATCTGTCGCAGGCCCTCGTGCAGTTCGGCGTAGGTTTCTGCTTGCAGAACAATTTGCTCCGGGGATTTTCTGTAAGCCTGCGGAAGAGAAAAATCCTCCAACTCATCCAGGCTGATCTCATCAGATGCAGTGACGATGCTAACTGACTCCTGCATGAATTTCCTGATCCACCAGACAGCGTAGGTCAGAAATTTCGTGCCGCGCTCCGGGACAAAGCGACTGATCGCCTCCATCAGACCGAAGCAGCCCTCTTGAATGAGGTCGTCCACATCAAGACGATTACCACCATATCGTTCAATAAATTGATTGGCTTGTTGTTGGATAAAGGCCAGATTATTTTCCAGCAGTTGGTCCCGGGCATCTATGCTGCCATTCCTGGCAAGTACACAGAGTTCTTCATTGCTCATGCGCTGCCCTGGGGAGAGCTTCAAAGAGAGAAACAACGCCAGACCGGAAGACTGACAGCTTGTCCGGGTCAAAAACAGAAGTGTCCACCGTATGTAAAATGGCATCCGTCATTTGCTCTGGCGTGATTTCAGTCAGGGGCCTGTCCTCGCCCTTCGTAAGCTCCGCCATCATCTGCGCCACGATTTCCTTGGTTGCCGCCTGCTTTGCCGCTAACTCGGAAGCCATATCTTTTTTCATTTCTTTGAGCATCACCATAAAGGTGTTTTGAATTTTGGACAGCTCAACTTGGTACGGCGGTATCTTGGAAAGTGCTGTTGCCTGTGCTGCGTCCCGCTGTCCACACCCCATCAACAACAGCTCACCCATGGAGGCAAAAATCTGGTTCTGGACGGCAACTCCTGCCGCCAGGGTATCATCAAAATACTGTGCGATCATTGTGGTCAGCATGGCAAATCGGGGATGCTCCAGCATTCGGCTGACAACCTCACTGTTGACTTTCCCAGTGTAGAGGTTCCGCGCCGCCAGTGCCGTCAGTCTCAGTTCCTCAATGTCATAATTTTTTCGGTCGGGAATGTTCGTCAGGCCCAGCAGAAAGTCGGCGGATACGTTAAATTCCCGCACCAGGGCGGTCAACACCTCATCACTGAATTTCTGTATCTGTCCGCTTTCCAACCGGCTGAGGGTAGATGTACTGACACCCACTCTTTCCGCCAATTCTTCTCTTGTAAAGCCACGCTGTTCCCGCAGTTCCGCCAGTCGCTGACCTATCGTTCCCGGTAAAAATTCCACCATTACGCACCTCCCTGTCGTATTCTTGATTTTAGCACAGCATTTCCGCAATAAAGCACGAATTATGTCGGTTTGGAGTTTGCATTTCTGCAAATTATCCGGGCCGATTTTTATTTTCCAGTCAGTTTTGCAAAAAATGGGGGCCAAAGCCGGTTTTTCCGTATATTGAGATAGGCAAATGAAAACGCCAATCTTTTTACGGAGGAATGCAGTTGAACAACTATGAAGCAACAAATCACGCCGCCCGCCTGCCGCCAGGGATGAAGGACTGGCCCGCCTGGTTCGACGGCAAGAAGATCAATGAAGTCCTGTTCTGTGAGGAATTTCTGCAAGATCACCCCATGCTCTGTATTCACGATGCTTTTTTCACCACGGAGGGCCGGGTGATGGATGAAACGATGCTGAAAAAGGAAATTCTGGATCGCATCAAGTCCTATGTCACTTCCGGCGTGGCGAAGCGGGCGGCAAACTTGTTGGACGCTCTGCGGGTGGAGTGCTGGTCGCCGCCCCTGCTGGTCTTTCAAGACAGGATACACGTTGCCAACGGCACATTTTTTCTTAGCGGCACATTTTCAGAGGCAAAAGATTTCTGTATCAACCGCCTGCCAGTCCGTTATGTGCCGGATGCTCCGCCGCCAGTGAAGTGGCTGGCGTTTCTGGCTGACCTTCTGGAACCGGACGACATTCTGACCCTCCAGGAGTTTATAGGCTACTGCCTCATTCCCTCCACAAAAGGGCAGAAAATGCTTATCATCACTGGTAGAGGCGGTGAAGGGAAATCACGGCTGGGGTTGGTATTCCGCGCCCTGCTGGGGCAGAACATGAATACCGGCAGCATCGCCAAGGTTGAGACAAATCCCTTTGCCCGTGCCGACCTGGAGCATGAGCTGCTGATGGTGGACGATGACATGAAACTGGAGGCTCTTCCCCAAACCAATCACATCAAGGCAATCGTCACCGCAGAATTGCCCATGGATTTGGAGAAGAAAGGCAGGCAGAGCTATCAAGGCCAACTGTATGTCCGCTTCATTGGCCTGGGCAATGGGACGCTGCACTCCCTCTATGACCGGAGCGTCGGTTTCTTCCGGCGACAAATCATCCTGACTGCCAAAGAACGTCCGGCCAACCGGGTGGACGACCCATTTATCGCAGAAAAGATGTGCGCCGAGGCGGAAGGCATCTTCCTGTGGGCGCTGGAGGGTCTGCGGCGGCTGATTGCTAATAACTATCGTTTTACTATCAGCCAGCAGGCCCAGGAAAATATGAAAGCGGCGGTGGCAGATGGCAACAACATTGTTGAATTCATGCAGTCCACCGGATATATCGTCTTTCAGCCGGACGCTGCTTCCAGTTCCAAAAACCTGTATGCCGCCTACAAGCTGTGGTGTGAGGACAATGCCTATAACACACTTTCCATGAAAAGTTTCTGCAATTATCTCACTCAAAATGCCGGAAACTACGGCATCAGCCACACCAACAACATCTACATCGGCAACGGCAGGCGCTCCAGAGGTTTTACTGGCCTGCAAGTGCTGATACCGCATTTTTGAAAATAGACAGTGACCCGAAATCTCCCGTACAATGCGTACAAGCGTACACCGCCGTACTCATGTACGCAATGTACGCTTCTTTTGCGGTCAGCGGTAGATTTTTCAGCGGTAATGTGGACGGGGTAATATAGTAGGTCACCTTTGTTGCTAAAACTTCGACATTTTTCAAATCCGCAAACTTTTTGATGCAGTCGAGAATAAATTTTACGGAACCGTGTTTCTCGAAAGCGTAAACAAATTTTCCGATTTTACAGACATTTTCATCATTTCAACAAAAGTCACTCGGAAGCACGAAATCGAAGGGCGCTTCTATTGCGTGACAACCATGTAGAAATCAGGAGGTTTTTATTGAACATCAGAAATGAAATCAAAGCGCAGATCGTCCGCGCCGGGTACACCATGCAGGAGGTTGTAGATATGCTCGCCGCTGAACACAGCTGGAGCGACAGCGTGTCCAATCTCTCCGCCAAATTGCAGCGGGGTTCGCTGCGGTACATTGAGGCCATTCAGCTGGCCGATGTGCTGGGATTTGATTTGGTCTGGAAACGGAGGGATAAGTGATGGACAAACCGCAATATGCTATTCTCCGCTTCGCCAAGTACAAGGGGCCGGAGATCGGCCACATCGAAGCCCACAATGAGCGCACCAAGGAGAAGTACGTCAGTAATCCCGACATAGATACCAGTCGGACCCACCTCAATTTCCACCTTATCCAGCCGGAGCGGAAATACCGTGCGGAGGCGGAGAGGCAGATCGCCGAGGCCAAATGCCGTATCCGCAAGGACAGCGTTCGGGTGGTGGAGACATTGGTGACGGCCAGCCCAGAATTCTTCAAGGGCAAAAAGAAAGCAGAAATCAGAGAATTCTTCGAGGAAGCCGTCCGTTTCATAGAAAAATATCAGTCGAAAGACACGATCATATCCGCCGTGGTGCATATGGACGAGAAAACGCCCCATATGCACCTTTCTTTTGTTCCGCTGACGGCGGATGGGCGGCTGAGCGCCAAGGACATCGTAGGCAATAAGAAGAAACTGATTTGGTGGCAGGATGAGTTCTGGAAGCACATGGTAAAGAAGTGGCCGGACTTTGAGCGAGGCGAGAGCGCCAGCGAAACCGGCAGGACGCATATCCCGCCCCGGCTGTTCAAGGAGGCGGCCCACCTCAACCGTCAGCGGGATATGCTGTTGCAGCTGTTGGGAGAGGTCAATCCGCTCAACGCCAAAAAGAAAAGCGCCGAGATCGAGGCGCTGCTGGAGCAGTATATTCCCGGCGTAGAGCGGATGCAGACGAAACTGCGGAAGTACGATGCCGCTTACAAAGACCTCCAGGCCGAAAATACCGCCTTGAAAAAGAAGGATGATGCTAGCCGGGAGAGCGTCAAGCGCCGCTTGGAGGTGGCGCAGCAGCTTCAAGAGCTGGACGGTCTGCGCCAGGTGGTGGAGAATATCCCGCTGGAGATTTTACAGGCGTATCAGCAGAGTTCTACATTGACACAGAAGGAGGTTGGCGCAAAGAATGCCCTTGACCGATGAATGGAGCGGACTTGCCACGTTGCTGGCAAATCTGATTGAGAAGTATGCATCGGACTTGGGGCTTGATGATATGCCCTTTCCAAGCGTTTATCAGACCGGGATCGGAGCTGACGAGAAATCCTGTCAGAACCATAAATCCAATATTGAAAAGACTGTTGCGATATGATATAATCATAAACGTGATATGAATATCCAAACTTACTGTTGGAGAGAAAGACGCTCTCCAACAGTAAGTGGATAACAGGAAATGTGAGGTTATCATGCGCAAAGAAAAAGAGAAGGTTTATATCTACACCAGAGTATCCACTACCATGCAGATCGACGGTTACTCCCTGGATGCGCAAAAGGCCAGAATGAAAGCGTTCGCGGATTTCAACAACTATGAAATCGTTGGAGAATATGAGGACGCAGGCAAATCCGGCAAATCTATTGAGGGCAGAATTCAGTTCAGCCAGATGATGGAGGACATCAAATCCGGGAAAGACGGTATTTCCTATGTTTTGGTGTTCAAACTCTCCCGCTTTGGCAGGAACGCCGCAGATGTTCTCTCCACTCTGCAAATCATGCAGGACTTTGGGGTGAACCTGATTTGCGTAGAGGATGGCATTGACTCCTCAAAAGATGCTGGGAAATCCTGATTTCCGTTCTCTCTGCGGTGGCGGAAATTGAGCGTGAAAATATTCGTGTCCAAACCATGGAGGGCCGTATCCAGAAGGCTAGAGAGGGCCGTTGGAATGGGGGCTTTGCGCCCTATGGCTATCGTCTCACGGACGGTAATCTGGAGATCAACGAGGAAGAAGCGGAGGCCATTCGCGTTATATTTGAGCAGTACACCTCCACTGACACCGGCGCAAACGGTATCTCAAAGTATCTGGAAACTCACGGTATTCGTAAGATGCAACGCCAAAATGGGAAAAATCCGCTGTTTGATGCCGGTTTAATCCGTAAAATCTTGAAAAATCCTGTCTATTGCGGAAAAATCGCTTACGGGCGACGAAAGACAGAGAAAATCCACGGCACTCGAAATGACTACCATCTGGTAGAGCAGGACAATTATCTTTTGGCAGACGGTCAGCATGAGGGAATTGTGTCCGAGGATGTCTGGCAGATGGCCCAGGTGAAGCTGTTGGCCCAGGCTAAGAGATACGAACACGTGAACAGGGGGCAAAGCGAACGGACGCATTTGCTCACCGGAATTGTGAAGTGTCCCATCTGCGGAGTTGGTATGTATGCCAACAAGTGCATCAAGTACAAAAAGGACGGGACGAAATACAAGGACTTTTTCTACTATGGGTGCAAACACCGCACCATGCAGCGGGGACACAAATGCGATTATCGAAAGCAAATCCGGGAGGAATTGCTGGACGATGCTGTGGCAGAGGTCATTGTCAAGCTGGTGAGTAACCCCAGATTTGCGGCAATGATGCAGGAAAAAATCAACATGAAGGTAGACACCGCCGCTATCGACCAGGAAATCGCCAATTACGAAAAGCAGCTGCGTCAGAGTTATTCTATCAAGTCTAAGCTGATGGAGGAAATCGACTCCCTTGACCCAGATGACCGGCATTACATCAAACGCAAAGCCGACCTTGACGACCGGCTTTATAAGATGTACGATAAGATTGAAGAAAGCGAGTCCCAGCTCATTACAGCCAGGGCCAAGAAGCAGGCCATTGAAGCGGAGAAAATCACTGGCGATAACATCTACAAAGTCTTGATTTACTTCGATAAGCTGTATACAATGATGAATGATGTGGAGCGGCGGCAGCTGATCGAGGCTCTGATTGCAGAAATCCAGATTTACGAAGAACGCCAGCCCAATGGACAATGGCTGAAATCCATCAAGTTCAAGCTGCCAATCATTGAACAGGACATGAATTTAAGTTTGGACAATGATGAGCAAGTGGAGACTATCGTGTTGCTACAAAGAGAAAACTCGTAGAAATCCTGTGTTTCCAATACTTTGCCCGTCATGTGGTGTTTGACGCCGAGGGCGATAAACTCCGCAATAAACGCATTGAGGACTATATCACTGTTTCGGCCGTCATTGATATGGAGTGCGGGAACTCAAAAACGGCAAAGAGCAAGGATAGGCGAACGCCGCAGACTTTGAAAAAGGTCTGCGGCGTTTTGTTATATCCAAACACCGAACGGAGAGGAAAACCCCAATCCCGCACGGAGAGGAACAAAGACTATATTTCACATTATCATGAAGGGAATTTATTTCAACTCACAAAGCAAAGAATAACCCATTGTTCCGTCTGGCATATTTGCGCCAAAATTATCCGCTATGGTAGCGCCTATCACTGCGAAAGTATCACATTCAGGAATGGCTCCCCCGCCCTTCATAGAGGGTGAATAGGCCAAAAAAGGTACTTTCTCCCTGGTATGGTCAGTCCCAGTATGGGTTGGGTCGTTGCCGTGGTCCGCCGTAATGATGAGCAAATCGTCTTCCCGCAGGATATCCAGAAGTTCGCCTAATTTTTCATCAAAACGCTCCAGTTCGCCGGCGTATCCTTTCGGGTCCCGCCGGTGTCCCCAAAGGGCATCGAAATCCACCAGATTTACAAAGCACAGGCCATGAAAATCCCCCTTTGCAGTCTCAATGGTCTGCTCCATACCGTGAACGGAGCTTGTAGATTTTTGGGCTTGGGTGATCCCCTCACCATCAAATATGTCCCGAATCTTGCCAATTGAAATGACATCCAGGCCGTTGGCTTTCAGGGCGTCCAGGGCAGTTTTGCCAAAGGGCTTCAGGGCATAATCGTGCCGGTTGCTGGTTCGTTTGAACTCGCCCTTCTTTTTTCCTACATAGGGGCGGGCAATCACGCGGCCCACTTTCCACTCCTCTCTCATGGTGAGCTCACGGGCAATTTCACAGCAGCGGTACAACTCATCCAGGCCAAAGGTCTCCTCATTCCCGCAGATTTGCAGCACGGAATCCGCAGAGGTATACACGATCATGTGTCCTGTGGCAATTTTCTCCTCGGCCAGCTCCTCCAAGATTTCCGTTCCGCTGGCGCTCTTATTTCCGATGATGGTTCTGCCAGTCCTCTGCTCCAGCTCGGCAATCAGCTCCGGCGGGAAGCCGTTTTCTGTAAATGTGCGAAACGGCTGCTTGACCTCCAGTCCCATCATCTCCCAATGGCCGGTCATGGTATCCTTTCCCCAGCTCTTTTCCCGCAGAACTCCATAGTAGCCCCGGGAGATCTCTGCCGGCTCGACCTGTTTCAAAGGCGTCAGGTTTGCGATACCCAATGTTTGCAGATTTGGAATGCGGAGGGTTTCCACCGCCTGGAAAATATGTCCCAGGGTATTCACGTCAACATCGCCAAATGCCGGGGAATCCTCCATCGCGCCAACGCCCAGCGAATCCACCACAATGACAAAGATACGCTTATAAGCTTCCATCCCCATACTCCCCTTTTGCCAGTTCCAAGGCGCAGCGAATCATAAGGTCAAGGTTCTGTTCCCGCTGTTCGTTGGTCAATGCGGTGTTGGTGTGGATAGGGAATCCCCATCCCGCTGCCCTGGACAGACACCGGCTGCCCCTGGTAGGTTCCGGAATACCCATACATCCCTCTGACGCGGTTATAGCAGACCACATCCTCCAGGTAAGTTTCTGCGACATATTTCGCACGGAGGGGGTCGCCGGGCATCAGGACAGTTTTCGCAATCTGCCCCGGCTCCGCCTCATTGTGAAAGGTTTTCATATGTATCCGCTCCATTTCAGTAAATTATACTTTATCTGCTTTTACGTTTCAAGCTGATCTTATAGAGGTCCGCTCCCATAAACATTTTATGGGACAACACGGGTTTGTCGTATTCGGTATAGAGCTCCTCCTCCATAATCAGGAGGGGGTCCCCCTCCGGAACCGCCAGAATATTGGCTAGGCGTTCCCGTGCGTGTACAATCCGCAGCTTGGTATCGCTGTACAGCCGGCCGGAGGACAGCAGCCGGGTATAAAATGTGTAAACGCTGTCCGTATCCTCCAGATCCACATCGCCCTTGTCCAACACCTCATAGGGCATATACACCATGGCGAACCCCACCGGCATATCCTGATGGTAGTAGGTGATGTCGATCACGGCAACAATACTGGAGGGTCTGAGCTTCAGTACCTCCTGATGCTTGCGGGTGGCGGGCTGGAAGCCCACAGTGGTGACCGTGCGGTCGATGGGGTGGACACAGAAATCCAGGATGGGATTGCCCACCTTCTCCAAGCCGTTGGATTTCAGGTCCTGATTGGAGAGCACAATATTGCCCTTTCCCTGATGGTTGCCTACCAGCCCGTCCTCCTACAACAGGAGCATGGCCTGCCGTAATGTGCTTCTGCTGACCTGAAACTGTTCCGCAAGGATGCTTTCTCCCGGCAGCTTATCCCCAGGCTTGTACTTGCCCTCCTTCAGGCACTGGCAAATCGTTTCATATACGGACACATACAGCGGAATCTTAACATTTTTTCCTTTACGACATTCTTCATAGTTGGTCATACTCCTTTGTTGGCTTGTTGAACAAATCGTTCTGCCAATAGTATAACCCTATCTACCAGTTTGCCAAGTGCTTCCGGCCCTTTACCCCGCTTGCCCACAAATAAAAGAATCAGCAGCGTAATGATGTAGGGCAGCATCTGTACGATTTGGGAGGGGATGGACAGGTCGGTGAGGTAGAACCGGGCTGCCTGAGCCACGGCGAACACCATTCCGGCCAGCAGCGAGCCCACCGGCTGCCAGCCGCCAAAGATGTTGGCGGCCAGTCCCATAAAGCCCCGTCCGGCGGTCATATCCGTCACAAAGAGGTTGTTCTGGGACAGGGAGAGGTAGGAGCCCGCCAGCCCCGCAATTGCCCCCGCCGACATCATTGCAATATAGCGGTAGCGGTTGACCGGCACGCCCGCTGTCTGAACCGCATGGGGCTGGTCGCCAATGGCGCGGTAGCGCAGGCCGTATTTCGTCTTGTAAAACAATACCCAGACTGCCGCGACAATGAGCAGCATGGCATACAGGTAGGGAGACTGATTTTTGAAAAATGCGCCGAGAACAGGAATGTCGCAGAGCACAGGCACCGTCAGGTTGGAGACAGCTTTGACCGGCTCAGACATTCCCTCAGTGTGCCAGATGGCTTTAAGCTTGCTCGCTGGCCTTCCGGTCCAGAAACAGACCGCCCTGCTCTTTTCCGATAATGATATTTTCCAGAACGGTGAGCTGGCTGACCAGCATGAAGTGCTGGTGTACCATGCCGATTTCGGATCCACCTGATCGTAGGTAATCCCAAGTTCTTTTTCTGCCCGCCGGACGCCCTCCAAGGCCAAATCGTTAAAGGAATTGCCGCCCAAGCCCGCCTGTGTGAAGATGATTCCGATGTGTGCCGTGCCTCTGTCCGTGTCTCTGCCTCCTGCCGTACCGCACCCTGTCAGTACAGCGGCCATATATGCCGCTGCCAATAATGCGGTCAATCGTCTTTTCCGGCTTCTCATTGAATAAGTCCCCCTTTGTTGTAGTGCATTTAAATTTACTTGTCCAATAAATACGGCAATGCAACAGTATAAATTATAAAATTTGTCAACAGAAAGGGGAGTGAATCCTAAAACTTTGTAAAAAGTGAACAAGATTTAGGCGTGGTTTTTTGACGCTTTGCCGAGGCATAGACGCCTAGGGCCCGCCCCACGATGGATGAAAAGCGGAGAGATAGGGTTTTCTCCATACCTCTCCGCTGATGCTATCGCTGTCATAATTGGCCTTGCGGTGGAGGCAAAGCCGGTTTTCCTGGCATCATCCCAGGGTTGATGCACTTATGGGAACACTGCCCAGGTCTCTAACGGGCTGGGGCTTAACTTTGCCGCCATGAACCCCAAAAAGCTGCCTCTTTGCCGCTCTTTTCGTTCCTGCTGTACTTCCCTTTTGCTCCTTATTATGCTTTGCGGACTGCCCAGCTCAACGCCAGACAGTCCGCTTTTCGACAGTCTGATTGCTGTGTAAAATCTGAAAAGTACACGGCGCTATATCAGATTCCAGTTTTTTCTCTGTGTCCTGCAAGGTGTAAGCAAATGATACACTTACACATTTTGGAGTTTCCCAAAAAATATCCCCAATCGCCCCGTCAATTCAATTTCTTCTCCGCAGCATTTGCAGACCAGCTTAAATGGCTGACCGACAACGTGTTCGCCGGCCTTCATCATCTGGTAGCGTTCCCGGCTCTTGACTCGATGGCGGTGCAGGGATGCCTGCCGCTTTTCTTCCTCCGGCGTCAACTCCGGGGCCGGGAGGTCGAACCGCCCAATAAACTTCAGATAAATCTCGACTTCCTGCGTCCTGTCGCCGTCAATCTTTTCCGGGGCATAGACGATGATTTTTTCGATAAACTCGTTGATCATGGGCGTAGTCAGTTCCGAAAAGTCCGTGTACTTCTTTGCCAGGGCGAGGAACCGTTCCACATTGGCGGTGTCCTGCTCGAAACTGTTCAGTGCCGATTCCGCCTCCGTGACGGCCTGCCGGAGCGTTGCCTGTTCCTGCTCATACCCGGCAAGGAGAGTGTCAAAGCGTTCCTCACCGATGCGCCCCACCGCATAGGATTCGTATAGCTTCTTGATGATGGTGTCCAGTTCTTCACAGCGTCGCCTGTCTTTGTTCAATTTGCGTTTCAGGTCTTTCGCCGCCTGCGCCTGCCGGACTTCGGACGCCGCTCGAACTTTTTGGATAAACTCCGTTTCGTTGGAGATGGCATAGGTGCTGGCAGCCCGGATTGTCTCCAGGATCAGCGTCCGCAGTGCCTTTGTAGAGATATGATGATTACTGCAGGCACTGTCATGATACTGCCGGGCCAGCGTGTAAGTGGAGCAGTCGAACCAGTCCGAGGAATAGGGCTTGGTGGCGGTTCCCTGTGAACGGTGATTATACAGCTTCGCGCCGCAGTCGGCACAGTAGAGAAGCCCGGTCAGGGGATTGGCCTCGCCGATGGTGTCGTGGCGGCGGGGTGTATTTCTCAGTTTCTGGGCAAGCTCCCAGGTCTCTTTATCCACGATGGCCTCATGGGTGTTTTCAAAAATCAGCCAGTCCTCTGGCGAGTGGACAATGGCCCGTTTGTCCTTGTAGGACTCCTTGTGGGTGCGGAAGTTGACCGTATGGCCCATATACTCCGGTTTAGAGAGAATCTGCCCGACCGCAAACCCGTTCCAGCTATAAGGCCGGGGGATGTCCTCTCTGCTTTTCCATACGCCCCGCCCCTGTCTGGCGAAATAGGTGGCAGGCGTCTCGATCTTCTCTTCGCAGAGCATCGTGGCGATCTCATAGGGGCCGCGGCCCTCGATAGTAAGCTGGAAGATACGCCGCACGACTGCCGCCGCTTCCTCGTCAATCAGCCAGTGATATTTGTCATTGGGGTCTTTCTTGTAGCCGTAGATGGCACAGTTGGTGGTGGGCTTGCCGGACTCACCCTTGACCCGGATGGCGGTGCGCTGCTTGCGGCTCAGGTCCCTCAAATACCATTCGCTCATGATGTTGACAAAGGGAGCAAACTCGCTGGAACTGGGGTCATCGCTGTCGATGCTGTTGCCAATGGCAATAAAACGCACCCCAAATTTTCTGAAGAGGACTTCCGTATAAAAACCGGTTTGGAGATAATCTCTGCCGATTCTGCTCATGTCCTTCGTCAGCACCAGGGCCACTTTCCCGGCCTCAATGTCAGCAATCAGCCGTTTCCATGCCGACCTGTCGAAGTTGCCGCCCGACCATCCGTCATCACAGTAGGCGGCGTAGAGGTTCCAGCCCTGCTCCTGCACATAGCGGCTAAGCATGATTTTCTGATTTTCGATGGACACACTCTCGCCGGTTCTCTCATCATCCCGGCTGAGCCTGCAATAGATTCCAACATTGTATTTTTCCTGCATCTTGTTTTTTTACCTCCCTGGACGCAGGAACATAGCATCTGTTACCTGCCCCCATCATAACCGCTTTAGCACTGTAAAGCAATAGTTTTCTGACAGAAATCAGAAGTTTTTACGCCGTCTGCCGCCTGTTCCGCTCCAGTTCCGCCCTGTCGATGACCTCGCCCATCTCCGCTTTTTCCGCAAAGCTGCTGGACAGGTGATAGGTCACTCCGTCCATTTCCACATCAAGGCCCAGGTTCAAAAACACGCCCCGGCACCCGCCGTATTCAAAGCCGGGAAGTTCCCCTGCCACTGTGATTTCCACTGGCCGTTTTTCGGTTTTCATGCGACACCTCCTATGCTCCGCAGAATGTCCACGGTGTTGCCCAGCGCACAATAAAGCGCCTCATTGTCTGGATTTCTCATGCTGGACTTCGCCGCCATTCGGATTTCCCGCAGGGCAACCTCCACCTCCCGTGTGGTGTACCCATTTTGAACGGCGGCGATGGCAAGGTTGGCGAGATAGACGCAATCGGTATGGCCCAACTTGTCCTGCACCGCCATTCTACCGAGCTGCTCCAGGATGCCGTCACGGGATTTCAAGGTGACGGCTGTTCTGTCCTCTCGCCATAAGACCTCGCTGTTTTGAATTTCGGTAGCCGCTACCGATAACAGGTGGACGCCCTCGTACATATACATCTTGTTCAACGCCTGCCGCCTGCTGGGGGCGTATTCCTCGGTAATGTGGGCGTCCAGCTTCGGCCTGCCCCGCCCGCGCCTGACTTCCTCTGTCTTGATTTTTTCCATTGTCCAGCCTCCCTTCAAAAACAAAAAACGCAGATACAACAAGACCGACCCCAGCAAAACGCTGTGGTTCGGTCTATGTATCTGCGTGAAAAATATGTGCAGTATTCAGTTCGCTATTATGGTAGCACAAACAGATGTTCCTATCAATGCCTTTGAAGAAAGTTTGTCGAGGGCTGGTGGACAGTACAGGCTTTCACTACTGGGCAAGCAGGGCGTTTGTATATACAAACGCTCAAAACCTGCGGTTCCCGGCGATGCCGGAAACCGTAGGTTTTGCTTGTTGGGAAGTATCCCAAGCCCTTTGAACAGACCGCTCCGCTGGTCTGGCTACGGCTCTGCGAGCCTGACAGATTTTGAAAAATGCCGTTTCCTATTACGGGACAGTTTGCGATTATGCTGGTAAGCCAGCCTTGCCGCTTTCAAAACATCTCCGCCGGGGGCGGAAGAAAAAAGCGCCGGAACGGTGCGTAGCCGCAGAATGAAATTCTGCGAAAAGGGGGTTGGGGGCTGTGCCACCAACAAGCAAAAACAGCTTTCCGGCGTGACCGCCAGAAAGCTGTTTTGAGTATTTGTGGGAACAAATACACTGCTTGCCACTTTGGTGACGACCCTTACTTGGGCTGGTCATGCATTTATAAACCGAAAACTAATATGCAGACTTTCCTATGAACGAGCATCAGAGGCTCCATATCGTACGTGCCTGCTCAAAGAGCCATTTGGCGCGGGCCGAAATTTCGTTCTCGTCCCAAGCTACTTTTGTAAGGACATCGTAAAGAGTACAAAGCCCACTTGCACACAAAGCGAGTCCCGGTTTCCCGTTGCCGTTTCCGGCCTTCTTCATATCCCACGTTGCGTCTCTGATGGAAGCATTCAAGGATTGCGTAATAATTGCCAGATTTCCAAGAGTCAAAAGAATGGAGTCCCGCTGTCGCTCCAAATCATCTGTAGCACAGGGTGTCCAGTTATTTCTCCACTTTTTGGGCATGAGGTGTTCAAGGCTGTACTGGTTAAATCCCAATAAGGCAACCGCGCTGTTGGAGGGGCGTATCTTGCTTTCAATAAGATAAATGATCCCCTTTGACTGGAGATTGACCAACTTGGAATTTTCAAATCCATTCCACAATTCATTGTCATCAGGCGTGTAAGTCGTGGCATCCCCAGCGTTCTTCAACTTTGCCTGCAACGTGTCGGCGTCCAAAACTTGATTCAGAATTAGGGATGTAAACAGGTTATTGTAATTTTTAGTAGACGCATGGACAATCATTCTCCGCATGATATAGCTTTCAAGGATTCCATAAATTCTGTTTTTCTCGGCGTCATCAGAAATATTCTTTGCGACAAAAAGGATATATGGAATCATGGTGGTATTCTTTAGGCCGAATATCACGACATTGATTCGCTCTACACCAAAGTTGGAGGGAATACTTCGCTCGCACTGATCCAGCTTGAATGTATTCATAAAACAAAGCGCATAGTCGTGCATCGCATCAAGGACTACATTTTTGTTCCCGCCGCAATAGGTGTTGATAAAGTGCTGATATGACTGCGATAGATGGTCCACTCTTGCATACATCAGCTTATCTTCATTTGTGATATTGTAGTTCCGATCTTGAATGAAAAGCTGAAAATAGGCATCAAAGAATATATCAATCATTGCCCGCTTGAGACGGCCTGTTTCCAATTCTGTGTCCCAGTAAGCCTTTACATCATCATCCTTTTCAAATACAGATACCCATTTTGCCTCATACTCTTGAATGGTTTCACGGCTGAAAAAGTAGTTCTTCAACAGTTCCGATGTAGTCAGATTCACACCCAGGGAATTGATAGTATCGAAAATCTGCTGTTCATCCTCATCTTCGTCCAAATCAATTTTGACAAACTGAGTATTTGTCATGATTGTCATAATATCCAATTTCGTTTCATCGAGATTCTTGACAAAGAAATTGAACGCCTCAATAATTCTGGAGCCGGGAGCCGGATCGTCAATCTGTTCGGCTGATGTGGATGCCATCACTTTCTCAAAAGCGGCAATGTCATTTTTGCCGTGGCACAATGCAAGCGTTTGTCCCATAAGTCTGAACTGCATATCAAACATTGTTGTCTGCCCGGTCTTTAAGCAGAGGACTTTCATAAAAATCAGAAAAGTAGTCAGCCGCTGCTGCCCGTCAACAACGGTTTTGCATACTGTAAATAAGTCACCCTGCCTGCGTTTACGTCCGACCTTCAAAATGATAGACCCAAAGAAATGGGGTTTGCCTGTTTTTACGATAAATTCCATATCATCTAACAGGCGCTGCCAAAGGTCACCCTTCCATACATAAGACCGCTGGAAAAATGGAACCTCAATCAGAGTACCGTTGTTAAAAATGTCTTGTATCAACGCCTTATGTGCATCCATATGTATCTCTCCTATTATTACTTCTTTTGTTTCAACGCACCGACAGGAGGCGGCACTTGCGCCATGTCGATTCCATTTATCGTACAGAAATGCTCGAAAAACCTCTGCGCAAATTCCTTGTCTTTTGGCTCAGTTCTAACCTCCGCAATATCCCTCAATATCTGCGCGGCTTGGTTGTCGGAAAGATAGCGATGGAGACCAGAGCCAAAAACTATCCTCTCAGGTGCATTCTGATTGAGATAATAATTCCAAAACAATATCTGATGCGCCTCTTGCGGAGTGAGAGAAATTTTCCATTCGGATGTTGTGGTTACATAACCGGCATCCCGGTGATCTCCTTCGTAGCTTTCATCTACAAGGAAAACAGCGAAAATAAAACGCGATTCATCGGAGACATAATTCGGTTCCCGTGAGGTTAGTACAGCCAGACTGTTACGCTGTACTTTCAAAAGACGCATTGGTTTTCCTCGGTTGGCTCCAGTCTGAACAACACCCGCGCTGGCCATCCAGTCACGCAACATATGACTCTCATAGCAAACGGAGTCCAAACCGCCGCCACCCCTCATCATATCCTCCAATTCGGTACGGCTAATTTTTCCATCCAGATAACAGCGGCATGGGGATTCTGTGTCAGCACACCAGATATGACGGGCTTTCTCAATATTGTATCGCAAGACTATATCAGAGCAAACACCGTTAAAGCCTATACAGGTCGATGTTTTTCCGCCATCACAATAGTTACACTTGAAGGCTACGTTGGAGCGTTCCACCTTTTTAAGTTTTTTTCGCACCTGTGGTTTCGGCGGGATTGGATCAGGCTGAACAGTAGATAATACAGCCGTTGCATGAGCATCGTTCTTTACTTGAAGGTCGCGGCTCACCTGTGCCATCAATCCCTGGTCAACACTTGTCAAATATTTCTCAAAAGCATCTGGGTAGACGAATTTTTTCTCAGTACCATTGAAATCAATAACAAGCAGATTTGCAGTCTTGCTGATAATCGTTCCACTGCCAAATGTGTTATGAAATACTATACATCCTACCATATCACCCCACCTCCCAAGCACATTATATCATGGCCTGTTGAAATACGCAACTAATCCGGCATCCACTATCTATCAGGAACTTCCAAGTTTTTTGAAGTACATCCGTCATTTGTAACGCATAAACCGCTCAGAGGGGGCTTGCCTATGCAACAAGCCCCCTCTGATACCTACATCCTACTATCAGCGCAACTGCCCGGATTCTGTACCTATTATGTATAAATTAACTCGTTTCTGATAATTTCCTCGGCTTGGCTGACAATACTGTTCATGGCTTTTATCCATTCCCACTGCGACCGCCGCTTCAAGTCCTCGGTTACGCCCCCGGCAGAGGCCATCTGCTTAATGATAAGCTGGCAGTGATCCCGCGCTTGCTCATTGAGGTCAGCAAGGTAGGAGTGCAATTTGCCAATCAAAATCAGGTGGTTGAGCAGAAGCGGATTTGTTTCTGCCAAGTAAGCCCGGTGCATCCGCCCCCACTTCCCGATGGGGCGGTCATCGACCACTGGCAATTTGATTGCCGGGATGTAGTAGTCCCCAGCAAGGATGTAATCAAGGCCGTTTGCCTCGTCATGGATTCTCGGTTTTAATTCGTCCATTGCGTTACCCCCGTTATTTTTGGTAGCCGCTACTGTTAATACAGATTCGGCATAAGGTAGTTTCTGTCTGCGGTACAAATCAGCTTTGTCAGAGGTAACAGGGATGCTATGTCCTGCGTGTAGTGTCATTCTTTATGAGAGGGTGGCATTAAACAGGTTTTTCATGGAAACGACCAGGTGATCTGAGGAAGTTTCCTTGATATTATCATAAATGTCCAGAATCGCAATGAATCGGATGTTTTGACTGGTAAATTGCCGAAGGTATTTTCCTACGTCAACATGCTCACGCCCGAAACGGGACAGGTCTCTTTGTGTCAACTAAACACCAAATTTTTTACGGATGCCAGAGGCGGCCAACAGGTCTTTCCCAGACCGCCCCCCGGCATCCGCTTTATCGTGAGGTAGAAACCTTTATCAGTTGTCATGTCCCTGCATATCAAACACATCCCGGAACTTCCAGACGATCTCGATCTCGGTGGAAGAGGACACCAGCACTTCCTTGATGAATGTCTGCGCCAGTTCCGCCGTCAGTTCTGTTGCTCCGGCAAAAGAAGTGAACACATCATCCTCCTGCGCCTTGTCCTGAAAGGCCAGATGCTCCAGTTCAGATAAAAGCTGTTCCTGCGCCTCCTGTTCGGCTTTGGCGGCGGCGAGTTTGCCGTCAATGTCCGCCCGCTGTCTCAGGTAGGCGTCCTTTGCCAGCGTCCCGCCGCTGTAATCCTCGTAGGCCCGGAACTTCTCCTGCCTGTACCGTTCCTGCTGCTGTTCCAGCTTTTGAAGCTCCGCAACACAGGCGGCGATACGCTCCTTGCGGGTCAGCATCAGGGAGGTCTTCTGCTTTTTCCGTTCCTGACACATCGCCAGCATCTGCATGACCGCCCGGAAGATGATGCCCTCGATCTCCTTCTCGGAGAACAGCTTTCCCTTCGGGCAATCGCTGTTCTCATCCGCCTTGCTCTTGGTGCATCGGTAGTAGTATCCCGCCGTACTGTGGAAACGGCTCAATGTCCGATGGCAGTTGCCGCATTTGAGAAGCCCTTTCAGCGGATACTCCTGTGATGTCCCTTTGGCCCGCCTCGGCCTCTGCCGGATGATCTCCTGCGCCCGGTCGAAGTCCGCCCTGCTGATGATGGCGTCATGCGCCCCCTCATAGATGATCCAGTCGGACTTATCCTGCGGGACGGTCCGCTTTTCATGGAGGCCGGCCTTGTACCGCTTGCGCCCCACCAAGGCCCCGGTGTACTCATACTGGTGGAGGATGTTCAGCACCGTGGCCGCCGTCCAGCCGTTCTTTTCGGAGGCTTTGCGGAACCGTCCACTCCCCGGATTTTTCTGCCGGAAATAGGCGCCGGGGGTAAGAATGCCCTCACTGTTTAACTGGCGGGCAATAGCGGTACTGCCCATCCCCTGCAAAGTCATATCGAAGATGCGCCGCACCACCGCCGCCGAGTCCCCGTCTATCACCAGCTTGTTCCGGACCGTGGGATGGAACTGAAAGCCATAGGGAGCGAAGCTGCCTATGTATTTGCCCTGCTTCATCATGATGATCTTTGCCGTGGTGGTCTTGACGGACAGGTCCTTGCTGTACGCCTCATAGATGATGTTCCGCAGGACCACATCCATGCCGGAGGTCATGCCCTTGTAATCATCGCTGTCGTAGCCGTCATTGACGGAGAGGTAGCGGACGCCGAGGAAGGGAAAGACGCACTCCAGATAGTTGCCCATCTGGGTATAGTCCCGATGGCATCTGGAAAAATCCTTCATCACCATCACATTGATGGCCCCGGTGCGAAGCTCCTTCATCAGCGCCTGGAACTGCGGGCGGTCCGTGTTGGTCCCGGTGTACCCATCGTCCACGAACTCCGTCCGGGGCGCTGTTTTCAGTTGGGGATGGCGGTCTAAAAACTGATGGATCAGCTCCCGCTGGTTGCCGATGCTGTCGCTCTCGGCCTTTCCGTCCCCGTCCGCCAGGGAAAGGCGGATATAAATGCCCACCCGGTAATCAGTCATCGCCGCCCGCCTCCTTTATCTGCTCCACGCACTCCAGCATGGCGTAAAATACATCGTTGTAGTTGAACACGACCTCGATACGGCCCCCGCCGTAGACAAGCACCTTCTCGATTATCGCGTCCACAAGCTCCTGCGTCAATCCTGTCATCCCGGCAGCGCCCCGCATCATGGTGAGCCATTTGTTGTCCGGGGAGATGGACGCCAGGAACCGCTCCCGGCGCTCCACGGCCTCGTCCAAAAGCCGGTTCAGGGCTTCGTACTGCTCCTCATAGGTCTGCTTGGCAAAGGCGTATTCCTCCTCGTTCAGGATGCCCTCGACATAGCTCTCATACAGCCCCGCCCGTTTCTTTTTCAGGGCGTTCAGCCGGAGCTTGACGCTTGCCACCGCCGCCTTGTGCTTCTCCCGGACGCTTGCCTCGCCGGAGCCGCCCCGCATGGCAAGCAGGAGCTTCCCATAGTCCAGCGCCACCTGAAGCTGGTCCCGGATGGCGTTGAACACCTTCTCGTTGAGGGCGTCCTGCCGCATGGCGTGTTTGAAGCAGGTCCCATGCCCCCGCCTCATGTGGGTGCTGCAATCGTAGACCCCACGGAACACAACGCCCTTGCACTGGATACGCTGCCGCTTGTAGTACATCCGCTTTCCGCAGTCGGCGCAGAATATCTTCCCGGCAAAGAGGTCGATCATGCCCGCCCGGATGTCCGCCGACCACTCCATAGCCGTCTCCCGGTGGGCGCTGTCCTCCCGCATCTGCCGCTCCACCGCCTCAAAGTCCGAAATAGATACGATGGGTGGGTGTGCGTCAGGGACTACGATCCACTTGTCCGTTTCGGTGACGTGCTTTTTCAGCCCCTTGTAGAGCGCCGTCTCGGACTTCCCGCAGACCATCTCCCCAATGTACGCCCGGTTTTGCAGGATGCCCCGGATGGTGGAGGGACACCAGCCCTCGCCCTGGATGTTGCCGCCGCTCCGGGTGCCGGCCCTGCGCTTGTGCCGCTCCGGGCTTTCTATGCCCCCGGTTTTCAGCCGCTCAACGATGGTGTAGACCGATACCTCCTGCCGTTTCCACTCAAATATCTGCCGGACAACAGCGGCGGCTTCTTCATCCACCACATAGGCGGTCTTATCCCCGTTCCAGAGGTAGCCGTAGGGGAGGTTGCGGTTCCGAAAGTTCCCCGTCTCCATCTGCGCCCGGAGCGCCGTGGAGACCTTCTTGGAGATGTCCCGCGAATACATGGCGTTCACCAGATTTTGCAGGCTCACCGACAAGGACTCCATCGCGTTGCCGCAGGTAAAGTTGTCGAAGTTCTCCTTCACGGAGATGAACCGTGTCCCCAGCGCCGGGAAGATCTTCTCCAGATAGCTGCCGGTCTCCACATAGTCGCGCCCGAACCTGCTGAGATCACGGACCACGATGCACTGTATCTTCCCCGTCCGCACATCGTCCATCAGGCGGTTCCACGCCGGACGGTCGAACACGGTCCCCGTCCTGCCGTTGTCCGAGTAGACCTCCGTGAGCCGGAGGTGGGGGCATCCGTCCAGATAGTCCTCGCAGACGGCGATCTGGTTTTGCAGGGAGTTCCCGTCATCGTCCTTGCCGCTGTTCTCCACCGAGAGGCGGGCATAGATGGCGGTGGGGAGCGCCGCTGCCTCTTTTTTGACTTCTGCCACAGGCTTGCTCTGCGCCTGTGCTTTTCTGCTCTTTCGTGCCATTTTCTCTCTCCCTCTCAGCCCACTGCCGGAAGCGGACAGTCCTTGTAGTTTTTCGCCATCTCCATCGCCCTGGCGAACTCATCCCGATACCGAAAGGCGATCTCCACCTTTTTGCCCTCATAGATGAATATCTTATCCACCAGAGCCAGCAGGAGGCGGCGGTCAAGCTCCTGCACATTCTCATACTGTGCAAAGACCTGTACCCATGCCCGGTTCTGGCTGCCCATCGCGGCGGCATCCTGCTGTTCCCGTTTCAGCCGTTTTACAGCCTCCTGCTTCTCCTCGATCAGCCCCCGGTAGTTCTCCCGGAAGTCGGTGTACTCCGCCTTGTTGATGATGCCCTCCACGAAGTTCTCATACAGGCCCAGCTCCAGCTTCTTGTACCGCTGTATCTCCTCCTCCAGGCGGGTCATCTGCGCCTCGTAGCTGAACACCCTGCGGTCCCGCTGGGGGAGGGTGTCTATAAACCGCAGTACCCTGTCGAGGTGAAGCACCACCTCTATCTGGTCGTGGATGGCATGGAACACGATCTCGGTCAGCTTCGCCTCACTGAAAGAGTGGGGGCTGCACTGGTGGGTGCGCTTGTTGTTGCCGCAGTTGTAGTAGACATACGCCTTGCCTTTCACCTTCTGCGTCTTTCGGACCATAGCATCCTGACAGTCCCCGCAGAACAGGTAGCCGGAGAACAGGTCGTGCCTGTCGCTGTCCCCGGCACAGCGCATATCCCGGCGCATCAGCTCCGCCACCGCCTCAAAGTCTGTGCAGGAGATGATCGGCTCATGGGCGTTCTCTACCCGCACCCAGTCGGCCTCATCCTTGGGGCGCGTCACCCGGACCTTGTGGTTCGGCGTTCCCCGCCGCCCCTGGATGAGTACCCCGGTGTAGACGATGTTGGAGAGTATCCGCTTGACGGTCACATACTCCCATTCCGGCCTCTCCTTTGTGCGGAAAGCCGTCTCAAAGCGGACCCCCTGCATCCGTTTATACTCCATCGGTGTAGGGATGTTACTGGTGTTGAGCCTCCGGGCAATTTTCAGGATGGGGAAACCGTCCTTATACATCCCGAAAATGAGGGTAACGACCTCAGCGGCGTCATCGTCCACCAGCAGGCGGTTCTTGTCCTGCGGGGCTTTCCGATACCCGAAGGGGACGAAGCTGCCAACATACTCACCCTTCTTGCGCTTGACTTCCAGGCTGGTGCGTATCTTGATGGATATGTCCCGGCAGTAGATGTCATTTACCAGGTTCTTGAAGGGAAGGGTGATGACATCGGTGCTGCTTCCGGGCGCCATGCTGTCGTAGTTGTCGTTGATGGCGATATAGCGGATGCCCATCGCCGGGAAGATTTTTTCCAGGTAGTTCCCGGCGTCGATATAGTTCCGAGAGAACCTGCTGAGGTCTTTGCTGACGGCGCAGTCGATACGCCCGGAACGCATATCCTGGATCATCCTCTGAAAGCCGGGACGGTCCGTGTTGCTGCCGGTCTCCCCATCGTCAATGTAGGTATCCACCAGATCAAGGTCGTCGTGGCTCTCTATGTAAGCCAGACAGATGGCCCGCTGGCTTTGGATGCTGTTGGACTCCAGCCGGTCAGCATCCTCTCTGGATAACCGGGCATAGATGCCGGTCTTATAGATTTTGTTGGACATTGTGAACCTCCTTGTCGTCTGTCTGTCAGAAAACCGAAGGCCCCTGTCCCGTATGGGAACGGAACACAAGGCCGCTGGCCCTGTGATGCGGTTCCTTTTTTTGACCCAGACACATTGTAGCGCCGGGCCGCCCTGTTTGTTAAGGATGTCAGGCCCCGGCAAGGTAGAGGGAGTTGATGCGCTCCTCAATGGTCTCGCCCCTGTCCGCGAAGCTCAGCTTCACCACCACCCCGCCGTCCAGATAGACATAGGGGTTGCCGAGCTGCTCGATCCACGCCCGGATGCGCTCCTCGGTGGAGGCCTCCGGGTCGATGTGGACCGTACTGCGGTCGCGGAGCGCCGCCTTATCCACCTTGCGGAGGTCGATATCCTTCATCGCCTCTGTCATGGCAACACCTCCAGTTCCCTGAAAGAACTTTTCAGCCTTTCAACATCTTATGGGAGGGACAGGCCCGAAAATGACAACGATCTGCCCCGATATGGAGCAGGCCGCCCTATCTGTCCCCGCCCAGCTTCTTCACCGGCTCATAGTCCGCGAAACGCTCCACGGTGCGGAATATCCGCTTGTTGTTCACCCACCGCTGGAGATGCCTCGTGACGGGCGGCGCCGTTGGCCGCTCATAGACCATCACATAGGGGTCGTACCCCATGTGGCGCAGGGTGTCCACCCGGTAAAGGTCCTGCTCGTGGGTGCTGTTGTAGTTCGTCAGCACATAGACCCGCTTGCGGCGGAAGTCCCTGATCTTGGACAATTCCGAGAACCGCTGGAAACAGCCGGTCAGGTCAACATTGGGATTATCCCACGCGAAATGGATGGTTTTCGTGCGGACCCTGTTCAGGAGCGCCGCGTTGTCCGGCGTGATGAGGCGGATGTCCAGCCCCTGGGAGAAGTCCACCAGGGCGCGGCTTTCGGCAAGCTGCCCGATCAGCCGCTCATGGTCCGGGCAGGCCAGCAGATTGGCGTCCATCAGCTTGATCTCCCTCTGTCCCTCCCAGAACTCGGACAGGTCCGCCACATGGACGCTCTCTGCGCCCTCCTTGCCGGACACCAGGCAGAAGCCGCAGCGGTTGGGGCAGCCCCTCGTCAGGAAGCCGTAGGCCGTGTCCGGGAACTGCGGGTAGAGGCCGTAGTCGGGGCGGGTATGCTCCACGGCGTCCGGCAGGTCAGGCCCCGAACCGTAGCCGGTGCCGCCGCAGACCAGCTCATCGGCGTTGGTTACGGCGATCCTGTCCTTGGAGTAGGTGTCCGTGAACACCCGGCTCTTATAAACGAGGTCATACCGTCCCGACCGCGTCCACCACTCCACATCGTCCCCCTGGGCCTTGTGGCAGGCGGACAGCTTCATCAGGCACAGGTTTGGCCACCGATGGCTGTCCACATCAATAAGCCCGATCTTCAAAAGCCCACCTCCTTGTGGAATAGCAGGGAGCGCCCGCCCCGGAGGGCAGACGCTCCCATCAACTGTCTCAGAACTTCATGGGCAGGGCGGCCTTTGCGCTGGAGCCGTTGTAGATGCGGTACACCTGGTAGAGATACCGCTTGTATCCCGGCAGGCTGGTCATGGCCCGTCCCTCCCGGAAGATCACCACCGGGTCCATCTGGCGCAGCCGCGTCACCAGCCGTTTGCGGCTGTACTCCCCGTGGTACAGGTCCACGAACTCCACCACGCCCTGCACCGTCTCCGCCCGGAGGGAGTCCGGGGCGCCCTTCCAGGCGTCCACAATGGACTGCATCGCCTCCCGGTAGATACCGTTGCCCACTTTTTTGTAAAGCTCAAAGGCGGTGCTGATGCAGGCCAGCCGCTTCGCGCCCCTGGTCTGCTTGTAGTCCACCCAGAGGCCCACGGCCTCCGTTGCTTTCAGGAACGCCATCGCGTCCTCATCGCCGCCGTAGACCAGCGCCCGGAACCTCGCCCCGGCGGTCAGGCTGGCGGACGCGCCCGTCTGCTGGGCGAACAGCAGCGCCTCATCGCTCTCGGTCAGGCCGTAGAACACCTTGCAGCGGATGGGCAGGTCCTTCCCGCCGTTCAGGAACTTCCGGGCGGCGATGGTGTGCTGGCCGTCAAAGACATAGTAGCGCCCGTTCCGGCTGCTGACCTTCGGCTCGTTGGCGATGCGCTCATCGAACTCGGCGGCGATCCTGCGGACCCGGTCCTCGTTCAGTTCACGCTGGTAAGTAGTGCGGGGGATCTTCAGCTCCGCGCTGTTGATGGGAAGCTCCCGGCAAAAAAGGTCCTTGCTGTTCATTCTGTGCGTCCTCCTTCGATGTCTGTGATATACTGCTTCATTTTCTGCATGATCTGGATGAGTTCCTGCCTGTAATGGCCGTCCGACAAAAGCCGGGGATATTCCTGAAAGATGCGGTCAAAAAGCTCCATGAACGATACGATCTCGCCATCCAGGGAACAGAGTACATTCTCCTCGGTGCTGGGGGCCTTGTCCCGCTCCATCTCAGCCGATATTTCCGCGATCTTCTGCATCTCGGCTTTTCTTGAAGCGGCTGGCGGGGCTTTGTGGTAAGCGGGGCGGGGCTTCTTGTCCCTGTCATCCTTGGATTTCTTCAAGTCAGCGGCCAGTCTGGGGCGTTCCTCCGGGGCGGCTTTTGCAACTGCGGCCACTGCTGTCTCCGTGGGCTTGATCGCTCCCGTGAGTATCTCCTGCTTGATGCCGGGAAGGGCTTCTTCGGCGGCATCCACACCCTGGGCATACCAGCCAGCACGCATGACATAACTCTCGCTGGTGCTGGTATCATTCGCTATCTGAGCGCGGGTTTTGTGGGAGGAGGGCAACGGTTCATTTTGAACCGTTGCTACCCGTTCACCGCCATGCGCCATCTTCTCCGCTTCATACCTCTGCCCAATCAGGTATTTCTTTTGCTGGGGCGTCAGGTTCCGCCTGCCAAGCTGGTGTTTGCATATCCACGAAAGAGCTTCATAGCGGTTGTCAAAAGACATCTTGTGGACCGCATAGGTCAGCTCCGGGTGCTTCTGGATGATCTCATAGCGGTTGTGGCCGTCCAGGATCGTGCCGTCCCAGACGATGAGCGGCGAAAAGACCGCCCCGTCAGACAGGATGTTCTCCTCCAAAAGGGTGAACTCGTCCTCCGTCAGTGGCGGTATCTTGTCCCGGAACTCCGGGTCGATGATGAGCCTGTCCATCAGGACACCTCCGTTTCCGCAATGGGAGCATAGTCCTTATCAAGCCCGACACTTACCAATAGGGCGGCGTTGACCCGCTTCATCTGTTCTCTGGTGAGCCTGCCCACATAGCTCTGAACCCGCCGCTTGTCGATGGTGCGGATGACCTCCGACATAAAGAGGGACGGCGCAAGCCCCTGGGCATCATCCAGCACCACATGGGTCGGCTGCTTGGGTTTCTTAAAGGTCCTTCTGGTCACGGCGATCACAATGATGGTCGGGGAGTGGTAGTTGCCCGTGTCGTTCTGGATAATCAGCACCGGGCGGATGCCGCCCTGCTCATGGCCGATCACCGGGTCCAGGTCTGCATAATAGACTTCGCCGCGGTGGAAATCGTGAAAATTACGTTCCATATGGATACCTCCTTCTTCTGGTATGTAAAGGAACGGCCCAGCGCGGCAAATGCCGTCTCCAGACCGCCCCTCAAATTTCATAAAGCGTGTTTTTTAATCCCTATTTGTCCCCGACACCCCGGAATCACGGGAATCATCAGGCTCGTCAGCTTGCGAAGCTGCTCTCATAGGCATCTAACCTCCCCGCCTTCTTTACGGCCGGGCCGCGAGTTACGGAAGTATCATTATCGCTGTCTGTTGTCGTCGCCGAGCCAAGAGCAACTTGGCATTTTCAGTCGGATGGATCGCTCCTCCCAAAACCGGGGATCGTGGCGCTCCGCTGCACAGGCTATTCCAGACAGTAACGTGGTCCTGTTTCCAGGACTTCCTGATGACTGCGTATTCAGTTTTCAAAGTCCACACCAGCGGGTCGCCCCGGCTGATGGTTTAAGTTTAGTGGAAATCGGGCGGTATTCTTATGGCGCAGGAGTACCAGCCGCTGGTCTTGTTACGACCAGTCACATATCCTCCCGCAGAGCCACCAATGTTTGGATAACAGCATCCAGCTGCGCCCTCACCTCTCCGTCCGAGACCTTCCCCAGCACCAGATAGTCGAGGCTGGCATTGAAAAAAGCGGCAAAGTCGATCAGAATATCCAGCGAACAGCCGCGCTTGCCGGTCTCGATCTTTGCCAGATGGACGGTGCTGACATTCAGCCGTTCCGCCAACTGTTCCTGTGTCAGCCCCTTTTCCCTGCGGAGCTTCTGGATGCGTCTGCCAGTTTCCAAAGTGTCATAGCTCATAAAAAGTCCTTTCCCGGACACAGCGGGGAAGGACTTTTGCATGGTTCAGGCTGTTTCCCTGCCGTGTTCGCCGGCCTGGGACAGCACTTTGGCAAAGGGAACTCCGACAGCCCCTTATGTACGAAAAAGGCGGGGCCATGTGCGGAAATGCACATAGCCCCGTAATTGCCTGACAGCACAGGAGAGCATGGCACTTCCTATGGCTGGCCCACCTATCCGCCCTTATCCGGCGTTGATGGACTGCCATATGAGATACCTTTGCCCTAATGCATATCAGGCACGATATTTTTTGTGGATAGATTGTGAAACCTGTCCTTATGTGTCTATTCTATCGGGTGGTCTTCTGAAAGGACAGGCCAGACTATGGCACTTTTGGCGGCGCATAAGTTTAGGGAAATCGCCGTTATCCCGGCTTTCATACTCTGTATCCAGGCTTCCGGCGGACGCTCAGACAGATCATCAGGCGGAATTATGGACACGAGACGGTGACATATCATGGCACTTTCTATCCTGAAAAAATTTCTGGCAGAGTGTCCTTAACCGCTCAAAAAAAGCGCCCACCACATGGTGAGCGCATCAGGCGAAGCAGCATATTCGGTTTTATCTTTTCAGGTGATCCGGCACGATGATCTCTCCAACAGGGATTTCCCGCAGTTCTTTTTTCAGTGTATGGGTAAATCGGATGGTTCCCGCAGTACCGCCCTTTTCCCGACCATCGTAGACAGCGATCACCCGGTCGGAGTGTTCCACCATGTAGCGGTTGCGATGAGAGTAAACGCTGGGCTGATACTCCTCCCGGATGACAACAACATCTACACAAGCCTCCAGCATCTCATAGGTCCGCTTCTTTTGGCGCAGATTGTCAAGCCGTTTCTGGTAGGGGATCACGGCCACAAGCTCCAGCGCCGGATTTGACTTCCGCATTTCCAGCACGATTTCGGCAAAATACTGGTCTACTCCCTCGGCAAAACCGCTCATAAAGCGAGTAAAGCCGTCAGCGACCGCCTTCTCAATCTCCTTCCGTAGAGCCGCCTTTACGCGGTTGATCTCCTTTTGGGGCAAATCCCTATGTCCTGTGACACAACAAGTCTTTTTCTGCATCTGTCTTTCCTCCGTTTGATATTGATGGGCTGACCGGCTACTGCTGTTTGGAGTGGCTCTGTTTCAACATACCCGGCCACAGCTCCAACGGTCAAGGATGTCGCAAGGCAACACGCATGAATAGGTATAACCTTTTATCACTGTCAATAATAGTAGATGTAATTTAGCAAGTCAATGTTAATACCCTTTTTCAATTTGCGGATACAGTCATTTCATGAGGTACAATCTAATACAAGGCGGAGGTGAGGATGATGTATGAAGATTTTCTCCCGGAACGGCTGGCAAAGCTAAGGATACAAAAAGGC
The DNA here is from genome assembly GCF_009911645.1 of Pseudoflavonifractor sp. 60. GTDB lineage: Bacteria > Bacillota > Clostridia > Oscillospirales > Oscillospiraceae > Lawsonibacter. Next base: position 63,977 of record NZ_QWKI01000041.1, read on the forward strand.
GTATCAGCCCGTGATATGTCCCTGTCGCTGGGACAGGCAAACAACTATATCAACAACATCGAAAACAAGAAGTCCCTGCCCTCCATGCAGGCATTCTTCTATATCTGCGAGTACCTTGATGTGACGCCCCAGGAGTTTTTTGATGACGGGAACGCCCACCCGGAGGCGCTCCAGGCATTTATAGCGGAGGCCAAAAAGCTGGACTCCCAATCGTTGGAATACATCCTCGGCATCATGAAAAAGCTGAATAATACAACATGAAGCGGCCAAGCGACTGGCCGCTTCATGTTGTATTGTACCCGATGATATTCAGGATATGTCCTGCTCCTATACTGGCGATAATCCAAGAAATGTCCAAGATGTAAGGTGGACACTATATCCTTGCCATATTTGAGTAATGGAAATATAATGTATTTTGCAAGGGAGCGATATAGCCTATATGACCTCGTAAGGAATCGGGCATTACATCTTGTGAACCTGAATGTATCACCAGTATTGCAGATGTGGCAATAATATGGATGACCTTAAAGAACATAAAAAAGTGGGAAAAAAATAAATCTACACAATAGATTCACATTTCCCTGTTATAATCTATAGACGAGGAGGTGCGCCATGAGCAAAATCTTAATTGTGGAGGACGATTTATCCATACAGGCATTGCTACACGACTTCATTGAGGAAGCAGGCCACAGCGTTGTATTAGCGTCTGACGGTGTTGAAGCACTTGCAAAGTATTCCGAGCAGCCTTTCGATCTGATACTGCTTGACATTATGCTGCCCAAAATTGACGGTTATGGTGTATGCGAGGTTATCCGGCAAAAGTCAGATGTGCCTATCATCATGCTTACCGCATTGGACGGAGAGGAAAATCAGATTAAGGGGTTGGATATGCAGGCGGACGATTATATCACAAAGCCTTTTTCCATGCCCGTCTTGCTGCGGAAAATTGCCGCCGTCCTGCGCCGATCTGCAAAACAGTCAGACGAACCGCACACAATCACATACAAAGACCTCACTTTGGATTTAGAGGGGTACAGGGTATATACAAAGCAAGAAAATATCGACCTCACGCCCCGCGAGTTTGAGATATTGCGGGAGCTAATCATGCACCAAGGCCGGATTTTAACGCGGCAAAATCTCTTACAAACTCTTTGGAAATATGAATTTTTCGGAGAAGAACGGATTATTGACACACACATCAAAAATCTGCGGAAAAAGCTCGGCACTGCTGACTACATAGAAACAATCAGAGGGGTGGGATATAGAGTTGATAAGGAAGATTAGAAATAGCCTGCCTGCAAAAGTTTTTTTGATGACTGCCGTCCTAATGGCAGCCTGCTGTTCTATAACATATTTCTGCATAACCCAATTTGCTCCATACATATATACGCATGATTTTTCTACGATAGATGAGGAACTGCCTTATTTCGTTGAGGACATTTCCCATTTTACAAAAGAGGAAGCATTATTTGTCATAGAGGATTATTGTAATCAGATTGTTGAAAAAAATGATGATGAATTTGTTTTCCACCTTTTTCAAAGCAACAGCGAAGAACTCAAGCAGTTTAGCAAAAATGATACATCACAATGGTGTCGACTAACTTTTTCGGACAGCATAGATGAGTACGTAGTATTCTTTTCTAAAAACACAGAAAAAGAAAGTCAGGTGGTGGAGGCACTTCAAAAAGCAATTCCTGTTTTGAGCGTTGTGATTATTGTTGTTTCCATCATCGCAGCTTTTTTCTATACCATTTACATGACAACACCCATTAAAAAAATCAGTAGAATATCAAAACAAATGGCAGCATTGGATTTCAACGGCCTATGTACTGTCCGGCGCACAGACGAAATAGGTGTTCTCGCTGACAGCTTAAATGACCTGTCGAGAAAACTATCGTCCGCCTTGTCGGAGCTACAGAGTGCAAATCAGAAGCTGCAAGCTGATATTGATATGGAGCGACAGCTTGAACGCCAGCGGGTAGAGTTTTTTTCGGCGGCTTCCCACGAACTAAAAACACCTATTACTATTATCAAAGGCCAGCTACAAGGTATGCTCTATCAGGTGGGACGCTATAAGGACAGGGAAACCTATCTTGCACAATCTCTGGAAGTTACGGATAACTTAGAGAAAATGGTGCAGGAGCTTTTGACAATATCACGGTTGGACACGCCGGGGTATGCGTTCAATCCCTCGCACATTCACTTTGACAAACTGATCAAAGACCGTCTGGCAGCAAATGAAGATTTGTTTATGCAACATGAATTGACGGTTGAAAAAGACATATCCTCGGAGGTCAGCATTTCAGGCGATTTGCAGCTTCTTCAAAAGGTGGTGGACAACCTTTTGGGGAACGCCGCCGCATACTCTCCAGCGGGGGAACGAATAACGGTTAAAGTATGGTGGGCCGATGAAAAAGCGCATTTGACGATTGAGAATACAGGGGTACATATCCCTGACGAGGACATTCCAAAATTGTTTGAGGCGTTTTATCGAGTCGATCAGTCAAGAAATCGGCAGACGGGCGGCACAGGCTTGGGCTTATACATCGTCAAAACAATTCTTGATTTGCATGGGGCGGCAATCAAAATCGAAAACACAGCGCAGGGTGTGATGGTGTCGGTACAATTTTAGAAATATCCGATTCCAAAGGGCGGTGAGCGAAAGGCTTGCCGTCCTTTCTCTATCTCCACATAAAAAACATATTCAATACAAACTCAATTCAAGCTGGGCAGGTATGATAAAGCTGTACCCGGAAAGGGTAACAGAAAGGAGCATTTGACAATGAAAAAATACCTATCACTCGTTCTCGCCGCTCTGCTAATCATGGGTGTGTTGGCAGGCTGTGGAGAACAGGGAAACACCCCTGCCCCAGACAATTCCAGCACACCCATTCGCACACAGGCAACGCTCCCGGCTGACGGTTCATTTACCAGCGAGGAATACGAAAAGTTGCTGGCCCTCCGATTTGAAGGTTACGAGGAAATGACCGTAGCCGAGTTTCGGGACAAGGTCGGGGCTGTGACAGACACAAAAGAATACACTGATTTGTTTGAGCAGCTTCCCAAAGACACCGCCTTGCAGGAGTTGAAAGACACCGATGAAGATGCCGAGTTTCTGTTTTATATCCTGCCGCTGGCTGGCGACGATTGGAAAACACGAAGTTACAACGGAGAAGTAACATCCTCTTATACAGGGGATAAAGCGCGGCTGGAATATTCTTTCACCCTGACAATCCTGAACCCTGACGCGCTTTGGATCAAGGATTACAATGATACTCGTCTGGGCATCATGGGCGTTATGCAGGATACGCTTCGGAACAAAACAAAAGACGAACTCCGAGACGAGGCCGCTATCAGGGCGGATGTTCAATTCCAGATAGACCATCTGCTTCAGAATATCAATCAGACAGCGGAACTCAGTGCCGCCATTGAATTTGCGTATTTCCCTCTGCCCGCGGCTGGAGAGAAACCGCAAGTTTCAGGAGCAAACGGGAACAGCAATCAGGAAACCCGGCGAGCCGAGCATGGTACAAAAGAGGACTATCAATCCCTGCTGGCTTTGAAAACGCCAGACTATGCCAGCATGAGCGTTGCAGATTTTAACGCAAAGCTGCTGGCATGGGCTGACGAGGATTTTAGCCGAATGGAACGCATTGACGCTGATATGCTGTTCAATGATTTTCAAGTAAGTTTGAGCGAAGAAGAACTTGTGTTTATTCGGCTGACGGTGTTCCTTTCGGGAACTGAAAACGGCGAGTTTGTGCAAAGCAGTTACACAAGCGACCCTGTGGCAGACCCCGTATATCAAGAGAGCTTGCCGCAAAAAGCGGATAAGTCCAACGAAAAGGCCCCTATGTGGTGTGACTTTGGCTATCGCTTCTCGTACCACATAGCAAATGAAGAAACGCTGACGGTTGGAGAGCGAGATTGTTGTATTGGCGGCATGATTACCGCCGTAGAGAAGTTTTGGAATGACACAACGCTTGACGATCTGCTCACCATGACGAAAAGCAACATGATCTCCCGCCTTAATTCTTTGGCTGCTGAATATAGCACCGACAACATTGTGATTACCATAAGTGCAGAGCAAGTCCATTTCGACCATACGGAGGAACGACCCGAACTGCCGTAACATTCTCTGAAAAAATAAGTTCCGATGACTCCTGCCGCACGATTGTAAAAAACTTTCGTGCGGCAGGTCTATCAAAAGATTGCTAAATATGGCACTATAATTTTGTGTGTCACCAGATTCATTTTGCACAGTCGAAGTCTACCGTTTTGCCAAAGCAGTAGGAGGTGATGACATGGGAAATTAGCTGTTCTTGACATATCGGAATCTGGCAGACAAATTGGAGAGAAATTGTTCGCTCTGTTAGATATTAGCCAGCAACAGGAACTGATGCAGTATGTTCTCGCACAGAAGCAAGGCGGCAATCCTGATACATCTCTGCGCAGTATTTCTTCGCAGGTCATCCCGACTACTTCTATTGTCAAATTAACAGAAATCCAAGCGGAGAATTTGTACTTCTGCTTAGAAAACCGATTGGTATATATCTGCGAGACTGAGATCATGCTGACAGTGAAAGAGTTCGACATCTTCGCTTTACTCATCATGAATCCTCGCCGCGTACTCACCTATGAGATGATAATAGACCTCGTGTGGCACGAAAATCTTGACTACTACTCCCACAGGGCAATCAACAATCATGTCAGCAACCTCCGGCACAAGCTCAAAGTCACACCCGAAACGCCGGACTATATTAGGAGCGTTCACAGCATCGGTTACAAATTCAATCCGAATATTGAGCTTCTTTGAAGCCCTGGTCGCATATTGCGGCCGGGGCTTTTCTCTCGGCAAAAAGCAGGATTTTTCTTGGAGTGTTCCCGGACTATCCTCGAAAGAAGCTGAAGAACTGTCCGTTATAGTTTTCTCAGATAGAGGAGAAGGACAGGCGCATCGGACAGATGCCGTCCAGAATATGGAGAACACCGACATGACAGTTTTTTCAAATCTATGTTCAGATACCAGCCGTCAAGATAATACTACGGCTTTCCCGTCAATGATAGAATGGGCAACCGCCACGAATAAGGCCATCGCCCCGATGGAATTTCCAGATGCCCTCCATTACCTGATGAAGGATCAGAAGATGACAGTGGAGCATCTGGAGGAAACCTCGCTGATCTCGACCCGCACCATCATCCGTCTGAGCAACGACCCAGACTATGGTGTGACGAGGGAACACATCGTGGCGTTATCGGTCGGCCTGACACTCCCGCCAATCATCAGCATGGAACTGTTGCGGAAAGCGGGACTTGTGATGAAGAACACTATGCGCCACAATACATACTGCATGGTCCTATGTGAGATGTATTCGTGCAAGATTGAAGCTGTGAACCAATTCCTCGTTTCTCTCAACATACCGCCGCTCACAAGGCTGGGGGCGAAGATGTAACGGGAGGGGATTTTACGGGGGTGCGCTACTTGGCGAGCAGTGCATTTGTTCCCACAAATGCTCAAAATGGACTTCCAGCGTGACCGCTGGAAGTCCATTTTTGCTCGTTGGGGCCGTACCCCAAACCCCGTGAACAGCCCCGTAGCCGGGGCTGGCTGCGCGTTCGGTTCCCGAACGCTGTTGTCCCTGCTTTGCAGGGACAGGCGGGGCTTGCGCCCCGCGTGGAGCCGGAAACGACCGCCTCGGTGTTTCCGGGAAAAAGAAAAAAGCGGGGCTGGCCTACATTCCTGTAAGCCAGCCCCGCCAAGATCATCTGTGCGGATCGGTGCGCTGTTCCTCCTTGCGCCGCTCCTCCATAGCCGCCTGTTCCTTCTCCTTTTCCAGAAGGACAGCCACCACTTTCTGCGCCACAAGGTACTCCTGCATCTCCGTCCTTGCCTTTCGGTACGCCGGGTACGCAGCCCGTTTCTGTTCCAGAAGCTGGGCATACTCGGCGTTCAATTCCTTGACACGGGGGAGCTTTTTCAAGCCGAGCTGTTCAAAAGCCTCCTTCGCCGCCTTGTGGAGCGTGATAGCCTCCCGATGCCCCTCAAGGAATTTTTTACTGTACCCTGCCTTGCGGTAGGCCACATAGACCTCCCTGGTCCTGGAGTAGTTGATGATGTGTTTTTTCAATGCGGCGATCTCCTGCATCCGCTGTTCTGCCGCCTTGATGGAGTCTCCCAGACCGTTAAATTGGGTAACTGCCGCATCCGCCCTCGCCGTCAGTTCGTCAAAGCTGTCTATCTCGTTCTCCTGCAAAAAGCACATGACCTGTGCCATCTGTTTCAGGTTAAAGAGGGTCGCCCACCGCTGGTATCCGGCGCCTTTCCCCTCGTTCAGCTTCGCCTGAATATCAATGAGAAGGGAAAACTTCTTGTCGTGGACTTGCTGGCTTTTCCCCGCAGACCGCTCCCTGCGTTTCCCGGCAATAGCCTCTTTCAGGTCATCGACCGTGTAGCCATCGCCCAGCGAACTGAACCGGGCAAAACGCTCCTGCCCTCTGCATCGGACAGAAGGCCGCTTGCCCGGTTTGTACTCGCACCCGGCCTCCACCAGGAAGGAGATCAGTTCCTCGAAGTCCTTCGGCTTTCTCTGCATAGCCGCGTCAATGGCTGCCCGCAGATCGTCACGGTTGGAAGTCCGCTTGGGATACTCGGTGCGTTTTTTCCGTTCCCGGTATGGACGCGGCTCTATGACAGAAAGCCCATGCTCCAGACACAATCGGTCGCTTACCCTTTGGAGCGCCAGCCCGGACAGAAAGAAATTCCTGAACTTCCGGGTACAATCCAGGGCGGTCGAATTGAAGATGATGTGATTGTGGATATGCGCCCGGTCGGTGTGGGTGGCAACGATGAAAGCGTGTTTCCCCTTGGTGAAGCGCATCCCCAGCTCATAGCCGATACGGTTGGCCTCCTCCGGCGTGACCTCGCCCGGTTTGAAAGACTGGCGTATCTGGTAGGCGATGACATCATGCTCATGGCGGCGGCCCGTTATTTGCTCATACTGCCGCTTCGACAGAAGGAACTGCTCGTCCGCTGTCCGGGCGTCGCACTCATAGCTGGAGATATATTTGCCACCCTCGGTCTTTTTCTCATTCTCCGCGTAGTCTGTCCTGTCCGCCAGCGTCTGAGCGATAGTCTTGCCTTTGTTGATATGGAGCGCGATCAGCCGTGTCGCCGCCATAGCCCACCTCCCTCGTTCAAAAACTTACATTGCCAGTTCCTGCGGGAGCCTTACGCTCCGCACCTTTCCGGGAAAGCTGTCCCTCTGCTGGTCGGCTGTCCCCCTGCGGTCGAAAGCGGCAATCTTCTTTTCCAGACCGTCCAGGTCTTTCTCCTTTTCCTTCACAATGGCGGTGCGCTCCTCCAGAGTGCCGGAGATCAGCTCGTCCAGCAGATACTCCACATAGTCCATTTTCTGCAAGGCTTCGCAGAACAGAGGATGCCAGTCCTCGTCCTCCGGCTGCGGCGCATACTGCTCCTTCCAGTCACGGAGCAGATGGAGATATTCGCACAGCACACGGTAACAGCGGTTCTCCTTTTTGCGGTACTCCTGCGCCGCCGCCAGTTTGGAGATGACGGACGGCCTCCTCTGGGGTTGCCATGTTTGCAGGCCCTCATACCGCACCCCAAAGTCCTCCGCCAGCTTCTCGGCGGCCCTCTTGGGGGAGAGGTCAAACAGCTTGCCCACAAAGTCGATCACATCCCCGTCCTCCTGACAGCCGAAACAGTGGAACCGCTTATCCACTTTCATGCTGGGCGTTCGGTCATCGTGGAACGGACAGCAGGCCATGCCGTTGCGCTTGACCTCGATCCCGTAATGCTCCGCCGCTGTCCTTGTTGGTACGGCGTCCTTGACCGCTTCAAATAAATTCATTGTCATGCCACCTTTCCCGGTATGTAGAAGTAGAAAGGGCAAAAAAAGAAGGAGCGGCAATCGCCGTTCCCTCCTGTGCGCTGGTTATGGAATTGTCTTATTCGCAAATCTCTGTATCGCCGCCCTCCCGTGAAAGCAGGCCGCTCAAAAAATCCGCCGCCTCGCTCATGCGGTCATGCTCGTTCCCGTAGGTCCACTCGATCACGGTATCACCGTACATCTTCTCCCGCATCCAGTCAAGCAGGGCCTGCGCCTCGTTCTTCGGAAAATCCATCTTCGCACATCCTTTCAAAGATTTATGAGTGGAGAAAAGCCCCAAGACTGCCAGCCCACTCGCCGGCCAGTTCCACCAGGAACATGGCCGAGAACTGGAGCGCCACACAGACCGCCTCCACGCCGAACAGGATCGCCACATTCATCCAGTCATGGACGCACACCTGATAGATGCCGCAGGCCAGCACGACCAGCATGAACAGCCCGACAACATAGGCGGAGAGATTGGATGCCAGTTTACCTATGATATGGAGTGTGTAGAGAGCCAACATCAGGGGGAGCGCCAGCAGTTTCAAAGGGAGTTTCAGAAGTCTCATATCGTGTTCCGTCCTTTCCTGTTTCCTGCATACAGTTTACCGCGCCGGCCCACTGTCCGACAAGGATGTCGGGTATGTAGCGGGCGCAGATTGCTCCGCGCCCTTTCGCAAAACTTTTGAAGCCCACAGCCGCTATCGGATGCTGGCAAGATGGGCAAGGGACTGTCTGGACAATTCCCAAATCTCATCAAGGCGGCTCTGCAAATCCTCAATGTCCGCCGCATAGACGCTGCCCGTCTCATTTGCCCTCTTTGCATATTGGTTCAGGTTGTTGCTGCACCGCTGGAGCAGGACGATAAGTTGGCGCACCTCCGCCAGGTCCAGCCTCACGCAGATACCGTCCAGAGCCATCTTGCGGACATAGGCGCTCATGTTCAGGATGCCGGCCTCCTCCATCTTGGAACGGATACGCTCCTTATCTTCGGGGGAGATACGCACCTTCAGTTCCACCTCTTTCTTCATCCTCGCTCCGGCTCCTTTCCGGGCTTTTTGTCCGGGGGTATCTCCGCCGCCCGTTTTTTCAGGTCCTCCAGAACAGAGGGCCGTTCGCCCTCACCGACCTCCTCACTGACCTCCGCCTCATCCTGGGAGATGCTCTCGTCCATACTGAGGGCGGCGTCCAGCTCCGCAAGTCTCGCGCTCTTTTCGGCAAGCTCCGCCTCCTGGGGGAAGGGCTTTGTCAATTCCACCTGTGCGGCGGCCTGCTGGTTCCGCAGGTTCTCCAACTGCTCCTGTCCCCGCTCCAGCCGTCCGGGGATACCGACGAGGGCGTTGTCCAGCCGGGTCAGGTTGCCCCTTGCGTCCGTCCCCAGGCTGACACGGTGGCTCATCTCTCCCTTCAAGGTGATCTGGAACTGCTTCTCAAAGGTGTTGTAGGAAAGCTCCATCTGAAATCCCCGGTAGCTGCCGATGGGGATGCCCTCGGTGCTTTTGATCTCCTTGCACAAGGCAAGGATGGCGTCCCCGGCGTCCGCTTTTTCCGCGTAATGTTTGCCGCCGACCTCCATCCCCACAAAGCCCTCCTCCGGGAGCGGGTGGGCCTCCGCCGTCCTCATATCCGCCTCAAAGCCCCGGTTGCGGCTCTGCTGGGCCTCGATCTCGGCGGGGAAGTATTTCAGGAGCTGGTCCTCCAGCCGGAAGTGCTTGCTCTGGTAGTCGGCCCGGAGGACTTTCAGCTTCGCCACATCCACATCAAGGTCCATCTTTTCCCGAATCAGCGGATTTCCGGCGCACAGGGCCTTGATCTCCGCATAGGAGAGCGCCTGCTCGTCCACATCGTCACAGCTTCGGACGGGGGACTTGCTCGTCATGATCTGGCTGATGAATTTCTGCTTGTTCTCCAAAGTCTGGTAGAGGTAGGCGTCAAAGGTCCCCTCCGTCACATACTGGAAGATCTGCACCTGTTTGTTGCGGTTGCCCTGCCGGATGATGCGCCCGTTGCGCTGGGTCATGTCGGCGGGGCGCCAGCCCACATCCAGGTGGTGGACGGCCACAAGGCGGTCCTGCACGTTGGTCCCGGCGCCCATCTTCTGGGTGGAGCCGAGCAGGACGCGCACCTCCCCGGTCCGCACCTTGCCGAACAGCTCCTTCTTCTTTGCCTCTGTGTCGGCGTCATGGATAAAGGCGATCTCCTCACGGGGGACGCCTGCCGCCACCAGCTTGTCCCGGATGTCCTCGTAGACATTGAAAGTGCCGTCACCCTTGGGCGTGGACAGGTCGCAGAACAATAACTGGGTCAGCTTGTCCGCCTGCCCCTCCTCCCAGATGCGGAGGACATTCTGGACGCAGGCGTTCAGCTTGCTGTTCGGGTCATCGGGCAGGAGCGGGTTCATCAGCCGCTGGTCGAGGCCGATCTTGCGCCCGTCCGAGGTGATCTTGAGCATATTATCGACCGAGGGGTCTATATTCCCGCTGTGGACAGCGGCGGCCCGTTCAGACAGGTCGGCCACCATCTCCTTCTGTATCTCCGAGGGCTGCACCACTACGGTCTCAAACTTTGCTTCTGGCACAGGGAGGCGGAGCTGGTCGGCGGTCTTGATGTCGGCCACCTCTTTGAACATACTCATCAGCTCCGGGAGGTTGAAGAACTTGGCAAACCTCGTCCGCGCCCGGTAGCCGGTCCCCTCCGGGGCCAGCTCTATGGCCGTGGTGGTCTCGCCAAAGGTGGAGGCCCACTGGTCGAAATGGGTCAGCCCCTTCTGCCGGAGCGTACCATGCTGCAGGTAGCGCATCATGGTGTAAAGCTCTGTCATACTGTTCGACACCGGTGTCCCCGTGGCAAAGACCGTACCCTTCCCGCCAGTCAGTTCATCCATATACTGGCACTTCATGAACATATCCGAGGACTTCTGCGCCTCGGAGGTGGAAAGCCCCGCCACATTCCGCATTTTCGTGTAGAGGAACAAATTTTTGAACGCATGAGCCTCGTCCACAAAGAGCCGGTCCACACCAAGCTGCTCAAAGGTTATCACATCGTCTTTGCGCTCTGTGGCTTGCAGTTTCTCCATCCGGGCCTCTAAAGATTTCCGGGTCTTTTCCAACTGCTTGATGGTGAAGCTCTCGCCCCGCATGGCCTTCATCTCGGAAATGGCGTCGGTGATCTCGTCTATCTGCTCCTGCAAGATGCGCTCCTGCCGCTCGGCACTGATGGGGATTTTCTCAAACTGGCTATGGCCGATGATAACGGCGTCATAGTCGCCGGTCGCTATCCTCGCGCAGAACTTCTTGCGGTTGGCCGTCTCAAAGTCTTTTTTCGTGGCGACCAGTATCTTCGCGCTGGGGTAGAGCCGCAGGAACTCGCTGGCCCACTGGAGGGTCAGGTGGTTCGGCACGACAAAGAGGGACTTCTGGCACAGCCCCAGCCGCTTCGCCTCCATAGCCGAGGCCGCCATCTCAAAGGTCTTGCCCGCGCCCACTTCGTGGGCAAGCAGGGTGTTCCCGCCGTAAAGCACATGGGCGATGGCCCCCCGCTGGTGTTCCCGCAGGGTGATGTCCGGGTTCATGCCGCCCAGGACGATGTGGCTCCCGTCATACTCACGGGGGCGGGTGCTATTAAACAGCTCGTTGTAGGTCCTGACTAAATCCTCCCGCCGCCTGGGGTCACGCCACACCCAATCCCGGAAAGCGTCCTTGATGGCCTGCTGCTTCTGCTGGGCGAGGGTGGTCTCCTTCTTGTTCAGCACCCGCTTCTGTTTCCCGTCCGCGTCCTCAATGGTGTCGTAGATGCGGACATCCCGGAGGTTCAGGGTGTCCTCCAAAATGCGGTAGGCGCTGGCCCGGTCTGTGCCGTAGGTCATATACGCCATGACATCGTGCCGCCCTGTGGCGTTCTTGCCCGTGACCTGCCACTCGGCGGTGGAGGGCGAATACTTCACCTGTACCGCGTTCCGAAGCCGCCACGGGGTATCAAAGGTCTCCTCCATGAACTGCTGGATATAGTCCTTGTCGATCCAGGTCGCCCCCAGGCGCACATCAATCTCAGATGCGTCCAAGTCTTTGGGCTGCGCCTGTTCCAGAGCCGCCACATTGACGGCGTAGGCGGGGTCAGTGGCCGCCGCCATCCTCGCCACCATCAGCTTGTCCCGGACATTGCCGGAGAGGTAGTCGTCAGCGGTATGCCAGCCTCGGAGGGGGTCGTCCGCCACAGCCTCACGGGGGTCACGGAAGATCACGCCCCGCAGCTCCTCGGTGATGCGCCCGTACTCTCCAGGCGTCCCCAGCAGCTCGGACATGAACCGCAGATCGACCCTGCCCCGCTCTCCAATAGAGACCGCCAGCGCCTCGCTGGGCGTGTCCACACTGGTGATATGGCGTTCCGGGCGGATAGTCCTTTTTGTGAACATATCCGCCTTGCTCTCCAGCCGCCCGTCCTCGTCGATGTTCTCCAGGGAGCAGAGCAGATAGTAGGAGGAGTCCTCGTCAAACACCCTCGCGTTGGCGCTGGAATTGATGGTCCCGAACTTTGCGTAAAAGGTATCATAGGCGGCGTTCAGCTCCGCCTGCTTCGCCTGGATGTCCCCGTCCGGGTAGTCCTCAAGTTGGTACTGGATCAGGTCGTTCACGAGCTGCCGCAGGCCGATCATCCCGGCCACGCGCCCCTTTGCCGTGTCGCTTAGCTCCACAGGCTTCATCACGCTGTTCTCCCGGAAGTAGACCTCCCCGTCCACCAGGGCATAGGAGAAGTTCTTTACATCCGGGTCAGCGGGGATAGCGCCCCGCTCCGCTGCCTCGTCCGCAATGTCCGCCTTGTCCCGCTCCACCGCCTGATAGCTGCCGTGGATATGGGAAACGGCCTCCCGGAGCTGTTCCGCAAGGTCGGCGCCGGGAGTGGGGGCAACGGTGCATTCCTCCCGCCCGTACTGTGTGCTTTCGGTCGTCAGCTCGCCCAGCACCATCTCAGGATGGTCTACAAAATAGCTGTTGAGGGTAAGGCCCTCCGGGGTCTGCCCCAGGTGTACCCAATCCGGCTCGATGTCGATGGGACGGTCCCGCTTTTGCAGGAACAGGATGTCCGATACCACCTCCGTCCCGGCGTTGGCCTTGAAAGCGTTGTTGGGCAGGCGGATCGCCCCCAGCAGCTCCGCCCGCTGCGCGATATATTTCCGGGCGTCGGGGCTTTTGGCGTCCATCGTATAGCGGCTGGTGACAAGGGCCACCACGCCGCCCGGACGCACCTGGTCGATGGCCTTGGCGAAGAAATAGTTGTGGATGGAGAAGCCCAGCCTGTTGTAGGGCTTGTCGTTCACTTTATAGTCACCAAAGGGGACATTCCCGACACAGAGGTCGAAGAAGTCCCGCCTGTCGGTGGTCTGGAAACCGGCCACCTTGATGTCCGCCTCCGGGTACAGCTTCTGGGCGATGCGCCCAGTGATGGAGTCCAGCTCCACACCGTAGAGGCGGCTGCCCGCCATGCTGTCGGGGAGCAGGCCGAAGAAATTGCCCACGCCCATCGAGGGTTCCAGGATGTTGCCAGTGGTAAAGCCCATATTGCCCACAGCCTCATAGATGGCCTTGATGACGGTGGGGCTGGTGTAGTGGGCGTTGAGGGTGGACGCTCTGGCAGCGGCGTATTCCTCCGGGGAGAGGGCGGCATACAGTTCCCGGAATTCGCCTGCCCAGCTATCCTTTTTCTCGTCAAAAGCATCCGCCAGACCGCCCCAGCCCACATAGCGGGATAGGACCTCCTGCTCCTCTGGCGTGGCATCCCTGCCGTCGAACTCCAGCTCATGCAGGAGGTTGATGGCGTCCATGTTGGCCCGGAACTTCGCCTTGGGGCCGCCCTCGCCCAGATGGTCGTCCGTGATGCGGAAATTGCGGGCGGCGGGCTGTTGGGTCTGCTCCGGCTGTCCGCGTTCCGGCTCCCCAAAATGCAGCCGTTCAACGACCACATCAAAGGGCAGGCCGTTCTTCTCACCGGGATAGATGGTCTCGGCGGTGGCGGTGACTTCCGGCTTCGGACCAACCTGGTCTGAAGCTGGCCTTGCATCTAACTTGTGCGCGTTTTGCGCCCAAGTTGGGTCCGGGTGGAGAACTGATTGGACCTGTTCCCGCAGTCCGGGGGTATCTTTCAGTTCGGCCCCGTCAATGAACGCATACGCCTCGTCCCATGTCTTGAAGGAGGTGGGATACCCGCCTGTCAGGTCTCCAGCGCGGAAGATAAGGGGGTCCAGGGCGGTATTGGAAAGCGGGTCATAGAAAAATCCTGCCGTCTGCATGGCATCCACGATACGCCGCTGTTCAGGCTCCAATGCGGCAATGGCCGTTTGCGTCTGACGCTGGTAGTCCGCCGCCCATTTTTCAACATCCGCAAAAGGATTTTCTTCCCTCTGTACGGAAAGGATATGCTCGACCGCATCCCGGTCATCCTCTGAAAAGCTGTATGTGACATCGCCGTTCTCATGGACGAACCGCGCCGTGGAGATGCCGGCCTTGCCCATCTGCTCCTCCAGGATGGGGGCCTCCTCCGCCGTGACCTTCACCCGGTAATTGGGGGTCGTGACCTCGATCTTCGCACCGGGCAGGAATACGTTGTTCCTGACATCCGCCCAGAGCATCCGCTCCAGCCTCTCCTTACTCTCAGCGCGGAGGACGGGATAGGCCAGCGTAGGGTCACGGAGCTGGACATCGAACAGACCGATCTCCTCCACGATATAAGCCGCGTCCTCCAGATAGATGGTATCGCCCACCTGGTAGGTCGGCTCCTGCGGTGCGGCAGTGCTTTTTGCATCGGTCCCAGGGGCGGCAGGGGCAATATCCTCCCCGGCTCCTTCATAGGTCTCGCCCTCCGGCGTTTGCCCCGCTTCTGTGCCGGGAACAGGCTCCTCCATGACCCTCTCGGCCTTGGGGCGGTGTGAGCGGAGCGCCGCCTCCGCCTCCTCCAGGGACGCAAAGCCGCCGGCCGTAGCCATTGCGGAGCGGCCCTGCTCATTGTACCCGTAGTGGTTGTAGAACTGCCCGTTGGGGTACTGCTGGATGACGATGGCCTCATCGCCGTTCAGATAGCTGGCAACAGTCTGTACCGCCTCCTTCGGCTGGGCGTCCCGGATGTGTCCCGTCCGCAGGCTATGCTCGAACATCTCCCGGTCCATGAACACATGGTTTTGCCCCGGCTCGTCAGGATAGACATAGAACACATCCCCATCCGTGATGCTCGTCAGGACGATCTCCTTTGTACCGTCCTCGGAATAGATGGTGAACGGGTCCCCAATGCCATATTTCAGGGGCGGCAGCTTTGCCTCCTCCGTTTTGAGCCAGTCGGCGGCCTCCCGCCTTGCGACATCCTCCTTGACCTGGAGCAGATAGTCCTCAGCCTGCCACTCGCTGGTGAACTCCTCGGAAACGCCCTTCGGGTCTACATATATCTCCTCCCGGATGTCATCCCAGACGGCATAGCCATTATCGGTCTCGATCAGGAAGAACCGCTCCGGGGCGGCATAGTTGCTGCCGTCCGCCATCCGCGCCGCCTGTGTCAGCATCTCGCTTGTGCGGTCGGGCGGGTCCGGCAGTTCCGGGGCGGCGGTCATGGCCTCATAGGTCTCGTCCAGCAGGGACTGGTGGAGACGGCTGCGGTACTCCGGCACATCGAAATACAGCCGCATGAAGCCCGTGTCCTGGATGGTGAGCGCCGCCTGTTCGATGGCCTTGCCGCCCTCCACATAGGCGGTCTCTTTGTCGTTGTTGTCACAAGCGTTCCGATACGCCGTGTCCCGCAGGAGGGCGTCCCGGATGACAGGGTAATACCGCTCATAGATGTCTGCCGGGGTAGGGGGAAAACCGTGTCCGGGAGCAGGGAGAGGGACGGCGCCGAACTCGGCGTAATTCTTCTCAAGGGCGGCATACCGCTGTTTGTCTGGGCCGCTCAGATACTGGCCGTTCTGGATGAGCGCGCCGAGCCGCTTCTCGACCTCGGACCAGCGCAGGCGCACCTCTGCGTTGTGGCTGGCGTCACGGATCACCAGTCCCTGAGGGCGGGTCTGCACACCGCCCCGGCTGCCATCGGAAAATTGCCAGCTCTGCCCACTGTTGGTCCCATACTCGCCTTTCAGATACTCCACACGCTCATCTGGCGTGTTCTCCTGCGAATAAAGGGCAGCGATACGCAGTTTGCCGCCGTCATAGGGGGAACCGTGGCGGAGGATGCGCTCGATCTCCGCGTCAGGAATAGAAAAAGCGGGGGCGGGAGCCTCTGCCGGGGCCTGTTCCTCTTTTTTGGGCATAGCAAAGGCGGAGGGCTTTTCGCTCTCCGCCTGTCGGTCTATCATTGAGATCTGTTCCATCTCGGAGGGGAACAGCCCCTCCAGCGTCAGTTGTTGATAAGTTCCGCCGTCACGATCTCCTCCGCCTGCGCTTTCAGTGCGTTCATGTGCCGCACCCAGTCCATCTGCCGGGTCTTTTTGTCCGGCGCCGGGTCCGCCGCCAGCAGTTCCTCCATCAACTGCTTCATCCGGGCGGTGGCCGTCTCCTGCACCTCCCACAGGTGCGGGAACAGTTTCCCGATCAGGGTCAGGTGGTTGTAGAGGAGTTTGTTGTTCTCCTCCAGATACGCCCTCCGCATCCTGCCGTACTTGCCCAGCGGACGGTCCTCCATTTCCTCCAACTGGATGTCCGGGATCAGGTAATCCCCGGCCTTCGTGTAAGTCAGCTCTGCCATTTTTCCGGCTCCTTTCCTCCGTTTGTTCGACCTGTTTCGTCCTCTCGTAGGTTCGGATGGCCCGTTCCACTTCACGGAAAACCTGGGAGGATGCCTCGCTGACCGCCGCACCCAGCACATTGGACGCCGCCTGGGTATTGAAGTCGAACACATCCATGAAATCTTCCGGCTCAAAACAGCTCTCCGGGTCCTCCACACAGCGGGAGCAGAGCATATACTTGATGCTGGTCTCCGCCGCCCTCCGAAAGGACACCCCTACGTTGAACTCATCATACCCGTAGAGGAAGGAATCGTCAACGATGCCGAGGATGCTGTCCTTGTTCTCCTCCCAATATTCAGCGGCGAGGCGGGAGGCGATGCCCCCGATCTGCTCCTCCAGCCCCGCGCCGGCCCCCACGCCGTAGGCCCGTTCCAGCACATCCTGCACAGCGGGGACATATTCCTCACGCATGGACCAGAGGTTGACCGGGCGGGAGTTCTCCCTCTCCCCGGTGTCCGACACATCGAACACATAGCGCAGCTTCGGGCGGCTGCCCGTGTTGTCCACCAGGGCGATGCCCTTGGAGCCGCGGCGCACATAGCGGCGCATGGTCTTGTTCCAGAGGTCATACTCGGCGCAGGCCGTGGCGTCCGGGCGCTGCTTGTAGATCATGAGCTGCTCATTGTAGGGGTATTTATAGAGCCGGGCCGCAGTGGTAAGGAAGGCTGTCCACTGCTCCCGGCTCCCAGTCACTTGTCTGGCGGCTTCTTCCGCCATCTGGGTGTAGTAGGCGGCTTTTGAGGGGAACGGTACGACCGCCGCCCCGTCCGCCTGTAAGGGTTCATTCAATGCCATAGGTTGCCTCCGTTTCTTTCAGATTTGTGTGCTTGGGTCAGATGTCCGGGTACAGGTCCAGGCTGTCAAATTCCGTGTCCGTCATGCCCTCCAGCTTTTCCAGGACACTTTTGGAGAGACGGCCCAGCCGCCGCTCCGAGGGCGTGAGCTGGAGGCGCATGGCCTCCAGCTCCGCGATCAGCCCCGCCCGTGTGCCGGGGTTGTAGAGCATCATCATAATACGCTCGTCCCGTGTAAAGTCCTTCATCTCTCATCCCGTCCAGCCTGCTTCTGGGGCGGCCTGCGCTCCGGCTGCTCCGCGCCGGAAAGGGCTTTCAGCGCGTCCAGGACGGAGTGCCGCTCCGTTTCAGGCTCATCCTTTCTCCCGTTATTGATGATCCCATCAATGGAGTTGTAGTCGTCCTCCATCGCCATCTCCGCGTTTTTCAGGTAGTTCTCCCGCAGGGCGAAGTCCTCCAGCTCCTTGAAGCCGATGGAATCCACATAATGGCAGGATACCACGCCGCCCACTTTGAGCGCCACGATGTCGCTGACCGACAGGCTGTGTCCCCGGAAATCATCCGGGTGGGCGGTGTTGAACTGGACATAGAGGGCCTCCAACTGCGCCATCACCGTCTCCGGCGTGTTGGGCGCCTTCGGGAGGTCTCCGTGGTAGACCACCTCGTAGTGGTCGATGTCCGGCTCCTTCCCCTGCCACTGGAGGCTGGAATAGGACTCGAACCGCTCATAGAGGGTGTCGTCCGTGTGCCGCAACTGCAAAATGGCGTAGGAGTCGGTGGCGCTCTCCAGAAACGCCGCCAGGTGGCCGGGGTCCTCGTCCACGCCGTTCACCTCGTCCCATTTTTTGATGTCAGACATTCTGTTCCTCCTTCCTCAAGAAAGGCAGGCCGTTCTCCTTTGCGTCCCGCCTCTGCCGCTGCCGGCGTTCCTCGCTGTACGGCGGGCGGATACCCACGCACCGCTTGGGGATACGGTAGGTCACGGACCGCCCCGGCCCGGAACGCTCCAGAACATAGTCCTCCGGGAACCGTTGGGAAAGCTCCCGGAGCTTATTGATGAGCCTTGCGTCATGGGTGTAGACCTCCGCCGTGTCCAGCTCATTGTCCCACAGGATGATGGTCTCCTGCTCCGCAAGGGTCAGCTTCTGGCGGCTCATAAGCTGGCCTCGTCCCGCTTCTTCGCCGGGGCGGGGGCGGGGTGTCCCTTCGCACTGGACTTCAAGGCGGAAAGCTGGCCCAGGACGGACTCCCGCTTCTCGTCCTGCGCCTCCTGCGCCCGCATGGCCGCCTTTTCCATCAGCATCCCGTGGTCGGTGGGGGTCATGGAGCGGCGCTCCAGTTTGTTCTCAAAGAGGACCATATCCCGCACCTCGTTGATGGAGCAGCCCACGACCTCCAGTTCGCCGCTCTTGGTCTCGTTGAATTTCTCATCGTACAGATGGTAGTCCCAATGGCCCGCCCCGCACTCCACGGCGAGATAGGCGTTCCAGCCGATCTTCCACGCCGCCTGCTCCGCATCCAGCTCTGGCTCCGGGCGGCAGACGCCCCCGCCACGCTCCAGCACCTCGGCGAACTGGCAGATATGGTAGACCTCGCTCCCGACATAGGTGTGGTAGTCGTCGATATACTCGCACTTGGCGGAGAAGGTCCTGTCCGGGTACTCCACCTGGATCGTACCGCCGTCCGGGATGCGGAACTGCTCCTCATAGCCGCTGTTGATGAAGCGGATGTCATCCTTCGGCAGTGTCTCCGGCTCCCAGATGGAGCGGCGGTAGATGTCCGATCTGGGGAACTCCTTCAAGGAAGTCAAGCCCACCTGAGCCATCTCGATGCCGTCCAGTCCCGCCGCTCTGACAGCGGCATCCCGCGCCACCGCCAGCGGGTCATGGGTGGGGTCGATCTCACCCCAGACGGCATCCGCCGTGACCGTCCCCTCGGCGGTTTTCTCCTTGGTCTGTTTATCGAACACGGCGTATCCAAAATTGCCGTCCGCATCCTCCCGCACATGGAGAAGGGATGAGCGGTCAACAAGGTAGGCGGCTTCCGCCAACTCCGGGTTGGCATACCTGCCCACGAACTCCTCCACGGTCATTTCATCACCCGTGAAGTTCAGCTCATCTCCAAGCTCCAGAAATCCCTCCTTGGGGATGTCCAAGGGCTTTGCGGCGAGGATGGTCCCGGCGTGGTTGACTACCACGCGATTTTCAACTAAGGCCGGGTCGCCAGGATCATAGTCTGAACCGCGCAGATCATAGCGGTAGAGGCCCTCCGGCACATCCTCCTGCCTGACCCGCTCATTGAGGAACAGGGCCTTGACGCCAAAAAGCTCCACCACTTCCTGCTTCGGCGGGGTCAGGATACCGCCCTGGATAAGGGTCTCCGCCCGGTCCTCAATGCTCTCCCGGACCACATCCATATGCCCGGTATCGACCATCTTGGAGAAGGTCTTGTAGATGTCCGCCATCGTGTCCGGGGAGGCCAGCAGCGCCCTCGCCTGATCGTCAGGCAGTTCCAGCGCCCCGATCTCCATCAGGATGTCCTCCCGCACCGCATACTCGACAGCGTGGTTCAAGATGTCGGCGGGCGGCTGGTCCATTAGCCATGCCCTGAACTTGTCCTGCTCCGCCGACGCTTTCTCATACAGTTTGCTGCTCAGTTCCGTATCAGCCATTCTATCAGTCCTCCTGTCTCAAAATTTTGACCCATCTTGTTTTCATCTGGCGGGGATACTGCCCGCTGTCCCTGGGCCTACGCCTGCCCGTCCACTCCAAGCCCCCGGCAGGCCCCTCGCACACGAAGCCGGAGGCTTTCAGGGACGCGCCGCACTCGCTGTCCAGGATATAGGTGATGACCTTTTTATAGCCCATCGCCCTCGCCGCCCGGACCGCCGCCCCATAGAGCATACTGCAAGCGTTCCGCGCCCCATCGGTGCAGAGGCGGTTGACCTCCAGCGTATAGCCGTCATCCAGGAAGCGGCTCACCGGGCGGCCGCAGATGGCAACACCGGCGAGCCGCCCGTCCTCCCGGACACCGATAGAGAACTTGTGTCCCACCGTGGGCTTATGGTGGCGGTGGTGCTGGCACACGAACTCGTTCGCCTCCCGCAGGGAGACGGGGACCAGCGACAGCATATCACTCACCGCCCACGGCGTCACGGATGCCCTGCATGATATACGCCACACAGGGTACGGCCACGCTGTTGCCGAGCATCTGGTAACGCTTCGTGTCGCTGATGGCCCTGCCGTCTGCGCCGGTCTCCGTCCAGCCGTCCGGGTAGCCCTGCAAACGCTCGGCCTCGGTGGGGGTGAGCCTCCTCACGCAAAGCCCGGTGCGGACGGGGTTCTGGTAGTTCAGCGAGTAGCCGCCTGATGCCGCCTTTGCCAGCAGTGTGCCGCTGACCTCATCCGTCTCCCGGAGGTTGCGGCAGTCCACGGCGGCGGCCTCCGGCCCGTCAGCGCCCTCCACGACGGCCATGCCACCCTGATTGCAGCAGGGGTTCCCGCCGTTCAGGTCCAGCGTCCGGGAGGTATCTGCCTCATAGAAGCCACTTTGGGGATTGTCCGAAAGCATCCCGCCAGAATGGTAGGCGCCGATGACATAGGCTTTCATCACGGCGCTCTGCTGGCCCGCCAGAAGGGTGGGGGCGGTCTCCTCCTGGAAGCCGATGCTCCCGGACTGGCTGCCGGCCTTGTGCTTGAAGCCCGCGCTCACCACGCAGAAGTCCAGCTCGTTCCCCTGTCCGGCAGGGCGGGAAAGCCCCGCGCCGGAGGCACAGAGCGTCCCGGCGATCTGGGGGTGGGTCACAATGGGCTGTTCATGCCCTGCCACCAGCGTGGGCGACTTCTCCTCCATGATCTCGGCGTTAGACTGCCCGGTCGCCATGCACAGCGGAGCCGTGACAACATGGGGACTGCCCGCCCCGCAGAGGGTGGGCTGGACGGGCTTCAGGGTGGAGCGGTTCGTCTTGCTGGTGATCTGCTGGAGGTCGAAGCCAGCGGCCACAGTGGGCGGCTGCTCCTCCTGCCCGGTCGCCATGCAGACGGCGTGGCGGTCGATGGTGTTGAGGGTGAAGGACACATTCTCGTTGATACCATCCCCCTGCGGCCCGTTCCCGTCCGCCCTGCCGATCAGGGAGCCTTGGATAGCGTATGCGGTGATGGGCAGATTGCCGTGGGTCTGGCTGCGGAGGGTGGGCGATACGCCGCCCTTCTCCACACTAAGGGAATCTCCGCCCTGGTCGTTCAGTATCTCCACCGCATTTTTCGGCGCAAAGAGGTATTGGTCGTTCCCGGTCGCCAGAGTGCCGCTCTTTTCTATCTGGAGCAGAGGCCCCTTGCCGCCGCCCTCACAGCCGCAGCGGATACGCATGGAGATGGCGGGGACCGCCGCTCCCATACCGTCCGCCATTTCGATCACGCCGTTGCGCCCGGTGGACATCCCGCAGTTCGTCCCCAGCGTGGCCGCCACATGGCCGGTAAGCTGGGCATTGTAGCCGTCTATCCCCGCGCCTGCTGTTCCAGCGCCGCTTTGAGCATAGGCGGCAGGTCCTTGCCGCGGCGTTCCGCCCGCCGCAAAATACCCTGACAGGCTTTTGGGGACAAAGAGTATTTCTCCGCTGCGTTCGCCTCTAAAATCTGCGATAAGAAAGATACGCCGGCGCCGCTGTGCTGTTCCGAAGTATTGGGCGTCGTACACGCACCAAGCGAGGTCAACGCCTCGGCCTCGTACCATCCCGGCGTTTGCCCACCGTCCAGAACCAGGCATTGGAACTTCGGCGTCTGTGAACGCTTCCAGCACAGCCTTAAAGTCACGCCGGGAAGAACTTGACAAGGCTCCGGGGACATTTTCCCAGAGCGCGAATTTCGGGTATTCTCCATTGGTCGCCTCCTGCATTTCTCTGATGATCCTGATGGCCTCCAGAAAGAGGCCGCTCCGCTCCCCGGCAAGGCCCAGGCGCTTGCCCGATGCCACGCTCAGGTCCTGGCAGGGGGAGCCGAAGGTGATGATGTCCACGGGCGGCAGCTTGCCGCCGTGGAGCTTCGTGATGTCGCCAACGTGTTCCATGTCCGGGAAGTGCTTCTTCGTCACGGAAACGCACTCCGGGACGATCTCGCTGGCCCACAGGGGCCTGATCCCATAAAAAGAGGCGGCATAGGGGAAACCTCCTATGCCGTCAAACAGGGAACCGAGCGTAAGCTGCTCTCTATTCAATTCTTTTTCCCTCCGCTGTTCTTCCTACTGTTATCGAACTCCATCTGGAACTTCGCCCGGCCGTCCTCCTCGGTGGTGAGCAGGACATCGGCGTTATAGGTCCTGCCCGTCCGCTGGCTCTTGCAGTCCTTCAGCCTGACGCGGCCGTTCTTCACCAGCTTCTCCGCCATGCTCCCGGTCAGGTGCTTTCCGATCTTCTTGAAGTAGGCGTTGTCCTTCCAGAGGACGAAGCGGCACTGCGTCGTCACAAACTCCACTTCGCTACGCCCGCCTTGCGGCGAGCATCCGCTCCGTTCCGTTGCTCCTCCTTCTCCCACAAAATCTGTCGATTTTGCGGGAACCCTATGAGTGCAGAACCAGCCCTTGTCACGCTCCGCCACATCCGCCCCGCAGTGGGGGCAGCTCCCGATCACCTTGCTGTTGTTGCCCGGCATCTTGATCTCCACTCCTTTCACCGTCTCATAGTTCTTTACAAGGTCCGTCACCATCCCGGCGATCTCCCGCATGAAATCGTCAGGCGCATAGCCGCCCTTCTCGATGCCCAGCAGCTTCTCCTCCCACTCCGCCGTCATGGAAGGGGACTGTATCTGCTCCGGCACAACGGCGGCCAGGGTGCGGCCCTTGTCTGTGGGGACCAGCGCCTTGGCCTTCTTGTCCCCCTTGCGCTCCACAAAACCCTTCTGCACCAGCTTCTCGATGATGGCGGCGCGGGTGGCGGGAGTGCCGATGCCCCTGCGCTCCACATCTTCGGGCATCTCCTCCGCCCCTGCGGACTCCATACTTTGAAGGAGAGTGTCCTCCGTAAACCGCTTGGGGGGCGTCGTCTTGCCCTCTTTCAGCTCCACCTTGGCGAGGGGCAGCTCCGCATCCTCCGCAAGGGCGGGGATGGGCGGCGTGTCATCCCCATCCTTCTCCCCATCGGCGACGGTAACATACGCCCGCCAGCCGGGGTCCGTGACCGTCTTGCCCTTGGACTTGAACTGGTGTCCGGCACACTCCAGCGTGACGGTGGTCTCCGAGTAGTGGCAGGGGTCGCCCACGGCGCAGACAAGGCGCAGGGCGATCAGGTCCAGCACTGCCAGCTCCCCGGAGGGCAGGCCGGCGAGGTCGGCGGACTCCAGCGTTTTCGTGGGGATGATGGCGTGGTGGTCGGTGACTTTCTTCCCGTTGATGACCTGGGCGGTGTTCACCGGCGCGGGGGTGTCCGGGGAGATGCCCCGCTTTTTCTGCACCATCTCCACCAGCCCCGGCAGCATCCCCGCCATATCCTCCGTTAGGCAACGGCTGTCCGTCCGGGGGTAGGTGACGAGCTTCTTCTCATAGAGGCTCTGGGTGTAGTCGAGGGTCTGCTGCGCCGTGAATCCCAACTGGCGGTTGGCGTCCCGCTGGAGGGATGTCAGGTCGTAGAGCGCCGGGGGCTTCTCCGCCCTGTCCCTGCGCTCCGCCTTTACCACGGTGGCCGTACCAGCCATGCGGCACTCCCCCGCCACCTTCTCCGCCTCGGTTTTCTTCTTCATACGCTCTCCGTTCGCCGCAAAGCCCTCCGGCACAAGCTGGACGGTGTAGAACGGCTCGGACTGGAAACCGCTGATCGCCGCCTCCCGGTCACAGACCATCGCCAGCGTGGGCGTCATCACCCGGCCCACATTGAGAGTGGGGCCGTACTTGCATGAAAAAAGCCGGGTGGCGTTGATGCCGACGATCCAGTCGGCGCGCTCCCGGCACAGGGCAGCCTCATACAAGGCATCGTATTCCGTTCCCGGTCTCAGGCTGGCGAAGCCCTCCCGGATGGCGGCGTCTTCCATAGAGGAGATCCACAGCCGCTCAAAGGGTTTCCGGCATTTGCACTGGTGGTAGACCAGCCGGAAGATCAGCTCGCCCTCCCGTCCGGCATCGGTGGCCTCCACGATGGAGGCCACATCCTCCCGGCCCATCAGCTCCTTCAACACCTGGAACTGCTTCTTGGTGGACGGGGACACCTGGTACTGCCACTTCTCCGGCAGGATGGGCAGGTCCTCCAGCCGCCACTTGGCGTAGGTCTCGCCGTAAGCCTCCGGCTGGGCCAGCTCCACCAGATGGCCCACGCACCAGCTCACGATATACCCGCCGCCCTCCAGGTAGCCGTCACACCGTTTCGAGGCGCCCAGCACCTTGCCGATGCTCTGCGCCACCGAAGGCTTCTCGCAGATCACGAGTTTGCTCATAGGCAGTCGCTCCTTTCCTTGTTTTGGGTAAAAAATAAGCGGCCTGCCATACACAGACCGCTGATACAAAGTCTATTCAGTTACTCCAGTTCCTCCCAGGGCTCCAGCCCCATCTCCTCCCAGGTGACGCCATAGGGGGCGCCCCCGGAGGTGTACCCGGCGATATAGAAGAAGCGGTCATCCTGCTCCAGCAGTTTCTGCTGCTCCTGCGCCGCCAGCCTTGCCTTTTTCCGTTTCCGGACGGCCCGCTTGATCGCCAGCTTCTCCGCCTCGGTTTTCCTCACCTTGGGCTTCGGCGGCTCCGGGAGGCCGTTCTTCTCGATCCGCTCCGCAAATCTGGCCTGTTTTTTCAGGAAAACATCATGGACGGTCTCATAGGATAAGCCCAGCCCCCGGCCCTGTATCTTGGTGAAGGCCGTCTTTGCCAGCTTCTCCAGTTCCGCATCGGCGGGCATCCGCCCATGCTCTTTATAATGGGCGCAGACCACGCCGAACATGACCTCGGATAACTTCTGCTTCTGTTTTGCTTTCAGGTCTTTCCAGCCCCTCGCGCCCATATCCGCCACCTCCCGGCATTACTGCATCCATTGTAACATGGATACGGCATATCCGCCATAGGCTTTTGGAAAGCCGTTCAGACAAATGAGCGTCAGCCACAGGCAGATCATCAGGAGGACCAAAAGTTCAAGAAACCTTCGGGGGTCAATACGCATAGCCGTTCCTCCTGTCTTGCAAAAGGGTCTGCGGCTGGTCCCAGCCGCCAGCCGCAGACTGTTCCATCAGATACAGACGGCTCCGCTTAGACCGGCTCATCGTCCGACCCGTCAAAGCCATCCTCGTCCTCATCGTCAAGCCCAATGTCCTCCGGGAGGCCGTAGTCCTCGTCATCCTCCGAATAGTCGGCGTCCGGGTCCGGCTTGGCCTGTTCCTTCTTCCCGCCGCCCTTGAAGAACTTCGTATAGGCGAAGAAGCCGCCTCCACCCAGCAGCGCCAGCACAAGGAGCAGGGCAGGCAGGGGGTTGGCCTTGGGCGCTGGCTTTTCCTCATCCGGCTTGTCCGCGTTGTCCTCCGGCTGCTGGGTCTCGGCGGGCGGCTGTACCTCCGTCTCCGGCTTGGCGTACTTCGCCGCCTCGTCCTCGTCCATCAGGGCCAGCAGGTCCGCCTCGTCCACCAGGTTCAGGAAGTGGACGGTCTGCTCCCCCTCGTCATCCCGGTCGATGATGAGGTAGAAAGTGTTCCCGGCCTTTGTCACCAGCGTGATGAACTGCTTGCCGGAGCCGTCCGCATGGGCCTCGTCATAATCGTCCACCAGCGTCAGGTTCCCGTCCGGGGTGAGGGCGGCGGAGGGAGGCTCTGCCGTGTCGGTACTCCCCATGCTCATCATCAGCAGGAGCATCATCATCAGGGTGTCCTCGTCAAAGCCACCGCTTGTGTCAGGCGAATCCTGCCCGTCATCCGCGGGCGGGGCGGTGGGGACCTCCTGTTCCGCCACATCCAGATAGTCCTTGTAGACATACCCGGTGGCCTCCGGGACCACGACCTCATACCAGTCGCCGCTCTCGCCGATGACCTCCACCTCCGTCCCACGGAGCAGATGCCCGATCACCGAGTGTTCCATGCCGGAGCCGGAGCGGAGGTTCAGGTAGGTGTCGCTGCGGACATTGACTGTGCCAACGGCAACGGTTTCTGTCGCCGCCTCCGTCCCGGCATCGGCGACAGCGTCGGTATCGGTCTCCTCGCTGGTATCCTTGCTGGTATCGGCGCCCATCAGGGCCTCCATGATCTGCTCCATGCCCTGGGCGGAAAAGGTGATCTTCCCGTCCTCGCTGATCGTCACACCTTCCGGCAGGACGATCTTCGTGCCGAGGGTGGCGCCATCGGGCAGGGCGGGGCTGTCAGTCTCCACAGCGTCCCCGGCAGTCCCGTCCGTTCCAGCGGGGGCTGTCTCCACGGTCTCTGTCCCAGCGGCCCCCTCCGTGGAAACCGGGGAATTGTCCGCCGCAAAGCACACGGCGGAGAGGTTCCCCATCATCAGAACGCCCGCCATAAGGCCGGCGATCATGCTATTGATCTTCATGCTCTTTATCCTCCTTGATCTCAGAAGTGTTGTTGTCACGGCCAGCCGGCGCGCCCGCCCCCGGCACAGCGGCCGGGAAGGGGAGCAGCCCGCCTTGCAGGGCTTTCAGGACCTCCGCAAGCTGGTCCGGGGTCATGTTCCGCGCCCGCACCATCTCATGGATCTCCGTGTTCTCCTGCTGGATATATTTCTGGCAAAGCTCCTTGTAACGGGCGTCCCACTGGTCGCGCTTTTCTCTTGCGCGGTCCCGTTCGGCCCCGATCTTGTCCAGTTTCTCGCTCATTTTCGCTCCTTTTGTTTGTGCCTGAAACGCTTTAGGGCAGGGATGGGCCGTTACCGTTCCATATCCATGCCTGGGGCTTTCCGCTCCTTTTTCATTTCAGGCGGTTTCCGTGTTGCTGCCGCCTTTTTCTCGCCGAGGTCCTTTATCACTGATGCCCGCCCCGCGGTTTCCTTCTCCGGCGCAAAAGCCTCCCGCTCCTGGGCGTCATACAGCGCCTGCAAGCGGCCTTCCGCCGATGTGAGCATATCTTGCAGGATGGCTATCCGCTCCTCTATGCGGTCAGATGCGTCACTTGCGCCGCCTGTCTCCAGCATGAAGCGTTCCAGCCGGTCCTTTTCGCCGCCGATATACTGCTCCAGCAGCTCACACTCGGCCATCAGGCTCCCGATGGTATCGCCAGGATATGCCTCGGATGGCTGGCGCGGGTCTTTCCCCATCTCATCCATCTTGTTCCTCACCTCCCCTGGTCTTGTGGTCTTGCCAGCGGCGTCACCTGATGCGCCCGAAGCATAGGAAATGGCTCTGCCAATAGCTGCTCTCGGTGCTGGCGTAGGAGATGGGATTTCCGCAGTGGATCATCATCCCATCGCCCACATAGATGCCCACATGGGTGGCGTCGCTGGGGTCCGGGGCGTCGTAGGTGTGGTGGAAGAAGATCAGGTCTCCCGGCTTCGCCTGGTCGGGCGGGATGATGTCGCAGATATTTTTCAGCCCCCTGGCGCCCAGCCGCCCCACGTTCCAGCCGTTGCCGCTGTGGTTGATGACCCACGACACGAAGCCGGAGCAGTCAAAACTTGTGCTGGGGGAACTGCCGCCCCAGACATAGGGGTAGCCCAGATACTTCTCCGCCTCGGTTATCATCCTGCGGAATTTCTCATCGGTCAGCGCCTCGCCAGGGATGTCGTAGTCCGTGTACTCGCCCCCGGCCACGCCGTACACATCCTCCCCGAACAGCTCCGAACGGTTGCCGCTGGTGGTCATCAGCACATCGTAGCGGTCGGCCTGCTCCGTTGTCAGCCCGGAGTCCCGGATCACCGCCCCCAGCCCCTTGTTGGTCAGCTTCACATTGAGGATATGATAGTTGTACGGCACTTCCACATCGTAGTCGTTGCCCTCGCTGTCCGTCCTGGTCTCTGTGCGGTAGCGGACCTCTACCTCCGGCGTGAGGGTGAGGGTGTACTGCTGGGCAAACAGGCTTTGCAGGGTGCTTTGCACCTCCGTCCTGGTGTAGTCCTCGAACAGGACCGTCAGGTAGGAGGCCAGCTCATAGGGGTTGTGGCCGATCTCCGCCAGGTCGTAGCGGTACTCGTCATAGCCGGGGTGGGTGCTTTCGATATTGCTTATCTGGTTGTCCAGGGCAGTCTCCAGCGCGGAATAGTCCGCGTCGGCCCCCAGGATGTCAGCGTCCTCCGCCGTGTAGGAGGTCCCCAGCACCGCATTCCCGCTCCCGGCGAACATGGCGGTGCAGGATGAGAACATCCCGGCGATGAGCATGATGAGCAGCCCCAGGACACCAGCGATAAGGATGGCTTTGGGATGCTCCTTTACAAACTCAATCCCTTTATCCACCAGTGACTTCGTTCCCTCGGTGGCCTTTTTTCCGCCCTTCGCCGCCCCGGAAGCCCCGGCTTTGCCGCTGGCCTTGGCCTCCATATACCGCTTTTTCAGTTCCTGCTTCTGCCGCCACTTGGAGATGGGATTGGAGGAATGGTTGGGGGAATTGTGGCGCTCCCGCTGGTACAGGGCCTCCACATTGGCGCTGTCCGACTTCCGCTCCAGCCTCGCCGCCTTGTCGTACTGTTTCAGCTTGTGGCTGTAATGGCGGTTGTTCACGACGTTCCCGGTGTTCCGCACCGTGGACTCCCCACTTTGCAGGGCGTCCGCGCCGGAGTTGCCCTCACCGTCATCGTCCGACCGGCCCACGGCATCCCGGACGGTGTTCCTTGCCGCGTATAGGGCAGCGGCGGGGGCGTTCACCGCCGCCCGGCCACCCGCCCCCGGCTTCTGGGCGGTGGCTTCCGTCACCTCGATGCGGAGCTTGCCCCTTGCGGCTTTCGTAGACTGCCGTTCCGGGCGCAGCTTATCCGAGAGCCGCTCCGCGGTGGTCTCCGCCTTGCCGCTTCTGGCGGTGGTGCGGGACCGCCTTTTCGAGGGGGATTTTTCCTTTTCCCTGTCCGCCTTGGAGGACTGCCGGGACTGGTGGAGCTTATCCGACAGCCGCTCATCCACGGCCTCGGCCCTGCCGCTGTCACGGGTGATACGCACACGCCTCTTTGTCGGGAGCTTCTCATTCGCCCGGTCCGCTTTATCGGCGGCCTTGTCCGCCTTTTTCGCCGCCCTGCGGATGTCCCGGTCAGAAAGCTCATCCTCCGTAAAATGGAGGCGGCGCGCCTTATCAGCCATTGTCTACCTCCCGCTTCCTGACCTCCGTCAGCTTGGTCGTCATGATCTTGTAGAGTTCCAGGTCGGTGGGGAAACGGTCCACGAAGGGCAGGATCACATTGCCGAAAAACAGCAGCCCCTCACCCTCGCCGGAGTGGGTCACATAGGAGAGCTGGTGGGGCGAAATGTTGAGCTGCTTCGCCAGGATGGCGCGGTCCCCCGCCGCCTGGTTGAGCATGATGATGAAGTCGCTGTTCTCAAAGATGTTCTCCACTTCCCGGCTGGAGAGCAGGTCCTTCACATTCTGGGTGATGCCGGTGGGGATGCCTCCCCATTTGCGGAACCGTTTCCAAATCTCCACGGAGTAGGCCGCCGTCTGCTCCTCCTTCAGGAGCAGATGGAACTCGTCCATGAAATACCGGGTGGCCTTGCCTGCGCTGCGGTTCTGGGTCACGCGCCCCCACACCTGGTCCTGCACCACCAGCATCCCGATCTTCTTCATCTGCTTGCCCAGGTCCTTGATGTCGAAGCAGACGATGCGGTTGGTGATGTCCACATTGGTGCGGTGGTTGAAGATGTTCAGGGAGCCGGTGACATAAATTTCAAGGGCGGTCGCCACATGGCGGGCCTCCTTTTCCTCCTGCTTTAAGAGCGCCTCGTAGAGGTCCTGCAAGAGGGGCATATTCTCCGGCCTGGGGTCCTCGAAATACTTCTGGTATATCTGGTGGACACAGCGGTCGATGACCGTTTTCTCCACCGGCTGGAGGCCCTCCTTGCCGCCCACCACCAGCTCGCAGAGGGAGAGGATGAAGTCGGCTTTCAGCGCAACGGGGTTGTCCTCCTCGGAGTAGTTCAGGTTGATGTCCATCGGGTTGACATACTGGCTGCTGGACGGGCTGATCCTGATGATCTGGCCGCCGAACCGCTCCACCAGGGGCGCGTACTCCGCCTCCGGGTCGCAGATGATGACATCATCGTCCGACACCAAAAAGGCGTTGGCGATCTCCCGCTTGGCGGCAAAGGACTTGCCGGAACCGGGCGTACCCAGGATGAGGCCGTTGGGATTTTTCAGGGATTTCCTGTCCACCATGATGAGGTTGTTGCTCAGGGCGTTCAGGCCGTAGTAGAGGGACTCCTTCCGGTCCTGGAACAGCTCCTGCGTGGTGAACGGGATGAAGATGGCGGTGGAGCTGGTGGTAAGCCCCCGCTGTATCTCGATGAGGTTCTGCGCCAGCGGCAGGGAGGACATCAGGCCCTGCTCCTGCTGGAAGTCCAGCCGCCGCAGGACGCAGTTGTGCTTCTGGGCGATGCTCTGGGACTGGAACACATTGGTCTCCAGCTCCTGCTCGGTGCGCCCGGTGTTCATCACCAGGAATGTCACCATGAACATCCGCTCGTTCTGGCTCTGCAATTCCTTCAGCAGCGCCTTGGCGTCCCTGCCGTAGGTGGCGAGGTCGGAGGGGATGATGTCGATGTCGTACCCGGCGCGGACGGCCTTCTTCTGTTCCTCGATCTTGCTCCGGTCCAGCTCCGTGATGGTGTGCTTCACCGTCTTGATGGCCTTGTTCTGGTCGATGGACTGGATGTGCATGGTGACGATCTGGCTGGAGTCGATGTCCAGGATGTCCGCCAGCATACGGTCGCTGATGTCCGAGGCCGTGATGGACAGGAACGATAGGGCGCCGTACATACCGCCCACCTGGAAGGTGCGCCGGCCGTTGAAGGCAAAGGCGGCGGGGGCGATGAAGTCCTTGACGGAAAGCCCGGACTCCACCAGCCACTTCCACTCAAAGGCAAAGGGCTCACGCTCCCCCATGTGGAACATGGAGTGCATCAGGCGCAGGCGCTCTTTCCCGTTCAGTACGGAGGCGGCCACGCCGATGCGCTTGAAGTTGTTCAGCAGGTCCGTCTCCACATGGTCCAGCCGGGGCTTCGCCTGCCGCATGGACGCCGCCTCGATGCCGAAGGTCAGGTACTTCGCCTTGGTGAGACCATTGTTGCCCCTGGCAAGCTGGCTTTTCAGCATCTGGCTGTACTCCGCCCGGACGCTGTCAAAGGCGTCCCCAGCGGGCGGGATGCGGACGGACTTCTCGAAGCTCTCCGCGTCGGTCGCCATGTTCATGAAGGACAGCTCGAAACGGATGGAGCTGTCGAAGAAGTTGAGGAAGCTGCACCACTCCTCAAAGATAGCCGTCTTGTCCTCCTGCTGGGCGAGCTGGTAGTTGATGTCGTTGAACTGGACGGTCTTGGTGTAGTAGTTGTCGGTGACACGGCAGATGCCGTCCGGGAACATCCGCTGGAACGGGATGGACTGCTGGGCGGTGCGGGGTGTCCCGTCATCCCTGCGGGCCTTCTCGATGATGGCCCTGATCTGTTTTTTCTCCGCTTTTGTCAGGCTTGCGGGAAGGGCGATGGGGTCCGCTTTCCCGCGCCCGCCTTTCTGCGTTTTGAACAATGGCCTGTACCTCCTTTTCCACTTGGTCCTGCCGCATCAGGGCAGAGTAATAGTTGTTGGTCGCATAGGGGCGCACCTTCGGGCGGATGAACTTCGCCTGGATGAAGTGCCGCGCCACCGTCTCCAGCGGCTGCCCGTCCTTCTCGTACATGGCGAGGAAGAACAGCGGGAGCATGAGGACGATCATCCCCATGACGGCAAGGCTGGTGTTGCCGGAACGCTTCATCAGGAAGAACGCCGGGACGCCGATGAGCGCCGCCGCCCCAAAGCAGGCAAGCTGCCGTTTCGTCAGCCCAAAGAACACCTTGGACTTTACCCGCGTCAGGTCGCGGGGGATAGAGATATACGCTGCCATGAAAACCTCCTTTCCCGGTCAGTGGGCGTTCAGTACGCTTCGGGCGAGGCCCCCGGTCTTGAACAGGGTGAACACCAGAAGGACGGTATACCCCACAACGCCCCAGAGGGAGGCGACTATATCCGAAGTGAACGAGATGGACTGTATCAGCACAGCGTAGATGCCGACACAGATCATGATAAGAAAGCCCTGGAAGCCCAGGGCGAACAGGGAGCGGAGGTAGTTCTGCCCGGTCTGGCTCTGCTCCCGGTTGCCGAAGGTGGACAGCGGGATGGGTGCGAGGCTCGTCATCAGGTATATCTCGATCATGCGCCCGTAGACGATGACAAAGATCACGATGGAGAGTATCCAGAGGGTGAGCTGGATGACGAAGCTCATCAGGTAGATGCCCAGCAGAGTACCCACGCCGTAGGTCTCCAGCGTGGCCTCCATCGCGGCGATGGCCGAGTCGCTGACCGCCGTGGACGCGCCGATGATGCCGCCGCTCCCGGAGATCACCGTCTGGCAGACATCAAAGACCGCCATCACGATATTGAAGCAGTTGGAGATGAGCGTGACGGCCACGAAGGTCTTGAATATCCACTTGAAGATGGTCCAGGTCTCGAAGTTTGCTAAGTTGTTATGCTCGATGATGAGCTGTATCAGCTCATAACAGGCAATGAAGGTGAGGATCAGCCCTGCTATGGGGAGGATGACCGACTCCGACACATTCCGTATCATGGAGAGGATGCCCGGAGAGAAGTTCGCCGGGGTCATGCCCACATCGGCGGCGATCTCCCCCACACGGGAGTTGACCGAATCGAAAACGCCTGTGAGATTGCCCATTATCCCGCTGATAAGGAGCTCTTTGAGCCAGTCCGCTATCGCGTCAAGAATACTGCCCAAATCAAATACCTTGTCCTTTCATCAGGGTAGCAGGGCGGCGGCTGCGCGCCGCCCTGCCTTGGTCACAGCGGGTCCTTTCCTGCGGGGCAGGTCAGGGAGCGGTGAACAGCCCGGACAGCAGGGGAACGAGGGTGATGCCGATGAGGGCGACACCGCCGCCGGCCATCAGCTGTTTCATGCCCTGGCTCTTGGCTCCGGGATTGTCGTTGCCGTAGCCCTCCAGAAGGTTGATCGCGCCCCACACGCCGAGGCCGGCGCCCAGCGCCACAACGAGGGTCTGCAAAACACCGATCGCACTGTTGAAAAATGCCATAACTTTGTCCTCCTTAAAGTTGGCGGGCGGGAGGTCCCCCGCCCGGAAAGTTGTTGTTTTTGTTGCGGGAACATGGGCTTTCCCCGGTCTGGCCCGCCGGATGGATGCCTGTCATTGTCATAAGTGGGGACAGCTCCATCGCTGGCAGGCCGGAGAGGGGGATGCCCTGTGCCTCTGCCGTCAGACAGCCCGGATCAGGGAGCGGTGAACAGGCCGGACAGCAGGGGAACGAGGGTGATGCCGATGAGGGCGACACCGCCGCCGGCCATCAACTGCTTCATGCCCTGGCTCTTGGCTCCGGGGTTGTCGTTGCCGTAGCCCTCCAGAAGGTTGATCGCGCCCCACACGCCAAGGCCGGCGCCCAGCGCCACAACGAGGGTCTGCAACACACCGATCGCACTGTTGAAAAATGCCATAACTTTGTCCTCCTTAAAGACAGGGGGCGGAGCCTTTGCCCCGCCCGGTTTATTGGATGGTCTTGAAGATACAAAAAGGGCGTCCGCCGCCCCGCCTGGTCAGCCCGCCCGTTGGATGCCTGCCCATATCATCATGTTTGCCGGCAGCTTCATTACGGGCGGGCGTTGTCCCACGCAGGGGGAAAACGCCCTTCGGATACGAGAAAAGCCCCCGCAGAGGGGGCTTTACGGCGTGACGCTCATCCGTCCGCGTCGATCACTTCAAATTCGTCCTTCGCCTTCAGCTTCAGCCGGTGGTCCAGGAACTTCTCGATGTCAAAGCGGTTCTTCTCGTCACAGTCCGCCGTGTACTGGAAATTGGGATGCTTCGTCAGGTCGTACTTGTCCGACAAAAACGGCCTCACGCCCCGGAGCTGGAGGATGCACTTGCCGCCGTCCAGCACCGCCAGCTCGTCCACGCTGGCAAGCTCATGGCCCGTCCGCTGGTAGTTCACGCTGTGGGACTCCTGGCTGCCCTTGCTCACCCCGGTGTTGAACATATCTATGGTCTCCTTGCCCAGGGCGGCGGAAAGCTCCTTCAAGGTGGTAGGCTCACTGCCGCCGAGGAAGATGCGGGTGTCCATGTTGCCGATGATGGTATCGGCGTTGTCCTTGTAGATGGCCTTCAGCTGGCTCTGCGCCTGCAAGACCAGGCAGGCGGAAATCTCCCGGCTTCGGATGGTCGCCACCAGCTTCTCCAGGTTCGGTATCTGCCCGATGTTGGCGCACTCGTCAATGAGGCAGCGCACATGGACCGGGAGCCGCCCGTGGTACACATCATCGGCTTTCTCGCACAGCAGATTGAAAAGCTGGCTGTATATCATGCTGATGAGGAAGTTGAAGGTGCTGTCCGTGTCGCTCATGATGAGGAACAGGGCGGTCTTGCGGTCCCCCAGGGTGTCCAGCTCCAGCTCGTCATATCGGGTGATCTCCCGCAGTTCGGCGATGTCGAAGGGGGCCAGCCTCGCGCCGCAGGAGATGAGGATGGACTTTGCCGTCTTGCCGGCGCTGAGCTTGAAAAGTTTGTACTGCCGGACGGCGAAGTGGTTGGGGCTTTTCTGCTCCAGCGCCTCAAACATCTGGTCCACCGGGTTCTGGAACGTCTCATCGTCCTCCCGGACCTCCATCGCGTTCAGGAAGGTGATGAGCGTCCCGAAGTTCTGCTCCTCCACGGGGGCGACATAGTGGATATAGGCGATGAGCGCCGTGTAGAGCAGCTTTTCGGCTTTCTCCCAGAAGTCCCCGTCCCCGCCGCTCTTGCCGTCCCCCTTGGTGTTCGCCATCAGGGTCGTCACCAGCTTCAAAATGTCCTTTTCGTCATGGATATAGGCGAAGGGGTTATAATGCATCGACTTTTTGAAGTTGATGGTGTTGAAAATCTTGATGCGGTACTTGTTCCGCACCAGGACGGCTCCGCACTCCTCGACGATCCCCCCTTTGGGGTCAGTGATGACATACGAACTATGGCACTGTAAGAGGTTCGGCTTGAGCCAAAACCTTGTTTTGCCGCTGCCGGAGCCGCCGACGATCAGCACATTCTTGTTCCGGGCGGTCTTGGGGTCCTTGGGGCGGCTGTTCATGGTCAGGCTCTCCGTCCGGGTGAGGATGACATTGTTCTCAAACACGGGGTCGGCGAACGGCTCGATGTCCTTTGGGCCGCCCCATCTCGCCGAACCGAACTCCTCCCCGTGGCGGTATTTCTTGGCGTTCTTGCTCCGCACATACACCACCAGCCGGAACGCCGCGCCGATGGCAAGGCCGATGCACAAGTCAAAGGGATGCAGGCTGGGCATGGGGTTCCCCCACGCCGCCCCCATCGAGGTGAAGAAGCCCAGCAGCTTCGTGGAGATGTCCGTACCCGCCGCCATGCGCCACGCCTCCCCGATGTTGGTGCAGAACAGCCCGATCACCACATAGGGGATGTTCAGGATGATGAGTTTCTTTGTTTTCTGGTTCATCGCTCACGCTCCTGGTTCTTCTCCCGCACCTTGGAGGGGATGGACTTGGCAAGCTGTTTCAGGTGCGCCAAGGCTTTCAGGACGCTGGGCCGCTTCTCCTTCTGGGACAGCTTCACGGAATACTCCTTGAAGGCGGCGGTCAGCACATCGGCGTCCTTCGCCTTGAAGAACACCATGAAGCGGGGCGGCTCCTGGGACACGTCCTTTCGGATGGCGTAGTCCACGCCGTACTTGTTCAGCACCCGCTCAAAGTCCTTGATGCCGCTTTTGGCGATGTCGATCTGCTGCGCCCCCTGGTCCTTGCGGATCAGCT
>NZ_QWKI01000042.1 GCF_009911645.1 Pseudoflavonifractor sp. 60
TCCGTGGTCGCCCTCCGCCGCTTTGCCGGCCTTCACCCGCGCCCGGTGCTGGGCGTACTTGCGGAATGCCGCCACCAGCGTCCGCCCCGTCAGTTTGCTGGTACTTATCATCAGGTTTACGGTCCTGTTCTCTACTTCCTCCTGCAAATCTCATTCCCCCTTTCTTCGGAAACGGCGCCGGAGGTATGATGCCGTTGGTTTCAGATGTGGAACGCCGGGAAGTCCTTCCCATCGGCGTAGAGGGTCACGGTATGGTCGGCAAAGTAGACCACGGCGGCGATCACATCCTCCGCAGAGAGGGAAACGCCGTCCCCGTCCTCATCGTACTTGTAGACGATCACGGGGCCGAGCAGATACCGTTCCCTGCCCAGGTTCAGGACGCGCCGCCCGTCAAAGACGATCGCCAGCCCCGCCACATCCAGGGCGTCGTCCGACACGACCTCCAGGCAGTCGTACTTGCCTTTGCTCTCAATCTCGTCCCAGCACTGGGTCTCCTGCATGACCTCCGGGGTCTTGTCCGGGCGCATCACCATCACGATGGAGTCCGCCTCGGCCTCCGTGACAGCGGCCTCCTCCGCCGCGTCGTGCAGATAGTCCTCCAGGGAGTCCACCAGCTTTTTGTAGCCGGGCCTGTCCGCGCTGTCAGGCAGGGACAGGTTGATGTTCACATCACCGTTGAAGTGAAAGTGGATACTGTTCATAGGCGTTAAGCCCTCCTTTTTTTCATAAATGCGCCCGCAGATGGGGCGTGTCACCGCTGCTGGTCCCGCTGCCGCCGCCTCTGCCACTGCTCCAGCAGGCGGAGGATGGTATCGCTCATCTGCCTGGGCGTGTAGGACTTGGGGAAGAACTTCTGGAGGTCGCTGGTCTTGAACGCGATTTGCCCCAGGTCGTCCTTCTTCACCTCGTCCATGATGCTGCACATATCGTCCAGGGTGCAGCCGCTCTCCTGGCTCTTTTTCTTCATGCGCTGGGCCTGGGACAGGGACGGGGCGGCCTGGGCATAGTCCATCGCCTCCAGAAAGTTCCGCTGTTCCTCCGGCTTCAGGTAGGACAGCTCCACGGCGGGCGTCATGGAGATTTTCTTCTCATCCACCATATCCAGGATTTCGGGGATCAGCTCTGTCAGGCGGACAAATCGCCGAACGGACTCCCTGCTTATACCAGCATCATCACCAACCTGTTCTGCGGCCAACTTCTCCACAACTTGTGTAGATGTTAGGTCGTGTCTTTGGCCTTGGTGCTTCAAAGCCTCCAGTTTCATCTTGTAGGCTTTGGCTCTCTCGCTGGGCAGGATGTTCTCCCGCTGGAGGTTGGAGTCCACCATCATGATAACGGCGGCGTCATCGTCCAGTTCCCGGACAATGACGGGGATCGTGTCCAGCCCCGCCAGTTCCGCAGCGTGGCGGCGGCGGTGGCCGGAGATGATCTCATATCCGCCGTCCGGGTCCGGGCGCACGATGAGGGGATTGGCTACACCCATCTGCCGGATGCTCTCCACCGTCTCCGTCATGGAGTCATCGTCCAGCACTTTGAAGGGATGCCCCTCAAAGGGGTGCAGTTCGGAGAGGGGCATCCGCTGGACGGTCTCCGTTACGGCCCCAGCCGGTGCCTCAGTCTCTTTTTTCTTTGCTCTTGGCATTTGTGTTCACCTCGCTTTCTCAATGTGGGTTTATGGGAAAAAGAAAAAAGGCGTGTACCCAGCCCCTACGATGGGGCAGGATACACGCCTATGTACCAGTCTGCGGACACAAAAAAAGAGCGGATACCGACCGCCGGATTTTTCCGACAGCGATACCCGCTCTATGAAGCCTTGTTTTATTGTACCAGTGGGCGTCCTACCCTCCTTGCGCCGCCCTGCGCTTTTGTTATCCTCTGTTTTGGGTCAAAAAACAGAACTAACATCACAAAGTCCCGTGTTTTCAGGGCTTTCTGAGTTTAGTTCTAAAATAACACAATCATCCTTGACCACAATGCAGTCGATTTTCCCTTCCTCTATCGCCCGCATCATCTCCTGGAAATGGGGGCGGTCAAAATTGGTTCCGGAGTAATTGTCGTCGTACCCCTCCATGCACAGCTCCAAGTCTGGATGCCGGCCGATGTACTCGTGGATCAGGTCCCGCTGGTTCTTGATACTGTTGCTCTCATCGCTGTCCCGCCGCGTCTTCTGGTCCTTCCGGGACAGCCGCCCATAGGCATAGCAGCGGTAAATCTCCGGTTTTTGGCACGAAAAAAACTCCATAAAAACTAGCCTCCTAACCTGGTATTACGGCAAAAGCCGCTCCGGTCAGAAAGTGTTTTTACAGAGCTGTTCTGATTTGATCCACTGCCAGTATAGCAGAAGTCGTTCAGATTGTCCAGCCTGAATTTCTGACGTGGGCGGCTTTGCTGATTCAGCAGTCCGATTATAAATGCTCCAGGCAGTCCTCCAGGAGCGCCTGAAGCCGGGCCTCGCCTTTGAAGGAGGTCTTGACTACCAGCCCCGCACTGCGGAAAAAATAAGGATTCCCGTTCATCTGCTGAAGGACGCTGGCCATCCGCTGCTCTGGGGGCAGCGAGGGGTCGATATGGATATCCTTGATATCCGGGAGGGTTTCCGGGTCTACATCCCGCACGTCCAGTTTCCGCAGTTCCTCCAGACTCATTACCGTCATAGCGCATCTCTCCTTTGGTCAAGCGTATGAAAAAAGCGGCCTGTCTATGACAGCCGCTCCAAATGAAACGGGACCGCTCCGGCGGCCCCGCACTTCTTTACGATAGCAATTATAGCAGGTCCAGATTTTACTTTCAACCCCCCATACACTGACTTTTTCACTTTACTTTTACTGTACCATTCACTTTACTTTTACGGAAGCCGTCACTGAGCCATTTAGAGGAAAGAACACTTCCAGGCATTTTAATCGGCCTTTTTCCCCTTTAATTTCTGCAATCCGACATATTCAACAACTGCTGCTCTCCCATGCTCATCCAGAGATAGTATGTCCCGCAATATTTTTTCGCAGGAGCAGTCACGGGTAACATATACAAGTTCCAGAGGCTTTTTCTCATCGTAGGAACAGCGGCCAATCAGATAGTCAGCGGACACCTCATAATATTCTGCCAACGTAATAAAATGCCGCAGGGGAAGTTCGTATTCACCGCTCTCATATTTGGAATAATGCTGCTGGGAGATACCCAAGACTGCCGCTACCTCTGTTTGAGTGTAGTCGTGATCTTCACGCAGTTCTCGAAAAAGTTCCATAACGCTTTTCACAACGATCCCCCTCTTTGTCCAAGAGAGTATCATACATATAATTCTATGTATTGAATTAACCTAGTAATTCATGTATAATACATATAATTATATGTATCAGAGGGGATACTATGCGAAATCAAAGCTGCGCTTTTACGGGACACCGTCCACATAAGTTCCCGTGGAAATATGACGAAACTGACAGCCGGTGTATTCGTCTGAAAACGGCGTTGGCCGAGCAAATCACTGTGCTGATGGAAAACGGTGTAACCCGTTTCTTCAGCGGGATGGCCGAAGGAACCGACTGCTGGGCGTCCCGTGCCGTTCTTGACTTGAGAATTGAGCACCCGGAACTGGAGCTTCACTGTGTTCTGCCTTGCGAGGGCCAGGCAGACAAATGGAAAGTCTCATCGCAGGAACAGTACCAGGCCATTTTGAAGCAGGCCAATTCTGTTGAGTATGTGAGCCGGGAATATCACAAAAACTGTATGCTTGACCGCAACAGGCGGCTGGTTGACTCCGCCTCCTTCCTGCTGGCGGTCTACAATGGGGAGTGGCGTGGCGGAACAGCGGCGACCGTGCGTTACGCCCGAAAGCTGGGCCGCAAGATTATTATACTTGATCCGGCTTCCTGCCAGGTCAGCCGGGAAGGATTTGAATAGTAGAAGAAACTTCAACTATCCAAAAGCGTGAGGAAATGGTATTCTGAGGATGTATTTAGGTAAGATTTTTTCAGGTCAGATATTTGCTCCGGGGGGTACTATGCCCCTTGGAGGTCTGTCAGAATCCTAAATACCAACACGAGAACGTACAAAAACCGCAGTCAGCTCCTTTGGGAGAGGACTGCGGTTTTTTGCGTCCTCACAAAAATTTGAAAGGAGCATAAACCATGAGTGACAACAACCTGTTTACTTTCCCGGGGGAAAGCACCGGCCTGGACGCCGGAGATATCTTTGGAGACGGCAGCTTTACCGACCTGGGCAGCGCCGACGACGGTGAGAATCCCTTTGACGGCATGACGCCCGCCGAACCGGAGGCTGCGCCTGCCCCCGCTGCGCCTGCCCCCACGCCCGTGCAGCAGATCCCCAGCCAGCCGACCCCTCAGCCGACGCCCCAGCCGGTATCCACTCCGGCAGCGCCCCCGGCCCCTCCCGTTCCCAAGGAGCAGCCAAAAACACCTCCCGCACAGCCTGCGGAGGAGGAACCCAACCCCCTGATGGCCGCCATGGACCTTCAGGAGCAGAAAAACGCCCGTCAGGCCGCCGCGCCGGTTTTCGCCCAGCTCCCTGTCTTTTCCTACAACGGGAACCAGGAGCCCATCGAGAACACGGAGCAGACCTTTGATGAGCTGCGTCTGGCCAAGGCGGACGACTTTCCCGAGTTTGACGAGGCCCAGAGTATCTCCTGGAGCGTCACCTACGGCAAGATCACCAAGAGCGTAGCCACGCCGCGCAAGACCAAGATTGGCGACTTCAAGCGTGAGATCGAGAGCTCCAAGGAGTTTATGGACGCGTTGAAAAAGGCCACGGACAAGCGGCCCAAGTGCATTGTGAAGCCCACGGTAAAAATGCAGAAGAAGGGCGAAGGGACCTACAAGGGCATTTTCCCCCGCATGGCAGACGCCAGAGCGTCCGACAAGACCATCTGCTTCATCCCCGCCCGGGACGGGCATGTGTATGAGCGGAGGGTTACAGGCGCTGGAGAGTTCATCACTCCCACCAGCGGAGTGACCTACCTGGATGAAATCAGGGCCGGCTTTACGCCGGCCCTCCCCCTCATCCCATACTCTCTGCTGGAACAGGCCATCGCACTGTTCCGCCGCCTGATGAATGCCGGGACGAACGGCCACCCGCTGGAGGCCCTGGTCCACATCTACTGGGACCGGGTGGAGCATGAGTTTTTTCTCCATGTGCCCCGTCAGCGTGTCGGGAAAATGTCTGTAGACACGGTACTGGACGGCGATGACCTGCTGGCCGACGAGCGGTATCTCCACTATGCCGACCTACACTCCCACAATGATATGCCCGCACAGTTTTCCTCTACAGACGACCAGGACGAGCGGGCCAACCGGGTCTACATGGTCATGGGCCGCCTGGACCGCTATTTCCCGGAGCTCTCTGTCCGGGTGTGCAACGGCGGTCATTTCTGCGCCATTTCTCCGGAACAGGTCCTGGAGCCGATACCGAAACGGGGCTTTCCACTGGACTGGCTGGACCGTATCCAGCCCGCCGGGGAGAATGCCTTCCCTTTTGGTGAGGTGGCGGCATGATCTTCTCAAAAGAACGCCCTGTCAAAATCGTCATGATTGGCGCCGGCGGGACCGGGGGCCATATCGCCCCGCACCTCTACCGGCTGCTGTACGCCCTGGAGCGCCCGGTAAAGTTCATTGTCTGCGACGGGGATATCGTGGAGGAAAAGAACCTTGTACGGCAGAACTTCACCGAGGCGGATTTAGGCTTGAACAAGGCCCGGGTAGTGGCCGAGCGGTACTCCGGCGTCTTTGGCCTGGAGACCTCCTATGTCCCGGACTTCATTGAGAGCGCGGAAAAGCTGGAGGAACTGATCAAGCCCGACGTTCGGAGGGTCAGCGCATACAGCAGTAAAACGGTCACAGAGCTGGTCATTCTGATTGGCGCTGTGGACAACAACCGCTCCCGGCAGCTCTGCCATGAG
The DNA here is from genome assembly GCF_009911645.1 of Pseudoflavonifractor sp. 60. Lineage (GTDB taxonomy): Bacteria > Bacillota > Clostridia > Oscillospirales > Oscillospiraceae > Lawsonibacter. The sequence goes on from NZ_QWKI01000042.1 coordinate 5,906, forward strand.
GTATTTATGAACGCGGAGAATTTGGTCTACATCGACTCCGGCAACGGGGAGTACACCGGCCAGGTGGTCTGCGGAATCCGCTGCAGGGGAACGACCTACTACAAGCCGGTCGGGGAGCTCTACCCTGACATGGCCCAGGCAGACGACCTGTTTCCATCTGAGGTGTCCTGCGCGGACGCCTCGGTATCCGCCCCCCAGACCATTGTAGCAAATCTCATGGCGGCCACGGCCGTGGTGACGATGATCTACAACATTTTGGTGATGGGCAGCAGCACCGTGCAGCAGGCCACCTTTTCCACCAAGACGGTCAACATTCGCGCCTACAAAAAACAGAGGAAAGGTTGATAAACAGCATGACAGAAATAAAAAGCGTTGTCAACGCGAAAGAGTTCCAGCGCGCACTGGAAAAAGTGCTGAAAGCGGCCCCGAAAAAGAGCCGGCTGGCCTTTTTACAGGAAACTCACATCTGCTTTGCCGGCGATACCTGTACGCTCACTTGTACTGATTTGGAACTGTGGTGTCAGGTGGTTATTCCCGCCCAGGGCGGCCAGTGTTCCTTCATTTTGAATGACAGCAGAAAGCTCCTGTCCGTCTGCAAGTATTTTTCCGGGGATATGGAGTTTTCCTATCAGGAGAACGATCCACCAGAGACTTTTCCCTCCAAGGAAGATTTGGATGGTTCGCTGACACTGCGCTGTGGGAGCAAAGAACTTCATCAGCGTGTCTCCGCTACTGGACTCTTTCCCGTAATGCCTGCGTTGGAACCTAAACATGTCTACACTGTGGACCCCGCCTCCCTGAGCAAACGGTTTGAGCGGATCAAATACGCCCTGTCAAATGATGCGTCCAGGCTCTGCGATCAGTGTGTTCAGTTTTTTGACAATCGGATTGGAGCAGTAGATGGCTACCGGCTGGCACTCAGTCGGGATGACTCCCTCTGTGTGGACGAGCCCTTTTTCATTCCGCCTGCGGCAATGAAATTGCTCCCCGCTTTCGAGGGGGAGGAGTGCCGGTTATCCGTGGGCAAACGCCATGCGGTGTTTGACAGCGGTTCCGTTCGCGTTATCACCTGTATGCCAAGTGGTAAGGGTCTCAACTTTGACTCCGCGATTCCCAAAGAGCACACAGAGGAACACACAGTTAATATTACCGATTTTTCCGACAGTCTTCGGTATCTGGAGCAGTTTATTTTTAACCGTGACAGAGAAGCGGTCCGCCTGGACGGCGGCGTGCTGTCGATAAAAAATATCAAAGGGGAATACAGTTCCAAATTGGAGCTGGCTGAAACCCCCAAAATGGTGATTGGCTTCAAAGCCTACTACATGCTGGACGGATTAAAACAGTTTCGGGCTAAAAAACTGGATACTATAGCGATAGGTAATCCGCCGCTTTTACTGCCCTCATAGGAGAACAGCAGTCAGAGCGGATTTTCCCCCGCTTCGCACCGTGCGTGCGACTTTCACCGCACACGGCGTTCCATCAATGCGGATTATTTGTTGCGTGTATGTGAAAAAACCAGTTTTTCCCGTAAACTTTTAATTTTCTTCTGTGCTTTTACATCAAACTCGCTAATGTCCTGGTCAAGGTTATTGACTGCGTAAAAACATTTCTTGTGAAGCGATACCAAATTATTGACACGGTTGACCTGATTGAGCGGGAGATATGGATTTACTCGATGGGCCCAAGGGGTGCTTGCAATCAGCCAGCCACCGCAGACGCGGCACTTGAGCTTATCCCGGTTGAGCGCATAGGCCCTGTTCATAATAAACTCAAAATTATTGAGTTTTCCCCATTTTCCATAGCTGATAGCCCTTGCCGATTTGTCCGAGTACATTTCATCAAGACGCGCTTGGATTTTTCTTTTCTTCGTGCGTTCAAAGTTGATTTCTCTTCCGATTTCGGTATATGGCGTTTCAGCCTGATTTTTCGGAGGGGTTTTCTCCCACTTACAAAATGTGAGTGCGGTAAAGCCAACATAAATATCCCGGTATTTGATAGAGGGTATTTTCTGTTTATACTTCTGGTGGACACGAGGAATATTCTGTGTCGTAGAGGCCAGAGGAGACAAGAATTGCAGGGGGCAGTCCGAACTGCTGATCCCCGCCCGCTCTCTGGCTGTGCTGGCCGCCGTCTCTTCTGACAAAGACGTATATGAGATGGGCCTGACGGGGAAAAGCATTGTGTTCTGGAACGGTACTCTGCTGTTTTCAGCGCGCCTGATGGAGGGAAAGTACCCCAATACCGGGGCGCTTTTGACAAATTTTCAGGGTGAGTATTCCGTCAATCTGGCGGCAGAGGCACTGGAATCAGCGATTTCTTCCGTCTCTGTGATGGGAGCGGAAGGGTTTCGAGTAGCTTTGTCCTTTGGAGAACACGAGCTCCATGTCAGTGCGGAAACCGCACAGGGAAGGGCTGCCATACCGGTAAAGGCTCTGGTACTCAATGCGCCAGACCGCACCTTCTACTACAACTACAAAATACTGCTGAAATATTTGAGGCTGGTCAGCGGGAATGTAACGCTGGACTTTGACGCCAATGGCCTGCTGGCCATCCGCACCGGGGGGACGCAATACATCCAGTCACCTCTGCGCGCTCCAAATCAGGCTGCTGGACAGTCTCAAAACGCGGCATGAGAACGGAGGTCGAACAGGACCTATGCGTATTCAGAAAATCTGCCAATACTGCGGCGGAAAAATCGTCAAATCAAAGTCCCGGGTCCTATATGGCAAGGGAAATGAAACCATCTATTTGTGTACCACCTGCAACGCCTATGTGGGCTGCTACAAGGGCACGGAAAAGCCGATGGGCCGGGTCGCCAACACGGTGCTGCGGCTGAAACGCCAGGAGACGCATCAGATTTTTGACACCTTTTGGAAAAAGCAGGGCTGGACCCGGAGCGCCGCCTACCGCTGGCTGGCGCAGTCGCTCCAGGTTCCGGAGGAGAACGCCCATATCGGAATGATGGAAATGGACGCGTGTGAAGCAGTGGCCCGGCTGTGCCGGGACTACAAAAATAAGGAGGCTGCGTAATGCCGGAATGTAATCAGAAAACGCCCCTTTGCCAGTGTATTGACTGGAAAACGGGAGATTTTGCCGTTGGGGTCAACCACCTGATGAATCACTTTGAATTTCAGCGGTTTGAGCTGGAATACAGTACCCTGGGGCCGGAGGAAAACCGCCGCCTGTGCAAAATCGACCGGTGTTTAATTTGCGGGAAGCGTTTGTGCTACGGGACAGAGCTGTACGCACAGGACTCCGGTGATAGGCTGCTGACAAAAATCTACCACTGGGTATTCCAGATGTGGGACAGCGGCAGAGAGAGGCTCCCGGACGGCGTCAACTGCTTTCAGGATATGTTCTTATCCCTGTTCCATGAGTCTGACCAGGATTTCGTGTGCGAATGGCTGAATCATCGTGCTGGATCAGACAGGCAGGCCAGTCAGGAGGGAACGTAAATGCCGAAAAAGTATTCTTTCCCAGAGTTGGGATGCTCCAGCTGTGAGCATTTGCAGCGTGTAGGGGGCGTCCTATGCGAAACCCGCTACTGCGGCGGTTTTCCCAAGAAGAAAAAGCCCAGGAGATTTCGGTCGTCCGACCCCAAATACAAGGCTCCCAAGTGGTGCCCCAGGCGGCTGCCCACCCCGGTATGCCGGATTTATGGCTTTGCGGATGAGCAAAGCCGTTCCATGGATGTCCTGGCCCGGGAGGGGTTTGATTCCAAGAAAGATCAGTACATTTCCATTCAGGCAAGCCACTACAAATTGCGGCTTGAAATGCCTTTTTCCATGAATGCCAGGGCCTTTTTTGAGGCTACCAGGCATGGAGGCTCATACGAGATTCTATCGGAGCATGACATTGGTTTGGGTGAGGTCGTTGAAATAGACGACGGTTTGAAGCCCTACTACTTTTATTACCTGAATTGGTCAAAGGTGGTCCCAGTATCTTTTTTTAATCTGAACGGGATAGCATCGCTTGACAATGGTAAACACACCATTGAATAAGACGCTGGGGGCAAGAAATTAGATTTTCCACTCAAAAGAAACGCGCTCGGCGGTGGCTTGGACCTGGGAGAGAATGATGTCGGCCACCTGCCGCCGG
>NZ_QWKI01000254.1 GCF_009911645.1 Pseudoflavonifractor sp. 60
CTGGAGTCCAGCGATGTACAGATCACCCTGCGCCCCAATCCCGGGCAAGGCATCCAAATCAATCTGCAAAGCGATGTAAAGGCCCTGTTCGGCGAGGCCATCGAGGCCACCGTCCGGAGTGTTTTGGCGGATTTCAATGTAAAGGACGCGCTGGTGGATGTGAACGACAAGGGCGCATTGGACTTTGCCATCCGGGCCCGGATGGAGTGCGCCCTCTGCCGTGCAGCGGAGGTCCGCTTTGATTGGGGAAGGGGTGATCCCCATGGCTGAGCCCCATCTGATGCGCACCTCCCTGTACGCCGGGGGGACCAGTCCGGTGAAGATGATCCAGGCGGGCTTCTACAACGAAGACTGCCTGGTGTACGACCTGGAGGACTCGGTGTCTGCCGGGGAGAAGGACGCCGCCCGCCTGCTGGTGTATCATGCGGTCAAATATCAGCGTCCCCGGGGGAAGTACATCCTCATCCGGGTCAACGGCATTTACTCCAGGGAGCTGGACGAGGACCTGGAGGCCGCCGTCCGGGCTCAGCCCGACGCCATTCGGATTCCCAAGGTGGAGTACGCCGAAGAGGTGAAAAAAATTGACGCCAAAATTGGCGCCATTGAGAAAAAAGCCGGCCTGCCTGTGGGGGGCATCCAGCTCTGGTGCAATATTGAGTCCTATCTGGGTGTGCTCAACGCCATGGAGATCGCCAAGGCCAGTCCCCGGGTTGCCGCTATGGCTCTGGGGGCGGAGGACTTCACTGCCAGTATAAGCGCCCAGCGCACCAAGCCGGGGTGGGAGATCTTCCACGCCCGCAACGCCATCCTCATGGCCTGCCGGGCGGCGGGCATCTCCGCTCAGGACGCGGTGTTCTCCGATATCAACGATATTGAGGGTTTGAAGACCGACCTGGAGATGACCCGGGCCCTGGGCTTCGACGGCAAGACCTGCGTCCATCCCCGGCAGATTGACACGGTAAACGCCTGCTTCACCCCCTCTCAGAAGGAGATACGCCATGCCCGGCGGGTTCTGGAGGCCCTGGCGGCGGCGGCACAGAACCATACCGGCGTGTGTGTGCTGGACGGGAGCATGGTGGACAGGCCCATGGAGCTGCGGGCCCGCGCCACCTTGGCCAAGGCCGAGGCGGCGGGCATCAAGATTGGAGGTGCGGCGGAATGCCTGTAAACAGTTTGGGCCGCGAGCTGCCGAAGTGGATCGGGGACTATGTGGTCAAGCCCTACACGGGGGCCTATGAGCCCCAGTCCTTTGCCGGGACCGTGGTGACCAGGCGGACCCCCAGTCAGCGGGTCCCCGGAGACAGTAAGCTGCTGCCCGGCCTGAAAGAGGCTGTCCTGGCCTCCGACCTGAAGGACGGCATGACCATCTCCTTCCACCACTCCCTCCGGGAGGGGGACCAGATCATCGGCCAGGTGCTCACCGCTATCCGGGAGCTGGGCATCAAGGGGCTTCGGTTTGCCCCCAGCGCTGTGGTGAACATCAAAAATCCCTCCATTGTGGACTTTGTGAGGGACGGCACCATCGACCGGATCGAGGCCAGCGGCATCCGGGGTCAGTTGGGCGACGCGGTACTGGCCGGCGAGATGGAACAGCCTGTCATCCTCCGCCCCCATGGAGCCCGCCCCCGGGCCATTGAGGCGGGGGAGCTGCAAATTGACGTGGCTTTCATTGGAGCCTCCGCCGCCGACGACTATGGCAACTGCACCGGCCAGATCGGCCCCAATGCCTGCGGCGCTCTGGGTTACTCCTTTGTGGACGCCCAAAACGCGGGATGTGTGGTGGTGGTCACCGACAATCTGGTGGACTATCCCTGCTGTCCGGCCAGCATCTCCCAGCAGTGGGTGGACTATGTGGTCCAGGTGGACTCCATCGGTGACCCGGCCAAAATCGGTGCGGGCGCGGCCCGGCTGACCAAAAATCCCCGGGACCTGCTCATTGCCCAGCGGACAGTGGAGCTGATTGCCGCCTCCCGGCTGTTCAAGGAGGGCTTCTCCTTCCAGACCGGAGCGGGGGCCATCCCCATTGCCATTACCAAGTGCCTGGGGGAGAAGATGAAGGAGCGGGGCGTAAAGGCCAGCTTTGCTCTGGGGGGCATCCCCGCCGCAATCATCGATATGTACGACGAGGGCCTGGTCCGGGTTGTGGAGTGCAGCCAGAGCTTTGACGCGGTGGCCGCCCGGGCGATTTACGACCGTCCCGGCGTGGTGGAGATTGACAACGCCGACTACGCTAACGCCTACAGCAAGGGCGGCTTCCTCAACCGGGAGGACTTCGGCGTCCTGGGGGCGCTGGAGGTGGACACCGACTTCAATGTGAATATCCTCACCGGCTCCTCCGGCGAAATGATGGGCGGACTGGGGGGCGGACCCGACGTGGCCGGCGGCGCGGCCATCTCTATTGTGACCCTGCCTATTATCCGGGGCCGCACCCCCTCGGTGGTGAAGAAGGTCTTGACCCTGTGTACCTCCGGCGAGACGGTGGCCGCCGTGGTCACCGAGGCGGGCGTCGCCCTCAATCCCAGGCACCGCAGCTATCAGCAGCTGAGGGAGGACCTGGAGCAGACCAGTTTGAAGCTGGTAAGCATTGAGGAGCTCCAGCAGCTGGCCGAGTCCATGACCGGCGTGCCCAAGCCCATTGAGACCGGCGATAAAGTGACCTGTATCGTGGAATACCGGGACGGCACGGTCATTGATGTGATCCGGGAAATCAAGCGCCCTTGACCGGTCAGTCCGCCTTTAAAATCGGATCGGCAAATCCGCCGCAGTTCTCCTTGATGAGACGGATCAGCGCTCTCCCGTAGGCGGGGAAAATCTTGCCCTTTCGCGTTACCAGGACCAGCTGATTTGTGATCCCCTCCCCTTTCATTGGAAAAATGTGCAAATGGCTGAACTGGCCCTCCCGGTTGAGCTGTTGGACGGCGGGAACAAACATGGACCAGCAGAAGCTGGCCGCGTAGTCCCGTGCGGTCATCATACTGTGGAGGTCCAGCTGGCCCAGCTCCATCACACAGTTTAACTGAATCTGACGCGCCTGGCAATAGTCCTCCAGCGACCTTCTGGATACAAGATGTTTCCGCCCCATGACAAAGGGCACATGCTGGAATTGGGCCAGATTCGCCCCGTGGGAAAACTCCGAAATACACTGAGGATAGCGGTTGGGAAAGTATGTTTTCAGCATATTATCAGAAATAATCAAGTACATTTGCTCATCCAACACAGGCTGAAGGACCAGCTGCTTACTGCTGATATCACTTTTGTTCAGCAGGACCATGTCCAATTCACCCTCCAGGACCCGCTCGCTGAGTTTTTTTGAGTCGGAATTGGACTGCGCCTCCAATACCACACCGGGGTACAGCTGTTTAAACTGAGCCAGCAGGTCCGGCACCAGAATGCGGTATCTTCCGTCTGTTGTCCCAAATACAATGCTGCCCCGCTTGGCCTGACGGATATCGTCCAGCTGACTGTCCAGATTTTCCTCCAAAAGCTGCATCTGCCGGATGGTGTCCAGGTATACCTGTCCGGCGGGTGTCAGCGTCAGTTTGGGGGTGCGGTCAAAAAAGGCGACCTTGTATTCCTGTTCCAGATTTTTCAGATACCGGCTGAGACACTGGTGAGAAATGAACAGCCTTCTGGCCGCCTTCGAGATGTTTCCCTCATCCGCCAGCGCAATGAAATAATGATAGTTGTTGAACATCAATCGCGCCTCCCATCCTCAGTGCAGTTTATTTTATCATAACACGCCGTGATATACAAAAGAAAAGTGGGGTTTTATTTTGGACAGCTATCAGCCAAACCGCAAGATTCCCTGTGTCTATATGCGTGGAGGTACCTCGAAAGCGCTGTTCTTCCACGACAAGGATCTGCCCCAGGATACGGAGGCCCGGGACAGAGTCATCCTCAGCGCCTTCGGGTCCCCGGACCACCGCCAAATTGACGGCATGGGCGGAGCCAACACCTCCACCAGTAAGGTGGCAATTATCAAAAAGAGCAGCAGGCCCGGCATTGACGTGGACTACGACTTTGGACAGGTGGATATTTTTGCCCCCGTTGTGGGGAAAACTATGAACTGCGGCAACATCTCCTCTGCCGTGGGCTCCTTCGCCATTGACGAGGGGCTGGTGGAGGCGGAGGAGCCCATCACCGAGGTGCATATCTTTAACACCAACACCCAGAAGGAGATCGTTGCCCAGGTCCCTGTGAGGGATGGCCGTGCCATGACAGAAGGAGACTTCGCCATTGACGGCGTTCCTGGCACTGGGGCCCGGGTTCTGCTGAAGTTTGTCGCCCCTCAGGGCGCGGCCTCCGGCAGGCTGCTCCCCACCGGACACGCCAAGGACGCCATTGAGGTGGAAGGCAGGGTCTATGAGTACAGCTTGGTGGACGCCGCCAATCCTGTAATGTTTGTCCATCCCGAGGACTTCGGTGTCACCGGAACCGAAACGCCTGCCCGATTCAACGCCCTGCCCAACTGCGAAGATATCTGCCGCAGGCTGGAGGTCATCCGGGGCACTGGCGCAATTCTGTTAGGCCTTGCCAAGGATTTGGAGGACGCCAGGGTTAACAGCCAGACCCTCCCCAAGATCGCCTTTGCCGCCAGGCCCGCAGACTACACCGCCGGCAGCGGAAAGGCCATTGCCGCAGATCAGCTTGACCTTGTGGGCCGGCTGTTTTCCGTCAACATGAAGATGATCGACGCCTACATGGGTACCGGAGCCATCTGCACCATTACCGCAGCCAACACCCCTGGCACCATCGTCAACGAGATTGTCTGTGGGGCGGGCAGACACCCTGACAATCATGCCAGCCATATCCGAATCGGCCACCCCTGGGGCATTATGGACGTCTACGCCGACCTTCAGGACAACGAGGACGGGACCCACACCGTTCTCAGCGGCAACCTGGAACGCACTGCCCGCCGCATTATGGAGGGCTGTGTCTATGTGCGGGACTGATCTAGCCCGGACGCTGCACTATTCGGGGTTCATGCGCTCATGCCAAAAGGCCCGCAATTCCTCCGGCTCCCGGTCAAATTCCGGCTGTTCCAGAAGATTGGGGACGCTTTTGCCCTCAAAATTTCCCAACTGGGTAACGCCGTACCACCAGCAGAAGCGGCCGCCGTCCGTCTCGCCCAGTACACGGTCTATTTCATCCGGGGGCAGACTGTTCCGCGGTTACTCATTGGTGCTCCTTTCCTGGCCCATAGCCGTTGTACCTTCAATATTTGTGCTTGGCGGGCGGAATATGAATCCAATCGTGCTTACCAGCAAGAGCCAGTTGTTCTTCGTACCACGCCGCAGGCAATTTTTGTGCCGGAATTGCCCGACGGCTGGGTGGTAAAGTCGTCTGGATGGTCGTGTATGATAACCGCTTTGCCAATTATTTCATGGACGGAAAAGCGGTCCGTCAGAAACACGGAGAGGGCAGAGCCATTGTTCCCAAACAACGGCGGCAGGTCTCCGGCGTGGTACGGATGCTGACAGTCCCTTGGATCATAGTGGGACATGGCATCGGCAAAGGGATCGTCCATATTGCCCCCACAGTCGGTCCCCTTGTGGATGTGAAACCCAAAAATCCGTTCCTGGCAGGGACGCTCAGGCAGAGGCAGGCCGTTGATCTCAGCCCAGACAATGACCCCCTCATTGACTTGGTAAAATCGCACTGTCCCCGAAATTTCAGGGCGACCTTCACTGCCTGCCATGCTTGCCGCTGCCTGGGGTCTGCCGCGCAGAACGGAGAGAAGGTGGAACTTAGAACTGCCGCAGGATGAAATTTGATTCATAGAATCCTCCTTATTTACTTGATTGGGCCGCTGTCTGGCTGATCCACGTGGCAGAGACATCCATTGCCAGGCGGCAGGCAGTCGTTTGATCCAGTGCGTTGAGCATCACAAAATCGTGAATGATGCCCGGCAGGCAGAGAGTTGTAACCGGAACCCCGGCACAGCGGAGCCGTTGCCCAAAGGCCTCTCCCTCGCTGCACAGAACATCCGCCTGGCCGTTGATAATCATGGTGTCCGGCAGCCCCCGCAGGCATTCGATCCCGGCCCGCAGCGGGGAGGCGGTGATCTGCTTCCGGTCAGCCTCGCAGGAGGCGTACTGATCCCAAAACCACTTCATTCCAGCGCGGTACAGGTAATAATTCACCGCAAACCCGCAATAGCTGGGCGTATCAAAGCAGGCGTTGGTCACAGGGTAGTATAACAGCAGCTTTTGGATTTCCGGCCCGCCGCGTTCCTTTGCCAGCAGAGCCATCGCAATCGCCATATTGCCGCCGGCGCTGTCTCCTGCGACGGTCAGGGCGCTATGAGCCAGCCTTAGCCAGCTATCCCCAATCAGCTCCCAAAGGTGCGAGAGTATGAAATAGCACTGCTCAATGGCTGTGGGGTACTTCGCCTCAGGAGAGCGAGAATACTCCGGAAAAACCACCAGAGCGTCCGTCCTGGAAGCCAGTTCCCTGACCAGCTTTTCGTGGGTGTGAAAGCTCCCGAATACCCAACCCCCGCCGTGAAGGTAGAAGATCACTCGTTTGGGGACAGACCCCTGGGGCGCCACAAAGCTGACCGGGATTTTTCCCCATCCTCCCGTATCTAATTCACGGACGGAACGATTTGCCGGATACAGGAAAACCGGGGCGTCCTGGACGTTCTCCAATACGCTCCGCCCCTGCTCAGGCGGCAGTTGAAAAATAAGCGGCGGAACGGCGCTTTGTTTACAGACGGCTTCCGCAGCGGGTTCTAAAAGAATACATTGATTCACAGCACAGATCTCCTGACGAACTGATTCTGCTCCCAGAATATGCAGGGGGGAGAGCGGTTGACAATCGTTCGTATCGCGGCTCACTCTGTCCGACCTCCACGGAGAGACGCTGATCTGCACCAAGGACCCACCTCAGGGGGTGCAGTTCATTATGGCGGTGGGACAGCCGGACGAAACATAAAAAACGGGCCTCGCCTGAAGTGAGGTGCCGCAACGAAGTATTTATGTACGACAGGACTGTGACTGTAAAAGGTCACAGTCCTGCCTTTTCAGGCTGTTTTTTGCTCTTTGCGCCACTGCCCTCTGCCATCCCCGCCTTCGCAGAGGTCGTCAGCGATGTCGATGATCCCAGCGGCCTTGTAGTAAATCTCAATCTTCTGCTTGCGGTGTCCACTGCTCTTATCAGGAGCGTGGACGATGATTTTGTTAACCAGCTCGTTCAGCATTTCTGCCGTCAGTTCTTCCGGGTTGGTGTATTTGCGGACGCTTTTCAGGAATTGCCGGAGATCGTGAGTCTCCTGCTCGCCATTGTCGATCAGAGATTGCAGTTCCCCAATGGCCTGCCGCACCTGTTTCTGCTCCTCCTCGTACTGCGTTGAGAGCTTGTCAAACCGCTCCGGTCTGAGCCTTCCCGCTACCATGTCCTCATCCCACTGCTTCAGCGTCACAATGTCTACCTTTTAAGCCCTCCCGGCACATTTCTGAATATAGCGTATCATTCAAAAAGGGGGGCTGTCAACCGTCCGGGCTTGCCATTCGAGCAGGTTTTTCGTCCACTCGCGCA
>NZ_QWKI01000255.1 GCF_009911645.1 Pseudoflavonifractor sp. 60
GCCGAAATTTCTGCTATGGTGCATACGTAATATCATGCCCGGTCAGCCGGGACAAGAAAGAAATCGGCAAGGGGGGTACCCCCCTTGCCCCGCAGGGGACCCTGCGGGGCAAAATTCCCTCTTTGCCGGAACTGGAGGAATTATAACCACGAAAAAGAGACTGCTGGCCTGTCTGCTGACGGCGGCGATGCTGACAAGTCTGCTCCCTCTCCCGGCCCTGGCGGCGCCGGACGGGCAGGACGGCGATGAC
>NZ_QWKI01000256.1 GCF_009911645.1 Pseudoflavonifractor sp. 60
ATAACCTCGCCCCCGGCGGCACCTACTGGTTCGACCTGTCCAAGATGCGCCTTTTGGAGCTGGGAGAGGCAAATACCAACCTGCCGGACGAAACCCTCCACTGGGTGTCCTTTACCTATACGAGGACGATCAACGCCTACAGCCTGGACGGCCCGAGGGCCATAACTGAAGAAGAGGCCAACAACATTAAAGACGACCACAGCCTGTTTATCGCGGATTACAATGTGATACATACGGTATCTTGGGCGGAATTGTCGTTCACAAAGTACGACTTTATTTTCGGAAGCGACTACCCCAGCAACGACATAATGTACACCATGCGGTCGCCGTCGGCGGGGAGTCAGCTAGGCATTGACGACTTTATAGGCGTATGCGGGTCGCCAGAAAGCAACGAGTGGGATAGAATCCTGGACAAAAATCCTGATTATATCAAAAACTGGAAGGATATTTACTCCTGGGGGCAGGACACCGATATGCAGCACGAGACTCGTCGTGCGCTTCGGAGGCAGCTCTCGAACTACAACTGGTCATCCTACGAGTTCGGTTATGCGAACGAGTCCATCGGCTTCCGCCCCGTCCTTGAGCTCCCGGAGCCGGGCACTTCAGGGATGCAGCCTGATTCTTTGAAGGTTGTCACACTGAACCTGAACGGCGGCAGCATCGGCACGGAAAAGGGCCCGATCAACATCGTGGTCAATAAGCATGATATCTTCACCGCC
>NZ_QWKI01000257.1 GCF_009911645.1 Pseudoflavonifractor sp. 60
TGGGGACAACGACCAGCAATCCGGCCACCCTGACCGTGCGAAAGGCCGAGCCCCCCAAGGCCGTGCCTCTGCACCTGAACATCGCCAACCACCTGGCGAAAACCTATACCGTTCTGCTGTCCAACCTGCGGCCCCAGCTCCCGCCGGGGGCCAGCTGGGAAAACGCAACCTATGAGCTGACGAAAGTCGCCTTCACCCAGGAGGGGTATTACACGGCGGGCACGGCAAAAATCGTCCCCGGCGA
>NZ_QWKI01000258.1 GCF_009911645.1 Pseudoflavonifractor sp. 60
GGCCGCCTGCGGGCGGGACGAGGGATGAGCCCTGCTTCGCAGGGTCATAAAATAGCAGGCTAGGGTCGTCCCACCCTACAAAAGATACTTTACGAATGAAAGAGAAATTTTGTATTCAGTTTTATGCCGGGGCTGCCGCGCTCTGTGCGCCCCAGTTCTCCTGCAATGGTCCGCTTTCTGTGCTAGCCGTTAAACCTCCCCATGCCCCGGTCAATACCCTCTGCCAGGATACACTCCACCGCGTCGGCGGCCCGCTTGACGGCGGCGTCCATGTTTTTTTTGTCCTCTCCGGTGAACTTGCTCAGGACCCAATCGGCCAGGTCGTAGTCCGGGTGGGGCTTTTCTCCCACGCCGACCCGCAGGCGGGGAAACTGGTCGGTGCCCAGATGCTGGATGATATTCTTCAGCCCGTTGTGGCCGCCGGCGGAGCCCTTCATCCGGATGCGCAGCCGTCCCGCTGCCAGGGCGGTGTCATCGGAGATCACCAGCACATGGTCGGGGGGCACCTTGTAAAAATCCAGCGCCTGGCGTACCGCCTCTCCGGACAGGTTCATATAGGTGATGGGCTTCATCACCAGCACCTTCTCGCCGGAGATGGTGAGCACGTTGGTCAGCGCCTTAAATTTCAGCCGCTGGATTGGCTTGTTCTGCCGCTCCGCCAGCTCGTCGGCCACCATATAGCCCACATTGTGCCGGGTATTCTCGTACTTGTCCCCGGGGTTGCCCAGGCCCACCAGCAGCCAGCTCACGCCGCCCGCGTCTTTTTTAAAAAACATGACATTCACCTCTATGACTTGTCCGCAGTGGGGACAGCTGCGTAAAATGGGGCAGGCAAACGCCCACCCCAATTATTTTTACAGGAACAGGGGAGACACGGAGGTCTCCATATAGATGTGGCTGATGGCCTCGGCGAAGAGGTGGGCCACAGAGATGTAGCGGATCTTGTCGCAGTGGACGTCGGGTTTGGCGGGGATGGTGTTGAGGAAGACCACCTCGTCCAGTACGCTGTCCTGAATGCGCTGGACCGCAGGGCCGGAGAGCACGCCATGGGAGGCGCAGGCGGTAACGTCCCTGGCGCCGCCGATCTCCACCAGCGCCTTGGCGGCGTGGCACAGGGAGCCGCCGGTGTCCACCATGTCGTCCAGCAGGATGACCCGTTTGTCCTTCACGTCGCCGATGATGTTCATCACCTCGGAGGAGTTGGCCTTCTGCCGGCGCTTATCCACAATGGCCAGCGGCATATTCAGCTTCTGGGCGAAGGCGCGGGCCCGGGCCACTGAGCCCACGTCGGGGGAGACAACCATGGTGTCGTCCCTGTTGTCCTTAAACTTGCGGTTGAAGTAGTCCACAAAAATGGGGGAACCCAGCATATTGTCCACCGGAATGTCGAAAAAGCCCTGGATCTGGTTGGCGTGGAGGTCCATGGTCAGGACCCGGTCGGCCCCGGCGGTGGTAATCAGGTTGGCCACCAGCTTGGCGGAAATGGGATCGCGGGGCTTGGTCTTCCGGTCCTGCCGGGCGTAGCCAAAATAGGGGATCACGGCGGTGATCCGGCCGGCAGAGGCCCGTTTCAGCGCGTCGATCATAATCAGCAGCTCCATCAGGGCGTCGTTGACGGTGCCGCTCTTTTCGTCCTTGACAAAGGAGCAGGTGGACTGAACCACAAAGACGTCGGAGCCCCGGACCGTCTCATAAATCGAGGCGAAATTCTCCCCATCCGAAAACGCGCCCACCTCTGAGTTGCCCAGCGGAATGCCCAGCTCCTTGCAGATGTCCTTGGCCAAGGCCGGGTTTGAGTTGCCCGTGATGATTTTGATATCCTTCCCGTGTGCGATCATTTCCTACATCCTCTCATTTATTTGTACCGGCGGCGCCGGTCCCCATCCTATTCCCGTATAAAACCGCTCTTTTATGCCTTCCTGCCCTTTAGCCGCCGGTTCTCCGCGGCCCAGCCCTCCTTGACCTGCTGACGCTGCCGGCCCACGGCCAGAGCGTCGGGCGGCACATCTCGGGTCACTGTGGTGGCGGCGGCAATAAAGGCCCCGTCTCCCACCTGGACCGGGGGGACAAGGTTGGTGTTGCAGCCCACAAAGACGTGACTGCCAATGGTGGTGCGGTGCTTTTGGAAGCCGTCGTAGTTGCAGGTGATGGTCCCGCAGCCGAAGTTGCACTCGTCCCCCACGTCGCTGTCCCCCACATAGGTCAGGTGGGCCATCTTGGTCCCTTTGCCCAGAACGGAGTTTTTCAGCTGGACAAAGGCTCCGATGTGGGATCCCTCCCCCACCACGCAGTGAGGCCGGATGTGGGTATAGGGGCCGATCTGACAGTTTTTCTCGATGGTGCTCTCCTCACACTGGGAGGCATTGATGGTGCAGCCCTGGCCCACCGTGCAGTCGGTGAGCATTACCTGGGGGCCGATCTGACAGTTTTCTCCGATGACTGTCCTTCCACGGAGGATCGTCCCGGGGAGCAGCAGAGTTCCCGCCCCCACCGTGACCTCCTCCTCCACGTAGACGGCGGCGGGGTCCATCATCAAAACCCCGGCCTGAAGCAGTTGTTCCCGTTTGGCCTGAAGCGGGGCAGAATCCTTATACATAGTGTTCCTCCAATCAAAGGATGGGTTGCCACTGGCATTATAACATACATTTTTCCATTTTTCTACCATTTGAAAATGTTTTTCCAAAGATTCAAAAAAACAGCGTTTTGCCTAAAAAGCCAAAATGCGGCAAAAACCGCCCCCTGATTCCAGAGAGGGCGGTCAAGTGTCTTTTATTGGCAGACAGGGACCAGCGGACGCACCCCCAGCCGGTCCCGCAGGCGGGAGGGGCGGCAGATGCGGGAGATCTCCAGACCGGCGCACACAGTGTCTACCAGGTCCACCATCCAGGCCTCCAGCGAGCGGGGCAGGGCGCCGCCCAGGGGCCACATATGGGACAGGATAATGTTCCGTTCCTTGGGGGTGAGGGGGGTAAGGGCGGCGGCGTTTCGGGCGGCAAAGCGGGGGTGGTCGAAGCACTGGCTGCCCGGGTGAGCGGACTTGTCGCGGGAGTCGTAGAGATACAGGTCGTGGAGCAGGGCCCCCCGGACGGCGGAGCGCACATCCAGGTGAAGCAGCCGGGCCAGACGGTAGGTGCTGAAAGCCACAAACAGAGAGTGGTCCAAGGTGGTCACCGGTCCGTGGTGCTTCCACCGGCCCATCATCCGCACCTGGTCGGAGTCCAGCAGCTCCCGGGTTAGGGCGACAAACTCACGTTCCCGCAGCCTGCGTTTTTCATGGCTCATGAATATCAGTCCTTTCCTGCCCCTTCTGGGGCATTGTAGAATACTGACCCCATCATACACCATCTGCCTGCCCTTGTCATCTGAAAAATTTTTACAATTTTATCGGATCTGTCCCTGGCCTTTTATTACAAATTTGAAGGAACACAGCTCCGCCAGCCCCAGGGGGCCCCGGGCGTGCAACTTTTGTGTGGAAATTCCCATCTCGCAGCCCAGGCCAAATTCTCCGCCGTCCGTGAAGCGGGTGGAGGCGTTCCAGTACACCGCCGCGCTGTCCACCTGAGCCAGGAAGGCCCGGGCGGCCCCTTCGTCTTCGGTGACAATGGCCTCGGAGTGGCCGGTGGAGTGGGCCCCGATATGCTGGACCGCCTCCTCCAGCGCGCTCACCGTCTTCACCGCCAGGATATAGTCCAGAAATTCGGTGTCGAAGTCCTCCTCCCCGGCGGGGATGCCCTGGATGATTTGGGCGGCGGCCTGGTCCAGCCGCAGCTCCACCGGGCGGCCAAACCGGTTGTGCTCCAGCCGGTCCTTCAGCCTGGGCAGAAACTCCCCGGCAATCTCCCGGTGGACCAGACACACCTCGGCGGCGTTGCACACGCTGGGCCGGGAACACTTGGCGTTCTCCACAATGTCCAGGGCCATATCCAGGCCGGCCTCCTTGTCCACGTAGATGTGGCAAATGCCGGTGCCCGTCTCCAGCACGGGGACGGCGGCGTTGTCCACACAGGCCCGGATGAGCCCCGCACCCCCCCGGGGGATGAGCAGGTCTATATAGCCCCGGGCGGCCATCAGCTCATTGGCGGAGGCCCTGGTGGTGTCCTCCACCAGTTGGAGGGCGTCGCCGGGCAGGCCCGCAGCGGACAGCCCCTCCTTCAAAGCGGCCACAATGGCGGCGGCGGAGCGGTGGGCCTCCTTGCCGCCCCGGAGCACGCAGGCGGAGCCCGCCTTCAGGGCCAGGGCGGCGGCGTCAGAGGTGACGTTGGGTCGGGACTCATAGATGATGGCAATCACCCCCATGGGAACTGCCGTCTTCTCAATCACCAGACCGTTGGGCCGTTCCACCCGGCTGAGCACCGCCCCCGCCGGGTCGGGGAGCTCCGCCACCTCCCGGACGCCCTGGGCCATGCCGGCGATGCGCTCCGGAGTCAGGGCCAGCCGGTCCAGCATGACCTCGGAGATGGTTCCCCGGGCCGCCTCCATGTCCTGTGCGTTGGCCGCCAGAATGTCCTCACAGCGGGCCTCCAGGGCGTCCGCCATGGCCAGCAGCGCCCGGTTTTTCGTGTTTGTGTCCGCCAAGGCCACAGCGCCCTTGGCGGCTTTCGCCTTTTGGAGCAATTCCTGTGTCGTCATAGATAATACACCTCATTGTTTCGATCAGAGATATGGGCTGCACCCTGTAAATGCTGCCGTACCGGGCTGCGGATTCAAACCCTTAGAGTGCTGTCAGGGCGCAGGGAAAAGTTCTTTCGCTTCCTTTCTTACAAGAAAGGAAGGCCCGTCCGGCGAGGACACATCAGTGGGGCCAGACCAGACTGACGGCGCACAGGGCCAGGGAGGCGGCCATCACAATATCCACCGCTTTCCGGTGGCTGGCAAACAGCTTTTGCAGGGAGGCCCCGGCAAAGAGCCACACCAGATTGCACACTGGCCCGGTGAAGGGGAGGAACAGTCCCACCGGCAGCAGGGCCCACAGGGAGCTGTTGTAGGGGAGCACATAGCCGCTGAGGGCGGTGATACAGAAGATGATGACCTTCACGTTGGTCACCTGGACCAGCAGTCCGCTGTGGAAGGAAGGGGCTGCCGGGTCACTGTCCGGGTCAATGCCGCTGGAGCGGAGCATGTGCCAGGCCATCCACAGCAGATAGGCCGCCCCGACCCAGGCCAGCATCCCCACATATTCATTGAGCGCCGCCCCCAGCAGCCAGGTAAGGGCCACCGCCCCCATGGCGTCCAGGAAGAAGCCGGTAAACAGTCCCCGCCACTGCCTCAGCGCCGGGCCCCGGCCATAGCGCAGGGCGGCGCTGAGAGAGCAGAGATTGGCGGGTCCAGGGGTTATGCCCCCCACGAAACAATAGACCAAAAAGCTGGGGATCAACGAGACCGGCATAGCTGCCACCTTCCTTTTTCCAGAGTGGCTCTATCCTAGCAGAAAAAATATCATTTGAAAAGCGAATGTTTTTAAAGTATACTATTGATAATTCCGATGATTGGAGGCCTTTCCCATGGAGCTGAAAAATCTGCGCACCTTCCAGACCGTTGTGGACCGGGGCAGCTACCAGAAGGCGGCGGAGTACCTGGGCTACACCCAGTCCACCGTAACCGTCCACATCCAGCAGCTGGAGGAGGAGCTGGGCGTCCCCCTCTTTCAGCGGGTTGGCCGGCGTATGACGCTGACTCAGGCGGGGGAACAGGCCCTGGACCAGACCCGGGAGCTGCTGCTGGCGGCGGAACGGCTGTCCCAGCTGGGGCTGGAGCGGCAG
Organism: Pseudoflavonifractor sp. 60; assembly: GCF_009911645.1. Lineage (GTDB taxonomy): Bacteria > Bacillota > Clostridia > Oscillospirales > Oscillospiraceae > Lawsonibacter. The sequence continues at coordinate 5,760 of NZ_QWKI01000258.1, forward strand.
GCCCCCTCCGGAACCCTGCGGGTTGACATGGCGGAGACCCTGCTGTGCTACAAGATCCAGCCGGTGATCCAGAAGTTCCGGAAGCTGGCCCCCCAGGTGCGGCTCATCATCCGCAGCCGCAACTGCCTGGACATCGCGGAAAATGTCCGCTCCGGGGCCTGCGACCTGGGGGTCGGCTACGACATGGACTGGAGCCGGGACGTGCTGGAGGTGGAGCCCATGGGGGAGTACGAGGTGATCTTATTGGCCTCTTCGGAGTTCTGCCATCCGGATTTTGTAACCCACAACCAGCGCAAGCCGGTGTCCCTGGTCACCGACGAACCGGACAGCATCTTCCGCCGCCGCCTGGAGGAATACCTCCGGGAGCGGGACATCACCCTGGACGCAACCCTGGAGCTGTGGAGCATCGAGACCATCAAGCGGTGTGTCATGTCCAACCTGGGCTTCACCTATCTGCCCCGGTTCGCCGCCCAGGGGGAGCTGGCAGACGGGAGGCTGGTAGAGCTGATTGCCCCCATCTCCGGCGTCCGGTTCCCGACCCTGTGCGCCCGGCACAAAAACCGCTGGATAACCCCGGCTATGGAGCTGTTTATGAAGCTGCTGCGGGAAAATCTGCGGGCGGAATAAGGGTCAGCGCTGGCCGAACCGGCGGCGGAAGGGGGCGATATTGCCCGACTTCCCGGGGCGCTCCAGGATGGAGAAGGTGACCGTCTCAAAAAAGTGCCCCCAGCCCTCCTGGTCCAGCAGCTCCTGCCAGGAGCGGGCCACATCCTCCGGGTCGTTGCGGAAGACCCCGCAGCCGTAGGCCCCCAGAATCAGGTCGGTACAGCCCCACTTGGCGAACAGGGCCAGGATCTTCTCCATCCGGCCCTTCATGATCTCCTTGGCCCGCTCCGCACTGTCCCCGTTGCGGAGGACAATGCCCATGTTGACGGCGGGGGCGGTGATGACCGGACAGGTGACGCAGTCCTCCGTCAGGGCGAAGCCGCCGGTGCGGAAGAAGGTCACGTCGCCAATGAGCATGGTGTCGGTGTATACCGGGTCCCGTTTGGCCCGGTTGATCTCATAGTACTGGGGTCCCGCGCCGGTGGTCTGGGTTTGGTACAGGTTGGAGCAGAAGGCCAGGCACTCCTCCTGGGCCATGGAGCCGTTGAGGAACCCGCCCCCAGGATTTTTGGCGGAGGCAAAGTTCAGGACCCCCAGCCGGGGACACAGGGGCTCTCCCTGGGCCAGGCGGAAAATGGCGTCCACCGTCCCCTCGCCCCGGACCTCCACCTGGGCGGCGGGGCTGTCGGGGGCGTAGGTCAGCTCCGCCGCCAGCTTGCCCAGCGCCTCGCCCGTCCACAGCTCTGTGGGCCGTGCGGCGTCAAACATGACCACCTGCCCATTCACATGATAGCGCCCCAGCCGGCTGATCTCCACCGTCTCTTGGGCCAGAGCCTTCAGCTGTTCACGATTCATCAATGTTCCTCCTTCCGGCCCAGGAAGCGGGTCCCCACCGCCTTGCCCTCGGCAATGTCGTAGAGCCGTTCCGGGTGTTCTCCGTTGGTGATGACCATGTCACAGCCCCGGCTGGTGACCATCTGGGCCGCCCGCAGCTTGGTCTCCATGCCGCCGGTGGCCAGGTCGCTGCCCTTGCCCCCCGCCAGCGCCTGAATGTCCGGCGTGACCTCCTCCACCACGGGGATGAGCCGGGCGGCGGGGTCCTTCCGGGGGTCGGCGGTGTACAGGCCCTCAATGTCGCTGAGGAGCACCAGCAGGTCTGCCCCCACGGAGCAGGCCACAATGGCCCCCAGAGTGTCGTTGTCACCCACCTTGATCTCGGCGGTGGCCACCGTGTCGTTTTCGTTGATGACGGGCAGAGCCCCCAGCTCCAGCAGCCGGGCCATGGTGTTTTCAAAGTTCTGCCGCCGGTCGTCGTGGTCCACGTCCTCGCCGGTGAGGAGGATCTGGGCCACCGTGTGGTTGTACTGGGAAAACAGCTTGTCATAGGTGTACATCAGCTCGCACTGGCCCACCGCCGCGGCGGCCTGCTTGGTGGGCATATCGGCGGGCCGGCCCGGCAGATTCAGCTTGCCAACCCCCATGCCAATGGCCCCGGAGGACACTAAAATCATCTCGTGCCCCGCGTTCTTCAGGTCGGACAGCACCTTCACCAGTTCCTCCACGTGGCGGATGTTCAGCCGCCCGGTGGCGTGGGCCAGGGTGGAGGTGCCTACTTTTACTACAATACGCATCTTCTTAACTCCTTCTCATCTTTCTTCTTTTCTTTTTTGAAAAAAGAAAAGAAGCAAAAGAAAAAACTTCCGGAAAAAACTCCGCCTGCGGCTGCGTTTTTTCTCTGCCCTCTCCTGCAAGGCAGTCAATTCATAAGAGCCAGCCGGTTATCTGTGACGGATAACTGGCTGTTCCGTTATTTGGAAAGCTGGCATAAGAGGGCAGGACGCAAAACGGAGCTTGCGGAGTTTTGCGTAAAAGTTTCTTTTTTCGCTTCCTTTTTTCTTTTCAAAGAAAAAAGGAAGAAGCAAGTTATTTGAGAAGCAGGGTCTTCTCGTAAGCCGCGATGACCGCGTTCATGGCGGCGGCGCGGAAGCCGTGCTCCTCCAGAGCCCGGACCCCCTGGATGGTGGTGCCGCCGGGGGAGCAGACCGCGTCCTTCAGGGCGCCGGGGTGTCTGCCGCTCTCCAGCACCATGCGGGCGGAGCCCTCCAGCATTTGGGCGGCGTAGGCCAGTGCCTTGTCCCGGGGGAGCCCGCAGGCCACGCCGCCGTCGGCCAGGGCCTCTATAAACAGATAGGCGAAGGCGGGCCCGCAGCCGGACACTGCGCTGGCCGCGTCGATAAGCCCCTCGGGGACCGGGTCCACCAGGCCGGCGGGGGCGATGAGGGCGGCGAAGCCGTCCAGCTCCTCCACCGTGGCTCCCTGGCCGCAGTACTGGACCACCCCCGCTCCAATGGCGGAGGGGGTGTTGGGCATCATGCGGATGACAGGGCAGTTCATGTCCGCCAGGTCCTGAATGCGGCGGCAGGACAGCCCGGCGGCCATGGTCACCAGGACAAAGCGGTCCTCCCGCTGTTTCAGGATGGGGGTCAGGGGAGCCAGCACCAGCTGCATCATCTGGGGCTTGACCCCCAGGAAAATCAGCCTGGCGGTGCGGGCGATCTCCTCGTTGGTGGAGACGGCGGCCCCCTCCAGCTCCGCCGCCAGCTTCTCCGCCTTGGCGGGAGTGCGGTTGGACAGCAGGATGGTCTCCGCCAGTCCGCTCCTCGCCGCCGCCTTGGCTATAGCCGAGCCCATATTGCCAGTGCCGATAAATCCAATGGTCATAAAATCCTCCTATTACAATAGAATTACGGTTCAAGGCACGGCAGCCAGCCGTGTCTTTTTCCGCATTGTTGCCAAAGCTGT
>NZ_QWKI01000259.1 GCF_009911645.1 Pseudoflavonifractor sp. 60
TTTGCTCCGCCCACATAGTAGTCGGTGTCAGCCATACCGGACTGGGTGTTCATCACATTGTACACACTCCAGCCCACATAGCCGGAGCAGTCCACGCCGGCATAGTGATACTGATTCCACAGGCCAAACTGATAGGTGGTGCTGGTGTAGTCGTTGTCGTTGCGGTAGCTGAAATTGGCGTCCTGCTGCTGGAAGAAGTCGATCCAGGTCTGGGGGATACCGATGGTCCGCCCCTGGGGGCTGGAGGCCACATCCTGCCAGTCCCAGGTGCCGCCGTAGACATACAGGGCAGTACCCACGGGCTCCAGGGCGGTAGCCAGATAGTTCTTCACGGTGCGCAGACCGGGGGTCCCGCTGACGGGGGCCTCGTAGGGCTCCGCCACAAAGGCCTGGTAGACCACCTGGGCGGGATCGCCGTACACCTTCACAGTCTTGCCCGCCAGACTGGACATGCTGGTACTGGTGACCACAGCGCCGCCCACCTTGGGGTCGATGGCGTAGCACTTGGTATCGCTGCTCAGCCCCACGGGGGAGCCGTCCACCGTAATGCTGGAGGCGGAGACGGCGGAGACGGTGCCCTCCACGCCCTCGGCCTCAGAGGCGGCTGTCACCACACCGCCAGAGACGGTGATGTTGTACACATAGCCCTCGTTCATCAGGTTCTGGAGGGCGTAGTTGTTGTCCGCAGACACCTTGGCGGTCTTCTCCTCGCCGTCCACAAAGAAGCGGTGGATCATGTCCTCCTTGGGAATGATGGTGTCAAAGCGGGAGCTGGACATACAGGCAAAGGTGCCGTAGCCCTCCACGCCCACATAGACCACATATTGGTAACTTCCGTCGGCCAGAGCTGCGGCCTCCCGCGCTGCGGCGTTTTCCCGCAGGGCGGCCATCGCTTCGGCCTCTGCGGGAGACTCGGGCACGTCTGCTCCGGGCTCCTCAGGAGTCTCCGGTGTCTCTGCTCCGGGCTCCTCGGGGGCCTGGGGAGTCTCCGGCGTCTCCGCTCCGGGCTCCTCGGGAGTCTGGGGAGTCTCCGGCGTCTCCGCCCCGGGCTGCTCAGGGGCCTGGGGGGCCTCCGGCGTCTCCGCTCCAGGCTCCTCAGGAGCCTGGGGGACCTCCGGCGTCTCCGCCTCGGGCTGGGACATCTCGGTGATGATTGGCTGCACCGCCTCATCCACTGTGGCGAAGACGGGCGCGGCCATAGGAAGCATCATGGCTGCCGCCATCAATATGGCCAGCATCTTCTTTCTCATAATTCTCCTCCTCTGTCGTTAAACGTGGTTCCGAAAAAATACGGCCCTCCTTTCTCTTCATCCAACTAAATGGATAAAATAAAACTGCTGAAATAAAAACCAGCAGAAACGAAACACAGTGTAAGACAACACTGCCTTCATTTCTGCTGGATTTCAGTTCTGACGACTGGGCCGCTTGCCCAATCAATATGAACAGAAGCAGCTATTTACTTGTGCACCCCATCCGCGATGTGTGAGCCCTATCATAGCGCACCTCTCCAATTTTGTCAAGAGGGCCGGAGAAAAAAAGTCCGCTTTGTTCACTGTGCACAATTTTCAAGGGTGGCTTTCTCCGCTCCGGCGGCCCAGCGCAGGTCACCCCTGCCAGGATATACCAGAATGTGACCACACCCATCCAGCCCAGCCCGGTGGCCAGCCCCACGGCGGGCAGTCCCATAGCAGGCGTCAGGAGGAAGGAGAGCAGGACCCGCAGGGAGATGTGGCCGGTGGCGCCGATGACGGGCAGGCTGACCCGGCCCCGGCCCCGGAAGTAGCCCGCCAGGCCGCTGCCCAGGAAGTTGAACACGTAGAAGCAGGCCACTGTCCGCAGATAGCCGGCCCCGGGGCCCAGCGGACTGCCGGCGGGGAGCACCAGTCTCAGGCAGGGCTCCGCCCAGAGGAGCATGACCAGGGACATGAAAGCCCCCAGGCCCAGCAGCAGCCGCTGGCCCCTGCGGAAGCCCTCCCGCACCCGGCCGCCCTGGCCGGCTCCGGTGTTCTGGCCGGTAAAAATGGCGGTGGCCTCCGCGCCGCTGTCCCCGAAGGAGTTGGCAAAGCCCTCCACCCGGGTCGCCGCGGTAAAGGCGTTGATGGCCTCCTCCCCCAGGGAGTTCACCGCCCCCTGCACCAGCAGCTTTCCGATGTACAAGTTGCACATATGCAGGGCGGTGACCGCGCTGAAGCGGGCGGTGCGCCGGAGCAGAGGCAGGTCCAGCACCATGTCCTCCCGGCCAAACATCAGCTGGGGGAAGCGCAGCCGGAGGTAGCCCCCGCACAGCAGAGCGGCCAGCGCCTGGGCCAGCACCGTGGCCAGCGCCGCCCCCTGGACTCCCATGGACAGCCCCGCCACCAGCACCAGGTCCAGGGCCAGATTGACCCCCATGGACAAGGCGAGGAAGGCCAGGCCCGCCCGGGTGTTGCCCACCGCGCGCAGGACCCGGGAGCTCAGGTGGAAGGCGAAGGCGGCGGGGAAGCCCAGGAAAATGATCTGGAGGTAGGCCCGGGCGCAGACCGCCACAGAGTCCGGCGTGCGCAGCAGGGCCAGCAGGGGCTCCAGGGCCAGCAGCCCCAGGGCGGTCAGCACCAGCGAGGCCCCCGCGCCGAAGATCCCCGACAGGAAGAACTCCCGGCGGAAGGCGGACCGGTTGTCCCCTCCGCAGAACTGGGCCAGAAGGGTCCCCACACCGTCACAGCCGCCGCTGATGAGGAAGAGGAACAGGTTCATCACCGAGCCCGCCACTCCCACCGCGCCAAAGGCGGTACTGCCCACAAACTGGCCCACAATCACCGCGTCCACTGCGTTGTACAGCTGCTGCAAAATGTTGCCCAGCAGCAGCGGCCCCGACAGGGCGATCAGCTGCCGGGTTATGTCCCCCTGGGTCAGACGGCCTTGGTCCATTCAAATCCGCTCCTTTGTGTCCGCGTCCGGCGGACAGTTTGGGAGTGGGAGAACAGCCGTCCCCCTCTCCGCTGCCCAGTATAGCAGAGGGGCAGAGCCTTGTAAAATGCCGATTTCCCTGCTATAATATAATGTATCTGTTATATTTAAGGGGGACCGGCCTATGACCCAGCAGGGCATTGAAATTTTTCTGGCGGTGGCCAGCCTGGAGAGCGTCTCGGCGGCGGCTCAGGCGCTTTACATCACACAGCCCGCAGTGAGCCGCCACCTGCGGGCGCTGGAGGAGGACCTGGGCTGTCCCCTGTTCCACCGGGGCCGGGGCCAGCGGCGGGTCGAGCTCACCGACCAAGGCCGGGACTTTATCCAGGTGGCGGAAAAGTGGCGGGTGCTGTGGCAGGAGACCCGGGAGGTGGCCGCCCAGGACCAGAGACAGCTGCTGCGGGCCGCCTCGGTGGGCAGTCTGGTGTCTGATCTGCTCCCCCCGGTGTTCCGGGATTTTTTGGCGCCGGGGCGGGCTCTCACCTTCCACAGCTACCACTCCCGGGAGGCCTACGACTATGTGGCCCAGGGGCTGGTTGACCTGGCCCTCATCTCGGACCATATGTACAACCCCCAGGTGGAGACCGTCCCCGCCTTCCGCTCCGCTATGGTCCTCCTCACCGGCCCCGGACTGCCCTGGCCGGAGCGGGTGGTCCCCGCTGAGCTGGACCCCGCCAAGGAGCTGCGCCTGCCCTGGAATCCGGAGTACGACCTGTGGCACTCCTTCTGGTTCAGTACGGCCTCCTCTCCCCGGGCGGTGCTGGACCAGATGTCGCTGCTGGAGGAGTTCTTCGGCTGGCAGGACAGCTGGTGGGACAGCTGGGCCATTGCGCCGGCGGTGGTGGCCGTCCCCATGTCCAGGAAACTGGGGCTCACCATCCGCACCCTGGAGAACGGCCCCCCCGACGAGATCATTTACTACCTCCTGGGCCCCCGGCGGAAGGAGGAGCTGACCCGGATCTTCCTGGACTGCCTGGACCGGGAACTGAGACGGCGGCCTGAGGTGGTCTCGCTGATGGGTTAAGCGGGCAGGGATTGACCAGCAGAAGCAATTCTAAAGTCACGAAGTTGTGCGCCATAGGACGACAAGCTCCCGCCGTTTGTACGGCCCGGCGAAGCCGGGCCGGGCCCCTTTGAAAAGGGGCTCCGCGAAGCGGTGGGGATTGATTTGCTGGCATTACTTCTACTTGTAATCTCAAATAGAAGCAGTCGTCCTAAGACAATCCCCCGCCCCAGTGTGCGCACTGGGGCACCCCCTTTCAAAAGGGGGCAAGCGGCTTCGCCGCTTGTGGGGCCCTGCTTCGCAGGGCTCATCCTACGCCCCAGTGTGCGCACTGGGGCACCCCCTTTCAAAAGGGGGCAAGCGGCTTCGCCGCTTGTGGGGCCCTGCTTCGCAGGGCTCATCCTACGCCCCAGTGTGCGCGCTGGACTACGAATGACCTTGCGAAAACCGGCAAATTGTAGTATGATAGGGACGGTTCAAATTCTCGCCTCACGGGGCGAAAGGAGAGAAAACATATGTGGTTTGACGAAGCAGTCATCTATCAAATCTACCCCCTGGGTCTGTGCGGCGCACCGGCAGAAAACGACGGGGTAGCGGCTCCCCGCATCCTGCGCCTGCTGGACTGGGTGGAGCATATCAAGAAAACCGGGGCGGACACCGTCCTTCTCAATCCGGTTTTCGACAGCGACCGCCACGGCTATGACACCCGGGACTATTTCCATCTGGACCCCCGCCTGGGGGCCGACAGCGACCTGGAGCAGGTGTGCAGAGCCTTCCACGACGCCGGCCTGCGGGTCATGCTGGACGGGGTATTCAACCACGTAGGCCGGGGCTTCTGGGCCTTTAAGGACGTGCAGGAGAAGCGGTGGGACAGCCCCTACAAGGACTGGTTCCACATCAATTTCGACGGCAACACCAACTACAACGACGGCTTCTGGTATGAGGGCTGGGAGGGCCACAACGAGCTGGTGAAGCTGAATCTGTTCAATCCGGCGGTGGTGGAGCATCAGTTTGAGGCCATCCGCTCCTGGGTCGACCGCTTCGGCATTGACGGCCTGCGGCTGGACGTGGCCTACTGCCTGCCCCCGGAGTACCTGAAGCAGCTGCGGGCCTTTGCCAACGGCGTCAAGGCCGACTTTGTCCTCATGGGAGAGACACTCCACGGGGACTACACCCGCTGGATGGCCGACGATATGTGCCACTCGGTGACCAATTACGAGTGCTACAAGGGGCTGTGGTCCGCCTTTAACTCCATGAATATGTTCGAGATCGGCCACTCCCTGGCCCGGCAGTTTGGCCCGGAGCAGTGGACTCTTTACAAGGGAAAGCACCTGCTGTCCTTCCTGGACAACCACGATGTGGACCGTATTGCCTCCAAGCTGACCAATCCTGAACACCTGCGCCCCGCCTGGGCAATGGCCTTCGGAATGCCGGGCGTTCCGGCGGTGTACTGCGGCAGCGAGTGGGGCATCACCGGCAGCAAGGGCCGGGGCAGCGACGCCGAGCTGCGTCCCGCGCTGGAAAGGCCGGAGTGGAATGAGCTGACCGATTGGATCTCTCGGCTGGCCCAGGCGAAAAAGGGCAGCCGGGCGCTGTGCTATGGGACCTACCGCAATGTGGTGCTCACCAATCAGCAGATCATCTTTGAGCGGGCCTGTGACGGCGAGCGGGTCCTGGTGGCCATCAATGCCGGCGGCTCCCCCTACACCGCCCACTTCGACGCCGGCTGCGGCAGAGCGGCGGACCTGATTACCGGCCAGCCCCACGACTTTGGCGGCGGTTCTGAGCTGCCCCCCTACAGCGCCTTCTTCTGGAAGTGCGAGCGGTAAACTCCATCAAAACAGCCCCCACCGGTGACGGCGGGGGCTGTGCTTATGCCTGCTTCAAACAGGCGTCCAGACAACTTTGAAATTTCTGCTCCGTATTGGAATATATATCCATTTTTCTTTGTAAAGCTGTCTGCATTATATCAAACTAATCAAACAGAATCGACATATAATCTTGCCGTCCATCCAGAATCCGAACGACAGAAATTTGCGTCTCGTCCTCAATACGATAGAATACCAGTTGTTTGGAGACAATCAGAAACCGCAGATCGAAATCTACATCATATTTGCTGCTGAGGGAAACTCCCATGCTAGGATTGTCTGCCAGAAGTGAGACAGCACACAGAATGGACTCTGTCAGCTTTTGGCCAGCTTGCTTATTGTGCAAAATGTTTCCTATATAATCCTGTTTCTGTTTGATATCCCGCAAAGCAGCGCCTTTGTATCTGATTTTCATTTTTCCACTCCAAGTATCTGATATATCTCATCCTCAGAATAAGAAATGGGGTCAGACAATCCCTCCTCCAACTCCTTCAACAATCTTTTCAACGCTTTTGCTCTCACCAGTTCTGCGTTGTCCTCTGTGACCAAAAAGGGTAGTCCTCCAGCGTTAAGGGACTGCTGAAAAAACACATTGACTGCATCAGTCAGGGTGAGGCCGCTTTTTGCGTAAACAGATTCCAAATTCCGGCGGATTTCCGGATTGATTCTCATTCGGAACGTATCGGTCTTAGTGGCAGAAACAATGTCCATAAGGAACCCTCCTTTTATATAACATTATGATAGCATACCCAGGGCTGTATGTCAATATTTGTGGTTACATTGTGGCTACATATGTACAGTCATCTCCTCGTTCAGGCCCAATCACTTAAGCCATCTTCCCGTCTCCTCACTGTTTTGCTCCAGCAGCCGGCGGGTCCGTTCCATCTCCTCCCGGATTTTTTTCTCATCCTCCGGAGTGGGGGCGGGCGCGGGACCGGGAGCCATGCTCTTTCTGGGGCGGGGGGAGCTGGCGGCGCTCCTCTGGCGGCTCAGCCAGCGGCGAGTATCCCGGAAAATGTTGGTCGCCATAAAGCCGAACACCAGCTGCGTCCCGCCATCCATCTGGGGGAATGCCTCCGCCACCTGCTCCATTGCCGTGTCGGTGTCCCTGCTCAGGCGGCTGCCGTATTCCATCAGGGCGGTGAACAGCCAGCCCCTCTGGTCCGGGGGCAGGGCGGTTACCATGGGGTAGTTGTCCAAATAGACCAAAATGCTCTTTTTCGTGTTGCTCAAAAAAACACCTCCTCACTGTTACCAGCGAAGAGGCGGAAAGTTGTACGTTTTTGTACACTTGGGATTCCCTATGGTTATGGTCATCGTTATTGTAATCGTAATGGTCATCGCTATGGTTATGGCGCCCGGGGCGGGCTGTCAGAGAGAGCTGGGGGAAAATTCTTTCTCTCTTTGCCGGCTCCGGAAACTGTCAGGGCTGGCCGTACAGCAGTTCAAAGCTCTCATAGTGGTCCTCGGTGTAGTAGACCAGCCCGTCGTTGGAGAAGACGATGCGCTTGGCCCCCCGGGAGCTCTCCCCTGCCGTGTCAATGTCGCACTCGGTATAATATCGCCCCTGCGCCTTGGGGAGCAGGCCCTCCCGATTGCCGAAGGGGGACCCCCCAATGGCGGTGCCCTCGCCGGTGTAGCGCTCCACACTGCCGCCGTGCCAGCCGGCCTCCTCCGCCTCGTCCTTGGTGACGTAGTTGCCGGGCAGCTGGCCGTAGAGGTGGATGTACAGGGCTACCTCATCCTTGGAGGTATACCAGCCGTCCTCGGCGACGGTCCCGTTGCCCTCGTCCGACTTGCCGCTGGAGTCGTTTCCCAGGCTGACGTCGCCCGGGCCCTCCTCCGGGACGCTGGAATTTTCCGCTTCCGGCAGATCAGCCAGACTGCTGGCTGCCTCCGCCGGGGGGTAGTAAATGTTGGCGCTGGAGACCGCGTCGGGCTGTCCGCAGGCGGAGAGATTTAAAACCAGCAGCAGAGCCAGCAGTGCGCTGGAAAAATGATGCTTCATTGGGGTGCATCCCCTTTCAGTCGTTTGTAATTCAGATAGTTCTCCAAAATCAGAGAGGCGGCCACCGCGTCCACAAGCTTTTTCCGCTTCCGCCCGTTCTTGCCCTGGCTGAACAGGATCTGGTGGGCGTCGATGGTGGTGCGCCGCTCGTCCCAGAGGATCACCTTCATGCCGGCGGCCTCCTCCAGGGCCCGGGCCAGCCCCCGGTAGAGCTCCGCCCGGCGGCTGTCGGTGCCGTCCATGTTCCTGGGAAAGCCCAGCACGACCTCGCCGGGACGGTGCTGCTCAATGAGCTTTACCAGCTCATCCACCACTGTCTCCTGCCGCCGGCTGTTGATGGTGGTGGTGGTCCCCGCCAGCAGTCCGGTGGGGTCGGAGATGGCTACCCCCGTGTGGGCGTCGCCGTAGTCAATGGCCATGACGCGCATGGGCTCCCCTCCTCTCGTCTGGCCTATTATACAGGAAAATTCCCGAAAGAGCAACCCAAACTTGTCAGCGGCCGCAGAAGCCCGTTTTAAGGGGGACTCCCGCGAAGCGGTGGGGATTGACTGGCAGGCACTATTTTGACTTAAAAGCTCGAATGGAAGCAGCTTTCCTAAGACAATCCCCCGCCCTCGCTTCGCTCAGGGGCCCCCTTTGCCACAGGAGTTGGAGGATGGGTTACCTAATCCGGATGCGGTGAACCGGAAAGCCGCGGGTGAGCTGCTGGTAAGCAGGACCTATTATGTGGTAAGTACCACTATGAATGGGGAGTTTTCCGCACATTGCGCTAATAAATTTCTTTTTGGACCGGTGTAAATAGAGAAACTGACCACAAATCGGTCATGTCCAGTATGTCTTGTTGTAACCGACCATGTCCTGAGTGTACGGCTCGTAAAGCAGAGGATGATTATACAGCCATCAGCCCCATAGGAGTACTGTCGCCGTTGATGTTTTCGTGCGCGGAAAACGGCAGAAAGCCATTAAGGCCGAATGTCCTTGGCAGAATATCATACAAGTCAAGGATGGCAGTCGGGCCAAAGGGACGGACTAAAACCGATATGTAAAGCTAAAGCATAGGGAACAAAGGAACCACGGACGGCACTTCAATTTGTTGAAGTAAGTGAAGTGACACCTTCGCCGCGCAGGTAGGAAATGACCTGCTAATCCGTGGGACAGCAGCCCGTAGTAACGATGATGTCCGCAATAATAAGGCGGACGGAGCGAAGGGGCATAGTCAGTGCAGATTGTATGTGAACAGAAAGTCGAGGAAGCCGTAGGCATACCTGACTAACACCAGAAACACCAATCCCGAAAGGAGGCGGTGCGTATGGCACAACAATTCGACAGCCCACAAACCGAAATCCAACTGCGCGAAATCCAGGATAAGCTGTACCAGCACAGTGAGGAGGCCTATGACGCGGGCGGCCGCCCAGCGTTCAAGGGACTTCTGGAAATCATGTCAGCAGAAACAACAATTGTAACTGCAATGTCCGCGCCAGTGATAAAATGTAAAAAAACGCTGAGGAAAAAATGTAAATTTGTGGCGGAGAGGAGAAAAAAAGATAGACTCCCCAAAGGACAGAAAAAGCGTCCGGAAAGGGAGTCAGGAAATGAAAGGAGCACAGTGGATGGATATCCGAAACGAGAGGCAGCAAGGG
>NZ_QWKI01000260.1 GCF_009911645.1 Pseudoflavonifractor sp. 60
TCAGTCCCGTGAAAGGTGTTCCACTTGCGCAGGCACTCCCCCTGGCGGTAGCGCTCCGGATCCCTGCGGCTCCAGTCCTCCCAGTCCTGGGGAGAGGCACCCGCCTCATGCAGGCCCATGCCCACCTCCAGCCACTGCTGGTAGCTCAGGCGGGCGGGGTCAATATAGGTCAACAGCTCACTCCAGTTGGTCTCTCTCTCCATTATACCTCCTCTGGCTGATAAGAGGCGGGGTCCACCCCTCTGGGGACCCCCTTCCAGCCCATGGCCGCAATGCGGTTAATCATATTACTGGCCGCCTCGAAGGACCACTGGCCCACATGCCGGAAGCCGTACATCTCCAGCCTCCTGATCTGCTTTGGCGTGGACAGTCCTTCCTGCCGGCGCTTGGCCAGGCGCTCCAGCAGCAGCGATGCCTTGCCTGCGTTCTCGATCTGGTCGGGGAGAATGCCAGCTTTCTCCAGGGCGGAACACTGTCCGGCGCTGGGCGGGCCCATCTCCCAGCCAAAGGAGGGCCGGTATCCGGTCAGGTCCTCCGCCTGAATGGACATTTCAAACTGAAGGGGGTCCACCAGCCGCTTTTTCCGATGGCGCATTTCGGCCAGCTGCTTGGCCAGGGCCTGCTCCCGCTGGACTACCACCTCCTGACTGGCCTGGCGCTCCGCCTCCTGTATATCCACGGGCCCGGAAGATTGTTGTATGGTTTCGGTCATCTTTTGGGCCACCTCTTCATTTTCACAGATAAGGCTGGCGGGGCGGCACAGCTCGTGGTGCTGAGTGTGCCACAGGAAGTCCAGCAGCAGAAGGTGGTC
>NZ_QWKI01000261.1 GCF_009911645.1 Pseudoflavonifractor sp. 60
GCAGTACCACAACGCAGTCCACCGGCGGACAGTCCCACCCCTCGGTGAGGAGCATGGAGTTACACAGCACGTTGTACCGTCCCGCCCCAAAGTCCCGGAGCACTTCGGCCCGGTCCTCGCTGGTCCCGTTCACCTCCGCCGCCCGGAAGCCGTGGGTGTTGAGGATGTTTTTGAACTTCTGAGAGGTTTTCACCAGAGGCAGGAAGACCACCGTCCGGCGGTCCTTACAGTGTTCCTCCATCTCTACGGCGATCTGCTCCAGATAGGGGTCCAGGGCGGTGTCCAGGTCGCGGCTTTTAAAGTCCCCCGCCTGGACTCCCACCCCCGTCAGGTCCAGCTTCAAGGGGATGGTTAGGGCCTTGATGGGACACAGCCAGCCCTCTTTGATGGCCCGGGGCAGGGGGTACTCGAAGGCCAGGGATTCAAAGAACTGCCCCAGGCTCCGCATATCTCCCCGGTCCGGGGTTGCGGTGACCCCCAGAACCCGGGCGGGAGAGAAGTGGTCCAGGACCCGCCGGTAGCCCTCGGAGAGGACATGGTGGGCCTCATCCACTACGATGGTCTGAAAGTAGCCGGGGTCGAACCGGGACAGCCGCTTTTCCCTCATCAGGCTCTGGACGGAGCCCACCGCTACCCGGTACCAGCTGCCCAGGCAGGTGGATTCCGCCTTTTCCAGGGCGCTGCCTAACCCTGTGGCCTGCCGCAGCTTGTCCGCCGCCTGGTCCAGCAGCTCCCCCCGGTGGGCCAGAATCAGACAGCGGTCCCCCGCCCGGACCCGGTCCTCAATAATCTGGGAGAAAACCACCGTTTTACCGCAGCCCGTGGGCAGAACCATCAGGGTACGCAGGACCCCTCTCTCCCACTCCTCCAGAACGGCCTGTTCCGCCTGAAGCTGGTATGGCCGCAGCTCCATCAGAATTTACCCGCCTGGAAGCCGGACATGGACGGCTGCTTTCCTGGGGAGGCCGCCGGCTGCTGCTTGGGCGCCAGATAGCGCCTGATTTCATTGATGGTGCGAGAATCGCCGTCCTTCTGGTAGGTGCGCACCCCTACCTTGGCCCGGCCCCGGGCGCCTACCACCGCAGCCCAGTTCATCCGCACCCGCTCCCCGGGGCGGCGCTGGCCAATGGAGGTGAAAAACTCGCACAGGAAGCCCTCGGTGGAGGAGTGGAGGTACAGCCGGTCCCGCACAGGGACGCACAGACCGTCAGGTGTCTGGACCTCAATGGTCAGGGTGGCCATATTGCAGGGGGGGAGCTTGGATTTGGGCCCTGGCTGGTAGCGTCCCCGCTCAAAGCCGGTCACTGTAAAGTCGTACTCCCCCTCGGGCAGGGTAATGTACTCGGGGGAATCGTTGGAGATCTCATCCTCCCAGCCCAGTTCGCGGCCCTGAAGGCCGGTTTCAAATTCGCTCATCAAAAATTCCTCCTTTTCTCTTAAAACGGGACCCGGTTTTCCAAAATTATGCCATGTACCTGGGGCCAGGCGGCCACCAACACCTCAGTGACAAAGTCGGCGGGGTACTGGGCCAGGGGCATTCCCTGGGGGGCGTACCCCTTGGCCTCACAGGCGGCCTCCACCTCCTCCGGATAGACGCCGTTGGCGTTCATCAGGTCATAGAGGGGCTTAAAGTAATCGGGCAGGCCGGGGGGCTGGGGGGCGCACAATTCATTGGGGCCCTCTGGCTGGGGGGCGGGGGCGGCTGGTTCCTCCGGAACGGGGGCCGGGCCGGCGCCAGGGAAGCAGTGACCGATGGCGTCGAAGGAGAAGGGCAGTTCGTCGGCCAGGCCCTGGCGGTTCTTGGCGTCCCAGCAGGGATGATGGGAGGTGTACATCACCCGGCTGCCCCCCTGGGCCTTTACCTTGCCCTCCTTGGTCTTCACGGCGTAGGTCTTGTAGTTGGCAAAGAGGACCATGTCCGCCCACTCCTTCACCATGGGGGCGGTCTGCCTGGACAGCTTCAGCTCCCACCGGTCATAGGCCCCCATCTCGTCGGGCTGTTCAAACTTGCGCATTCTGGCGTGGGCGATAACTGCCACATGGATCCCCCTGGCCACCACCTCCTCCAGCTGATTCAGCAGCCGGCCAAACTCCTCCATCAGGTAGGTGTAGCCTTTGCCATAGCCGAACTCCTCAATGCTGGCTTTCTGGTGCTTCGCACACAGCGCGGCGGAACACAGCTGCTCCGCCCAGTCGGCGGTGTCCAGCACCAGGGTGGCACAGCTATCGGGATTGTCCCGCACCCAGCCCGCCTGCTCCAGCACCATGGCCCAGCTGGAGGGCCGCTCCAGACGGGCTACGTCCATGTGCCGGGTACTCCCCTCGGTGTCGATAAACAGGGGATTGGGGAATTGGGCGGCGAAGGTGGACTTGCCGATGCCCTCGGGGCCGTAGACCACTACCTTCAGGGCGGTCTTCTGTCTGCCTCTCATAATCTGCATTAAAATTCCCCCGCTTTCCATGGGGCGGGAGAGGGATTGGGGGCGGCCCCCACGCTCTGCCCGTCCTCAATTAAAATGCTGCACTCTCCCCCGGTAGACACCCGGGTTGCGATGCCCTGCAAGCCCTCCGCCTCCATCCAGGCAGAAAACTCCTTCAGAGTCTCCAGGTCCATCTGTTCCAGCTTGTCCAGCAGCACAAAGCCGCAGGAGGGCTTCAGCGCCCGGACAATGGCGGTGGACACCTTCAGCTGGTCGCTGCCGCTCATACAGTCCCAGGGCTTCCCCAGATAGGTCAGCTCTCCCTGCTCCACCGACAGCCCGGTCAGGGGCAGCTTCGCCCCCTGGAGTAAATCGCTCTTCTCCCGGTGGACCTGCTCCAGCTGGACGCTCAGGCTGTCGTACTGGTCCTGAAGGCTCTTGGCCTCCCCCTCCGCCCGGGCCTTGTCCTGGTTGGTGCGCACCTT
>NZ_QWKI01000262.1 GCF_009911645.1 Pseudoflavonifractor sp. 60
GGCGTTGATGGCCTCCGTGTTTCTGATGCTGGCCTCCAGCTCCTCCGTAGACTCGTCCAGCAGGTCCAGGGCGTCTTTGGCGGCAATCTCACAGTCGGCGCAGAGGGCCTTGTACCGCTCCTCCAGCAGGCCCAGCTCCTTGCCCAGGCGGTCCCGCTCCGCCTCCAGCTGGGCGGAGCGCAGGCGCTTGCGCTGGTTCTCCCCGTTCCGGGCCAGGATATCCTGCTGGCGCTGGATCAGTTCGAAAGCGGAAACCGGCTCCAGGGGTGCGTCTGGGTAGCTGGG
>NZ_QWKI01000263.1 GCF_009911645.1 Pseudoflavonifractor sp. 60
CAGAGCGATCGCCTTCTCCCTGCCGGAGGACTGCATGAACTTGGGCATGTCCAGGGCGAACTGCTCCACAAAGGTGTTCAGCAGCTGCTGGCCCGCCCGCCGGTCGGTGGCGTCGGTCACCTTCAGGTCGCTGTTCTTCCCAGTGCGCTCCACCACTATGCCATTGGAAAGCGTCACCTTCAGCCGGGGCGGCAGCACAGAGTCCTCCCGCTGGGCCCGGCTGGGGCGGTACCGCTCCCCGCCCAGCGCCCACATGATGGCGTCCAGGCTGGAGCTTTTTCCCTGGTTGTTCCTCCCCCCGATCACCGTCAGGCCGGTGGGGGAGGGGGTGAGGGTCAGCGCCTTAATGCGCTTGACATTCTCCGCCTCAAACTGAGTAATTTTGACTGACATATTTAACTTCCTTTCTGTTCCAGCGTGTTGAGCGCCTTTTCAATTTTCAGCCAGTCCTCCAGGGGCATTTTCGGCGCCCCATCTCCGCAGATGTTCCGCAGGGTCTCCGCTGAAACGCGCTTCCCTTTTTGATGGGCCGTCTTGACGGACAGCGCCTCCAGCGAGCCCAGGCCCTGGGCCGTCCGGTACGCCTTCAGCCGCTGAACGATTGCCCGCTTCATTTCGGCGTTGCAGCCCGTAGGGGTCTGCGAGGCTGGCGTATTCCCACACTCCGGCCCTAGGACGGGAGCCACCACCGGGGAGAACTCCCGCACCTCCGCGCCGCCCAGCGGGGGCAGCTCCATCACTTCGCAGGAGACCTCCGACGGGAGCACCAGGACCCCCGTCTGCAAGCTCTCCAGGATGTAGTCCCGGTAAGCCTGCTCGTCGCCAATCTGGTCGCTGGGCATCCAGACGATTAAAATACTATTGCTCATTCAGCTCTTCCTCAAACATTCCCGCAACTTCAAGCATTGTCCTTCCCTCAGCCATATAGCTGAGCAGCAGCATCTTCTCTCTGGTGAACCCTTCCCTAATGGGCATCCCACAGCAGGGGCAGGGGTCGCCAGGTTTCAAGAGTCGCATTGTCATTCCTCCTTTGTGTCCGAGTTGGACACCATTTCGTCATCACATACCGGTGGGAGCCGCGTCCAGCGGATAACCTCCGCGTCGATTTTTGCGCCGCCCTTGTCGAAGCGGTAGTTTTTACCGTCGTAAAAGCATACCTGCCGGATCACCGTGTCCTCAGCCACCTGAAAATCGGCCACCAGGTCGCAGGTCTCCGCAGGGGATGTCCCGCCGGGTATCCAGCCGCAGAACATCAGATGGCCTTCGACCTGATCTACCTGGCAGACCTCGCCGCTGCCGGGGAGGGGCACCTCCAGCCAGTGGGTGTATTGCAGGCCAGTCAGCTCCTTCAGACGGTTCGGAGATTTGAATTTGCTGCCGGTCCACACCGCCGGCCGGTATTCGGGGCCGTCGTTGGTCATCTTGTAGGTTAGAATTGTCTTATTCATCGGCGGCGTTCTGCCCCGGTCCTCCCAGCGAATCCGGCGGGCGTGTTCCTCCGGCGGGGCCGCCTGGTCCAGCGTTTCCGGAATATCGGCCCCGGACTCTAATGGTGCCTCCGAAACCTCCTCCGGCTCCTCCTGAGTCGCCACCGGGCGGATATCGTCTGTCAAGCCCATGAGATAGTCGACAGAGCAATGGAACCGGCGCGCAATCTCGGCCAGCTCAATCGAACCGCCGCGTTGGGGGTCCAGCTCCGGCTCAAGCCAGTCTTCTGGGGCGCTGAACTCTCCGTTAGCCCAGGCCTTGATAGTTCCCACAGAAATTGCCGGTCGATAACTGCGCCACTTGATCGTCTCGATGTCATTCGGCATAGCCGGGGCGATTGCTTTTAACAGCCTCTTGGCAAAAATCTGCGTTTCCTTCTGATGCTTCCGACCATTTTTTCGCTTTCGCTCAAGTTCAGCCTCCTTTTTCTT
>NZ_QWKI01000264.1 GCF_009911645.1 Pseudoflavonifractor sp. 60
AGGGGCCTCGCAGTCCCGCCGGAGGAACACATCACCGCGCTTGCACGCCTTCCCGTCAGGGCAGGTCAGCTGTGGCTCCCAGCGCCAGCCTTCGTTATACTTGCGCAGCACCTTTTCAGCAGTGGCCCCGTTGGGCGGTTCAGATAAAGCGGAGGCCATGCGCTGCTGAAAGTCCTCCGGCAGACGGGCCAGGGCGTAGGCGGTCTGTTCCGGCAGCTTGTCCTTGTCAAACAGCGTCATGTACTCCGGAATCAACTTCTCCCGGATGACCTTCAGCCGGGCCAGCTTTGGGGCGGATATCTTACAGGCCTGGGCCACATGGTCCCGCATTTTTCCGGGGAACTCAAAGCCTTCCTCCTTCAGCTGGTACAGCAGCATTTCTACCTTCTCTGCCTGCTTGGCCAGCTCTCCGGAGGAGATCACCCGGGTATCCCGGTTGGCGTAGATCAAACGCAGCTCCTGGAGGGCAGCGGAGCCGGAGGACCGTTCCCGAATACAGGGGACTGCCCGCAGGTCCGTCCTGCCCTCCCCAATCAGCCTGCTCAGGGCCATCAGCCGGCGGTGGCCAGATACGACTACCACCTGCTCCGGCCGGTCATCGGCGGTCCTCACCCGGAGAGGCTGCTGGAGGCCCACCACCTCGATGTTGGCGGCCAGCTCGTCCAGCCCGGTCAGTTGGTAGAAGTTGCCGGCGTCGCACTCAATGTGTTCAATGTCGATGTACTCGATCTGCTCCCTCTCGGTGCCCAAGTCGGACACCCCTTTTAGTACTTCGGTGAACTTATTCTCTTTCACGATTTCCTCCTTCACCCCGCGCCCCAACGCTCAGAGGCGGCCAGGACGGCGTTGGCGTACGTACGGCTGCCGGTGTCGTGGCCGGCGTTATAGGCGGTGAGGGTGGCCTGTGTGTCCCCCTCGTACCGCTCCAGCAGTGCGCCCAGGTAGGCCACTCCGGCACGGATGTTGTCCTCGGGAGAGAGGCAGGCGGGGAAATATCTGGTGTTGAGCTGCATCAGACCCACACAGCCCTCGCTGCTGACCGCCTCCGAATCGAAGCCGCTCTCCACTTGGATGACCCCCAGAGCGTCACACAGGGGGACACCGTGGGCCTCGCAGGCCTCCACCAGCGCGCTGCGGCACTCCGGGGATAGGGGGACCGTCCCCCAGAACAGCTCCCTCCTGCACTCCTTCAGAGCCTCCGCCAGGAACGACATGTCAATGGCGGGGACCGTGACAGTGATTGCAGGGGGCTTGTCCACCTCAGCCGCTCTGATGGCCGCACCGTCGGTGGCCTCGTAGACCCAGACGGTGGCCGCCAGCAGACCGGCCAGGACAGCCGCGCACAATCGGTCTGTGCTGCCAGTGGGATTATTATTCCTTTTCACGGTTCTCCTCCTTTTTGATTACCCGTTCTTCTCCTGCATCTCGATGAGCATGGCCGCCGCGTCCTGCATCAGCCGCACCCGGCACTTGATTCCCATGCCCTGATAGAGGCAGTGGGCGCAGTCCCGCCGGCTGCAAGCCTCCAGGGCCTGGGCAAGGACCTCCGCCTTCGAGGCCTCTTTGTATTTCTCATACCACTCCATGGTGTTCCTCCTACTCTATCCACGCCCGATCCGGCAGGGCAGCCAGCAACTGTTCAAACTGCTCAACCGCCCCCTTCTTGGCGCACCACCAGCCCCCAACGCAGGCTTCCTCATAGGCGGCCTCAATCGCTTTGATTTGCTTGAGCAGCGAAGTGTTTTCATCTCGAAGAATGTCAAGGGTTGCTTTGAGGTAGTCGTAACTCTGCCTCAGGTCCAGGAAGGCAAGCAGAGTCCCGACGCTCTGGCCGATAGTGGAGATCATGTCCTTTTTGGTGAGCCGCATGAGCCACTTTCCGGCCTCGGTCTGTGCGAGTTCTTCGTCGTACCGGGTCAGACTAAAGTAGTCCTCTTCGTCCACATCATACCCGATTATCCTGTATCGGTTCCCCACCAGGGCGACGGTGCAATAGTCATACCGCTGGTAGAACGGGGCAGGATAGTCCCAATTATCACGCATCGCCTCCCTGAGCTGGTCTGCCTTGGCCTCCAGATCGGCGAAAGCGACCTTAAACTCCCACGCTTCCTCTTCCTCTCCGTCCAGGGCATTTATGAGGTTTTCGTCGTCCTGGTCGACAAACCAGTGGATGCCCGCACAGGCTTCCTCAATTTCATCAAGCTCTGCCCGCATCGCATCAAAGCCCATAGAGGCCAAGGCCGGGCGCTTGTACCGAAGATTCCGGGTCCGGTTTGCTTTTATTTCGCTCATCCTCTAAGCCACGTCCTCCATCTCCTGGATGCTCAGCGTCCCATTGGCCAGCACAGTGGCCTG
>NZ_QWKI01000265.1 GCF_009911645.1 Pseudoflavonifractor sp. 60
GGAAAATCGGAACCGTCATTGTCAAGGATATGTCCCGGCTGGGCCGTGATTATCTGAAAGTGGGATTTTATACAGAACTACGATGGACAAGGGCATAAAAAGATAATGTTCTGACGGTATGCCCGCCGTCAGAGTTTCCATTCAATTTGCAGCTTCTCGCTGGTGGCACGAATAACGGTAATCATCAAATCCACCACCCGCTGCTTGTCCTCAAAGCTGACATTTTCCCAATCATCCAGGTAATTGGAAATCGTGTCAATCTGCTCCGGGGATACGGCCTCGGCGGTCAGCTTGGCAATCTCGCTGGCAAGGGCCTGGCGGCGGCTGTCCAATTCCTCAATCTTGGTGTTGGCGTAGGAGATCAGCACCGGGGTCGCGCCCGTCAGCGTGTCCAACAGCTTTTCAATCTCGCTTTCCACTTGGGCCAGCTCCATCTGCTTTGCCGTCAGCTTCGGGCTGGCGGCTCTTTTCTTTTTGCGGCCCGTCAGCGTTTTGTAGTTCTCCAGCTTCTTCACCATCTGCTGGTAAACTAATTCTTCCAAATCGTGGAGCCGGACAGCACCACAGCCAGGGCAGGATTTATTTTCTGCGTGCTTCGAGCAGCGAAAATAGAGATGCCCACAAGAATGAGCTGCCATCAGAGCGTAGCCGCAGTTGCCACACTTGATTTTCCCGGCCATCCACGAATGGCGGGCTTTCCTCGCGGGCTGGTAACTTTGGCTTGCCATAATTTTCTTTCGCACCCGAAGCCACAACTCAGACGGGATGAAGCCCTCGCTGGGGGCCAGCACCAACATCTGGCCTTGCAGATACTTGTGCTTGTTATCGGTGCTGCCCTTGCTCCGATAGTAGTAGCAGCCGTTTGTCCCTACGAAATCGGCGGCATCGTTGTAAATCTCCGTCCCCTGACTTTTGAAAAACTCGTATATATCCAGGTCAGCCATTGCGTAAATTGGATTGCGGAGGATAAGGCTGATCGTTGACCTGGAAAACGGCTTTCCAAAGAATGACCTCACACCTTGGGCCGTAAGCTGGGTGGCGATATCGTGGAGCGAAATGCGAGGGTCGATGTACATATCGTACATCTTGCGAACAAACGCCGCCTCGGTTGGTTCAATTACCAGCTTCTTTGTATGGATGCCGTCAATGATGATCGGCTCCGTCCGAAATCCATACGGCGCTCTCCCGCCCATTTTGAAACCGCGCTGACACCGAGCATACCATGCGTCCTGCACTCGCTTCTGGATAGTTTCTCGCTCCAACTGCGCGAACACAATGCAGATGTTCAGCATGGCCCGGCCCATCGGCGTGGACGTGTCAAACTTCTCTGTTGAGGATATGAACTCCACGTTGTATTCCTGGAACAGCGCCATCATGTTTGCGAAGTCGAGAATGGAACGGCTGATGCGGTCGAGCTTGTAAACAACCACCCTGGCAATCAGTCCGCGCTTGATGTCCTCCACCAGCATTTGAAACTGGGGCCTATCCGTATTCTTGCCGCTGTAACCCTTGTCTTGATATTCCTTACAACTCCCGCCTCTCAATTCGTATTTGCAAAACTCAATCTGACTTTCGATAGAAATACTATCTTTCTTGTCGATGGACTGTCTTGCATAAATTGCGTCAATTCGATTGTTCATTTTGCGCTCCCTTTCTGAAAAGAAACGGAGCTGCTGACGCTATGATTATACCATCAGCAGCCCCGCAAAGCAACGGCGCGGCGAAAATTTAGCTGGCCGGTTCCTCCGTCTGCCGGTGGCTGGCGTACTTGCGGAACACCTCATAGAGCCGCTGCTCCAACTCCCGGCGCTTCACCGTCTCCTGCTCCGGGGTGAGAATGGGCGTGAGGTTTTCCAGAGGGATTTCCCGGCCCTGGAAATTGACAATCTCGGTCTGTTTCTTGTAGCTGATATGCTCCATAGGCAA
>NZ_QWKI01000266.1 GCF_009911645.1 Pseudoflavonifractor sp. 60
ATTTTCATGGTGGACATTTGTCCGAAAAGTGGGCGCTATTTACTCACACTCGTTTTGTTTATACTTGTTATTGTTCTTATAGTTCTTATTAGGGGCCAGCTTTTTTGCCTGCGTCAGCCGGATTTCTGCCCTATTACAAGAACAATTTTCCGGCCATGGTGAAGGACAAGTTTTTATCCATCAGGGGTGGCTAAATCTTTGTCCATCAGGCAGTTTCACATAGATATGATTGGGCTTGGAGAACTGCTGCCGCCTGCGCTCAATCAGCCCCGCCGCCTCTAATTCCGCCAATACGTTCTTGGCGGTAGTCATGCTCTTGCCGAGCATTTCGGCTATTTTCTCAATCGGGAAGATGATGTAAACTCTCCCGGCCTCGTCCGTCCACCCGTTGAGCTGGGACAGCCGCGCCCGGTCAAGCAAAAGGGCATAGGTCAACTTGGCGGTAAGGGTCAAGCCCATGTCCAGCAGGAACCAGGGGAAGAAGAAATAGGGCGGCAATTCGGTAGTTATCATCATGTAGTCGGTCATGGTTAGCCTCCTTGGTGTGGGGCTGTCAGACCGCCGCTGTGGGCCGTTAGAGGCCCGTTTTCGGGGGCGGAAAGGAATGTACCAGGCCCCCGTTGAGGGCGGTCTTGAAAGCCCTGATATTACGGCATTTTCAGAGGGTACTTTTTCTACGCATCAGCCCGGTTTTTCTTTGCCCAGGCCCGCTTGCTCCGTTTGGCACGTTCTGCGGCACAGGTGGAGCAGTAGAGGGTGTTGTGCTTGGATGGGGCAAACGGCCTCCCGCACTCCCGGCAGCGCCGCCGTCTGACAGCGGGGGCCGGGAACAGCGCGGCGCACAGGCCAGCGTCCAGGGGAAGGACGGCGGCGCGGAACCATTTGCAGATTAGGGAGTAGGTAATGCTCTGCGGACAGACACATTCCTCGCCGTTGTCCAGGAGCAGGCAGTTTCCGCAATCATAGTTGCAGCACTCACGCACCAGCCTCCGGGCTGTACGGTATTGCCGATAGGTCATGTGGGGGATTTCGGATGCGCTCATGCTCCACGCTTCCCCCGGCAAAATTCTAAAGATGCCAAATTGGCATTTTTAACGTGAGTGCCAATCTGGCACTGACGATACCTGACCCGCAGGAACAGAACAGACGCGAAGCGGGTGTTCTGTTCCTGCGGGTGCGCAAGGGGTTTGGGGAGTGCAGCTCCCCATCGCGTCCGAAGGACGCAACGCCCCCGGCAGGGCGC
>NZ_QWKI01000267.1 GCF_009911645.1 Pseudoflavonifractor sp. 60
TGGAAACGGACGCACTTTTGCCGAAGCTGATTTATCGCTGACATTCTGGCCTCCTTGACATAGGAGGGACAAGCCGCCGGGGCAGCTTGTCCCTCCCGGTGATAGGGCAATTGCCCCTCACCTGGTAGCCATCATGCCGGGGTGATCGTCAGGGCGGTCAGCGGAAAAATTTGAAAAACTTTTTCCGAACGCCCTCGATGCTCTCATGGACTGCGGCCTTGGAGCAGCCGCACCGCCGACCAATCTCCGCATAGCTGAAATCATACAGCGCATAGAGCAAAAACCGCTCCCGCTGGGTAGGCGTACAGAGGGCCAGCACTGCCAAAATTTCATCCAGCGTTTCCTGCTGGCAGACCAACTCCTCCGGGGTGGCGCAGTAGGGCAGAACGCCCTGGGCGGCAATTATGTACTCGTCACACTCGCGACCGTCCCAGTGCCGCCGCTGTTCCCGGTCAAGGCTCCGCTCGGTGCGTTTGGCCAGCTCCCAGAACTCCTCCAGGGTGGCAGCGTCCTCATAGGTCAGCTTGCGGCTGTATCTCTTGATGGTGATCTCCATCGTGTTGTCCTCCTGTTCAGATTTGGGGTAAGCGAAATCTGAACAAGAGGGGTGGGCCTCGACATCGGGGCCGGATGGAGTGGCCCTCGGAAAAAGCAAAAGCACCCGAACAGCACAAGGCTATTCGAGCGCTAGGGGTAACTGTATGGGCAGACTGGAAACGACTATTTTCGCAAGTCTGGGTGGAGTTCGCCGCTGCGATGGTCAGGCTTTTTTTGATAAACTCCTATCTACTTGTAATCGCATGGCGGCATCCTCCTAATTGCCGCCAAAACGAAAAAAAGCGGCGGCTCTGATTTCTCAAAGCCGCCACTCTGGGCGTGATTATACTCCTGCTTGTACGACGGCTTTTTTTCTTTTGCCGTCGTGCGGCAGTTACAGAATATATTGATTTAGCAGATGAGAATGCTCCCATTCATTGCCTACATTTTTACCATCCATTGGGCTATTGGATTGATAATTGATACGGGGAGCAACTTAGCAGAAAGAACGAGCAATTTATTATAAAGGCCAGCAGTAACCACTCGCTTTCCCTTTTGTAAATTGTTGTAGCCAATAGCGGCAACAGCCTCTGGCTGCATCACAAACAGTTTGAAAAGCAGAGTGTTATTGATATTTGCTTTTTCTGCAAACAAGGTCTGTGTTGCTCCTGGGCATAAGCAGGTTACTGTTACCCCGGTTCCTTTCAATTCTTGATATAGTCCGTTAGAAAAAGATAGGACATAGGCTTTTGTGGCAGCATATACCGCATCATTCGGGCATGGCATATATGAGCCAGTAGACCCGACATTCAGAATACGTCCATGCCTGCGCTCTATCATCCCTGGCAAAAATAATTTCGTCAACGCAGTCAATGCCCTGATATGAATTTGTATCATATCAAGTTCTTTTGCGAGATTAGTATTTGTAAAACATCCCGCCTCATTGAAGCCAGCGTTGTTGATAAGAACATCAACAGACAAACCCCAACTGCGGATTTTTTCCATAATTGTATCTGCCGCATTGGCTTCTGCTAAATCACAGGAAATGTATTTGACTAAAACTTGATAACGTGTTTGCAAGTCAATTTGCTGATGTTGGAGTTGATCCCTATTTTTTGATACAAGGATTATGTTGTTCCCCATGCTTGCAAATTTTTCGACAAATGCTTTTCCAATTCCGCTGGTAGTTCCAGTAATTAGGACTGTATCCATTTCTAACTTTCTCCCTTGCTTTTGAATAAATCCCATTCTTCAAGATATGTCAAATCTTGGGCTGTTGGCGTTTGTAATAGTTTGTCATAAAATTCCAGTTTCTTCTCTGTCAATGCCAAAGCACTTTGCAAATTTGTCATTTGGTTATGGAGATCGTCAATGTATTCTTGCACCATGAAACGGCGTTGTAAAATCGTCTTTCCACCCTGCGTCAGCAATAGGATATACTCACGAATGGACCGGATAGGCACATTAGCTATGCGCAAGCACTGCACCATCTTTATCCACTCAATATCCGTATCAGAATATTGCCTATATTTCTGCTCTGTTCTTTCAATCGCTGGAAGTAGCTGTTCCTTTTCATAGTAACGCAGGGTTGCTGTGGTAAGTCCTGTCATTTTTGCCGCCTCTTTTGCTGAGTACATCTCAAATCCGCCTTTCATCATTCAGGATAAACTATGAAGTGCGCTTCAAAGCAAGATAAAATTATACCATCAGGGCAAAATTTTTTGAAGGGACTAAATGTGAATAAAGAGAAAAATCCCGACGCTACCAAAGCGCCGGGATTGTCAGCAGTCCGTTTCATATTATGATTTTGTGGTCTTGTCCATATCAGTGAAATTTTCTTCCCTCAGAAGGGTGTCCGCTTTATCGCCGTTAATAACGGAATCGACAGTGAAAACCAGCAGGAAAC
>NZ_QWKI01000268.1 GCF_009911645.1 Pseudoflavonifractor sp. 60
TATCAAACGCGCCCAGGGCATGGCTGGCAAGCACACCACCGTTCACCCGCTCTACGGCTACAAGAAAGACCCGGATGACCCGGAGAAGTGGGTCATTGACGATGAAGCCGCCGAGATCGTCCGGCGAATCTTCCGTATGACCATCAACGGCAAAGGCCCCTATGAGATCGCCACAATTCTGGAAAGAGAACACATCCTCTGCCCGTCCGCCTACCTTGCGGAGCGCGGCGCGGGGAACCGGCGCAACGGCGATTTTGCCGACCCCTGCCGCTGGTGGGGGACTACCGTTTCCTACATCCTCAACCGCATGGAATACATGGGCCATACCGTCAATTTTAAGACGGAAAAGACCAGCTTTCGGGATAAGCGGCGGCATCTCACCCCCAAGGATAGCTGGGTGATTTTTGAGAACACCCAAGCACCGATCATTGACGAGGAAACTTTTCAGACGGCGCAAAAGCTACGCAAAACCGGACGCCGCCCTACCAGCCTGGGAGAAGCCAATCCGCTGACTGGACTTCTCTACTGCGCCGATTGCGGAGCGAGACTGTATAACGAGCGTGGGGACAATGGCAAGGGGCATTTCAGAGATTCCTATGCCTGTTCCAGCTACCGCAAGCGCACCAGCGATTGCACCATGCACTTTATCCGTTCGGAGGTCGTTCGGGACTTGATTCTGTCGGCCCTGCGCTCCATTTCAGAATATGCCAAAGCCAACCGGGAAGCCTTTGAACGGCTGGTGATGGACACGACCTCTGACCGCCAGACACAGCAGATGAAGGAGAGCCGGAAGGCCCTGACGGACGGGCAACGGCGATATGATGAACTGGATGTGCTGATTCAGCGCACCTATGAGGATCACGTTGCGGGCAAGCTGACGGACAAGCGGTTTCTGAAACTTTCCCAGCAGTATGAAGCGGAGCAGGAGCAGCTTGAAAGCGAGTTGAAGCGTCTGGCCGCTGAAATGGAAACGATGCAGGAGCAGACTGGCAGGGTGGA
>NZ_QWKI01000269.1 GCF_009911645.1 Pseudoflavonifractor sp. 60
CATGGCCCTGGTTGACCGCTACACCAGCTTTGACGAGTTGACCACGCCCATGCTCAATGAGTTTGTGGAAAAGGTTGTTGTCCATGAGCGCGTGAGTGTAGGCCGCTATAAGCGCAAGCAGCGTGTTGACGTTTATTTCAATTTCATTGGGCTGATAGAACTTCCTGTCGAGCAGGAACCCGAAGCCCCTGCCGCCGCAGAGCCGCCCCAGGAGCGGTATGTTGCAGCAAATACCAGCTTTGCCCCGCTGGGCGAGTACCTTTCCCAGCAGACGGAGGACAGCGTTACCCTCTCTTTTGCAGACGTTGAGCGGGTAATCGGAAAGCCCCTCTGCAAATCGGCGTTCAAATTCTACTCCTATTGGTATCCAGGCGGCAACCGCCCGATCTCCAA
>NZ_QWKI01000270.1 GCF_009911645.1 Pseudoflavonifractor sp. 60
TTTTGATGTTGACCGTGTTGACCTCAAAAATCAACTGTTATACTTGATTCGGGCCGCATAACTGAACATTTTATAGTGCAACCGGACACAGTGAGCTATTCGCTGTGTCCGGTTTTTGCGTTTATTTGAAAAACCTACTTGACAAAACACACTGGACGTTGATACGTACATGTTCTTTAAGTGGATTTTCAAGGCGTGGGTGGCGGTGTATCTCGTCACCCACACCTTTGATATTACTATGGCTGTGTTCGATATGGCGCAGCACGTCGTTTCCGGCGCGGCGGGCGTGATCGGCGGCAGCACGAATATAGACGTGGACGCCGCCCTGTCGTCCATGCAGGCCGGGCTTGACGCTATGGAAATCCCCGAACTCTTATTGCTCGTCATGGAAACAAGCCTTGTCAGCCTGTGCATGAAAATCATGTCGGTGCTGATAACGGTAATCCTGTACGGGCGCATGATAGAAATATACCTGTATTGCTCGGTTGCGCCTATCCCATTCGCAACGATGACAAACCGGGAGTGGGGGCAGATTGGAAACAACTACCTCAAATCCCTTATCGCCCTCGGATTTCAGGGCTTTTTGATTATGATATGCGTCGGCATTTACGCGGTTTTGGTGAACAGCATGATAATAGCGGACAATCTGCACAGCGCGATATTCTCCCTTGCAGCCTATACCGTTATCCTCTGTTTCTCCCTGTTCAAATCCGGCGCACTGGCGAAGTCGATATTCTCCGCGCATTAGCGGCGTGTCAAGGGTAGGGTGGAGATTTTCAGAGCGAAGCGGCGAAAATACTACCCAACCTTGACGCGGATAACCCCATATAATACGGGCGGGCAAAGGGCAAAGATTGACCTTTGCCTTGATTACCCTTATGGGAAGTTACAGCAACACCAAACCCAGAGAAAGGAGGTTTTCACTTGGCGTATGTACCCGTACCCAAAGACTTATCCAAAGTCAAGACAAAAGTAGCGTTCAACCTTACCAAACGGCAGATTGTATGTTTTGCGGCGGCTCTCCTGTTCGGCTTGCCGCTTTTCTTTCTGCTCAAAGACAGCACAGGCACAAGCCTTGCGTCTATGGCTATGATTGCCGTCATGCTGCCCTGTTTCCTGTTCGCCATGTATGAAAAGCATGGACAGCCCCTTGAAGTGGTGGTGAAGAACATCATTCAGACGAAATTCATAGCCCCCAAAGAACGACCATACAGGACAGACAACTTTTATTCCGTCTTAGAACGGCAGAGAAAACTTGAAAAGTCTGCAAAGGAAAAGTCAATAGGAAAATGAAATAAATTTGTGGACATAGAGGAAGGAGAAAAAAGCAACA
>NZ_QWKI01000271.1 GCF_009911645.1 Pseudoflavonifractor sp. 60
GCCTTTTCCGCCTCCTTCTTCTTCTCTTTTTTCTACTCCCTTGAGGAAAAGGTGTCAACTTTTTTTATACCACATCAATCGCCATCAATGACAGCTTCGATACCGCTGACCCCAACAGCGTCAACAACGATTTTGCCGGAATAAAGAACTGGTTCAATGCCACCCTCTCATAAAGAATGACACTACACGCAGGACATAGCATCCCTGTTACCTCCGACAAAGCTGATTTGTACCGCAGACAGAAACTGCTTTATACAGAACACCGTATTAACGGTAGCGGCTACCAAAAATCATTAAGTTGCGCTCAGTGTAATTCTGTTACTATACCACTATTTATAAAGAGGATGTCCCAGAGAATCAGTTTAAAGGAAGCCCCAAAAGGCATTTTACGAATAAACGGCAGGCGATTCAGGTGTAGCTATACTCGAATTGCCTGCCGTTTTGTGCCTCCCGGAAATACAATCTGTTCAAAACATCAATCTTATCGTATTTTTGCTCTTGCATTATCCCTTTGGGTGTGTTAAAATAAGGTTGGATTTAAAAATTTGTTTTTATTTTGCTTGAGAAGGTGACAGGGTGCCGAAGGTGGCTTATTCTGAGGCAGATAAAAAGCGCATCAGAAATGCGCTTATTACAGTTGGGCTTGAGCTGATGGCAAAACAGGGTATACAGCATACTACTGTAGAGCAAATATATAAAAAAGTTGGTATTTCGCGAACTTTCTTTTATTCTTTTTTTGCGACGAAAGAAGAGTTGATCGTTGAAACGCTGTATCTGCAACAGCCTAAAATCATTG
The DNA here is from genome assembly GCF_009911645.1 of Pseudoflavonifractor sp. 60. Classification (GTDB taxonomy): domain Bacteria; phylum Bacillota; class Clostridia; order Oscillospirales; family Oscillospiraceae; genus Lawsonibacter. The sequence goes on from NZ_QWKI01000271.1 coordinate 797, forward strand.
AGTATGTACAGAAGCTAATGGCTGACCCTGCTTTAAGCTGGCGTGACGCAGTAAAGCAATTTCTTTATGCCTGTTGCCATGGGGAGAAAAATGGAATTGCAATTTTAACGATTGAAGAACAACAGCTTCTTTTCAAAAGCCTTTCAAAGGAAAGCTACCAGATGTTCCGCAAGAAACAACTTCGTCTTTTTGGAGAGATTTTAGAAAACTTTGGGATAAAGGTAGATACGGCAAAGATCAATCTGTTTACGAATTTAAGCCTGACAGCAATGGTTGTACGCAGGGCTATCCCGGACACCCTCCCGTTCTTTGTTCCCGAAGCGGCGGAGGAAACAATGGATTTTCAGCTTAATGCAATTGTGGACGCCCTGGAGAAATTAAAAACGGCGCCGGCACTCTGAAAAACAGAAATAAGCAAGTCCGTCCGAATATACGTTTCGGCGTTATATTCAGTCGGACTTTTACTTCACTCAAAATAAAAACAAATTTGACTGTTTGAATTTATTTTGAGAAATACAGCAAACTCCACAGGAGAATACACGATGGATTTGTTTGTTGCTTCAGGAGCATTTTGAACCTGAAGTGATGTATAGTTATGGAGTCAATATTAAAAATCATGGAGGAAAAGATTATGGGATTTTTTAGCAAGCTGTTTAAGGGACCCGAAATTGACATGGAAAAGAGCGATGCAAATGCTAAGAAAATGCGCCTGCTGTTTAACCAGGTTGTAGAGAATGGGGACGATTACAGGCTGATTTTCGGATATACCGAGGATGTGAGCCGTTTCAATTATGGATTTGTTCATGGCAGTAAAACGAAAATTGGGAATTTGATTGTCGGCTGGAATGAGAGCAGCCAAACGATTGTGGTTGTGCCTACAGTTCCTGATCTTTCCGGCTGCGGTGATCCAACCTATTATTGCCGTTCTGAAATTTTGAAAGCCTATCGGAATAAATATCCTACGGACGCCTTTATCATTTACCCGGACAAAAAAGGGTATATCGGCATCAATGCCTATGACTGGCTGGAAGATGAAAAGTTGTATGTTTATGTGTCGCAGGAGGATGAGCTGGCCGCTTTTACCGAGTTCTTTATGAATCGGTTCGCAACAAAGTGAGGTAGGGATGCCTTGGGGAGAAATCGGAGCGTTCTTGCTGTTTCTGGTGGTCGTGTTTATATTTGGCAATCTATGGTTTCGTTTCATAGAAGCAATCCTGAGCCGAATCAAAAAGATATTTACACGCAACGAAAAAACTTCAGCATGGCATCCGCTCCCTCCAGATAAGGAGGACAGAAAAAATGTTTGATATAAGCGAAATTATGAAACGGACACAGCAGGTAAGCGAACAAGCGGCTGACAGCATAAAAGAGACTTTTGAAAAAAGCGAAGAAATCGTTAGCCAGATTGAGGTTCCAAACTCTGAAGAAAGCCCATCTATATCTGCCGCTGAAGTTGAAGAACAGATTGCTGCTAATACCAAGCGTCAGGTGGAAATTCTCGGACAGATATTGGGGACGGACGGTATGGCTCAAATGGCTGTCAACGAGGAGCTGCTGCAAAAAATGGTAAATGATAAGGTCGCTGAAGCGACTGCGTCCACAGCAGAAAACCTCATGGGGCAGCTGTTTGGGGAGGATATGGGCGTAATCGCGGCGGCATTGGAAACGTTGGAGATGGAAGATGCCGACGAAGAGGAGAAGCTTTCATTTGATCTGGAGCTGGAAGAAAGGCTCTATACAACCTTGGAAGAGACAATGGACCGACTTGAGGCCATGCCTGAGCCAGAGCCGATTCCCTATCAAAAGGATGACGCAAAATGGGGACAATTTGGCGTCCTGCTGTCTGGTATTTTATCGACCCTTAACAGCCACCATCTGGATAGAATGGATGTGGAGGAACATATTCCTGTTATGGAGCAAAAAATCGTGTCCCTTGTGCGCCGCTCCTGGGGGATAGACGGCCGCAGTGATCTGCTGGACATGATTCGTTATCTGGCGCAGGAGGGCTATATCCTGCGGTATCAGCTTTACAGTGAGGCGGCTTCACCGGAGGAATTGATGGATGAAACGATGGATGAGGATGTCTGCGAGTCTACAAGCCGGGCATGGAGATTCGCGCAACGGTATAAAAGCCGGTATGCTCCTGGCTTTATGGCTGGATGGGATATTGGACGGGCGGCAATGCTGACCCGCTGGGGATGCTATTTAGGCTGGCTCACAGAAAGTGAGGCTGTCGGTATTCTTTGGGATATATCTCAAAAGGTTGTGGAGGAACTGCATAGCTGGCGTGAATTTTCCCAGTCATATCTTTTTGGCGGTCTGATGTGGAAAATGCTGTGTGGTGACAGCTCTGCTGAAAGTTACCTGGGTTATATTGCGGATGCCGCCACAAACCTTTTGGCAGGAAAAATGGAGCAAGACGGGGGCCAATGGCGTGCTTGCCCTTGGCCCGCACAAAGGAAGATTGGTTTTACAGTATAAGCTCTTTGAAAATTTGCTGTTGCGGTCCAGATAATTCCAGTGATAATTCTGCCGTCTGTGAAACACACGAAACAGCCAGTCAGAAAGCCGGAGGTGGAGAACAGACACCTGTGATAAGCCCAGTCTGAATTGCCGTAAAACTTTTCTTGCTATACTGCGTCCTACCTGAGAACGAAGATGTGGCGTAGGAGGTTTTACGTAGATACACTACCTTGCAAGCAGTGTCTTTGTTCCCACAAAGACTCAAAACAGCTTTCTGGCGTGACCGCCGGAAAGCTGTTTTTGCTTGTTGGTGGCACTGCCCCCAAACCCCTTTTCGCAGAATTTCATTCTGCGGCTACGCTCCGTTCCGGCGCTTTTTCTCCCGCCCCTGGCGGAGATTTTTTGAAAACGGTGAGGCTGGCTTACCAGCATAATCGCAAACTACCCCGTAAAAGGTAATGGCATTTTTCAAAAATCCGTCAGGCTCGTAGCGCCGTAGCCAGCGTGAAACGCTGTTCAGAGGGTTTGGGGTGCTACCCCAACAAGCAGAACCTACGGTTTCCGGCATCGCTGGGAACCGCAGGTTTTGTGCGTTTGTATATACAAACGCCCTGCTTGCCCAGTAGCACATGGCTGCTGTTTTCATTGGCCCTCGACAAAAATTTCCCCAAAGGCATTGACAGGAACATTCGTTTGTGCTACTATAATGGGGAATTGGATACTGCACATATTTTTCACGCAGATACATAGACCGAACCACAGCGTTTTCGCTGGGGTCGGTCTTATTGTATCTGCGCTTTTTGTTTTTGAAAGGAGGCCAGACAATGGGAAACGTTAAAATGGAAGAAGTCAAGCGTAGCCGGGGCAGGCCAAGGCTGGACGCCCACATTACCGAGGAATACGCTCCCAGCAGGCGGCAGGCGCTGAACAAGATGTATATGTACGAAGGTGTTCACCTGTTATCGGTAGCGGCTACCGAAATTCAAAACAGCGAGGTCTTATGGTTGGAGGACAGAACAGCCGTCACCTTGAAATCCCGTGACGGCATCCTGGAGCAGCTCGGCAGAATAGCGGTGCAGGACAAGTTGGCCTACGCCGATTGCGTCTATCTTGCCAACCTTGCCATCGCCGCCGTTCAAAATGGGTACACCACACGGGAGGTGGAGGTTACCCTGCGGGAAATCCGCATGGCGGCGAAGTCCAGCATGAAAAATCCAGACAATGAGGCGCTTTATTGTGCGCTGGGCAACACCGTGGACATCCTACGGAGCATGGGAGGTATCGCATGAAAACCGAAAAACGACCAGTAGAAATCACAGTGGCGGGGGAACTCCCTGGCTTTGAATACGGCGGGTGCCGGGGTGTGTTTTTGAACCTGGGGCTTGATGTGGAAATGGACGGAGTGACCTATCACCTACACAGCAGCTTTACGGAAAAGCCGGAAATGGGCGAGGTCATCGACACAGCGGAACTGGAGCGGAACGGGCGGCGGACGGCGTAAAAATTTCTGATGTCCGGCAGAAAACCATTGCGTTACAGTGCTAAAGCAGCTATAATGGGAGCAGGTAACAGATGCTATGTTCCTGCGTCCAGGGAGGTAAAAAAACAAGATGCAGGAAAAATACAATGTCGGAATTTATTGCAGGCTCAGCCGGGACGATGAGAGAACCGGCGAGTCCGTGTCCATCGAAAATCAAAAAATCATGCTCAGCCGCTATGTGCAGGAGCAGGGCTGGAACCTCTACGCCGCCTACTGTGATGACGGGGTCTCAGGTACGACCTTCGACCGTCCTATGTTCAATCAGATGATTGCCGATGCCAAAGCTGGGAAAATCAATCTGATTTTGTGCAAAGACCTCAGTCGCCTCGGCAGAGATTACATCGAGGCCGGACGGTTTACAGACATCGTGTTCCCTTCGATGGGCTGCCGTTTCATCGCCCTCAATGACGGCGTGGACACCATCCACAAGAACAATGAGATGCTGGTCATTTTGAAGAACGTCATGAACGACCTCTATGCACGCGACACCAGCAGCAAAATCCGCGCTGTCAAGCAGTCCACCTTCAAGAGCGGAAAGTATGTCGGGTGCTACGCTCCCATCGGCTACCGAAAATCCCCGGCGGACAAGCACATCCTTGAAATCGACCCGGTGACCGCTCCTGTCGTTCTCCGCATTTTTGATATGCGTTTGCAGGGGGATAGCTTTCGGAAAATCGCCCGGACGTTGAATGAGGAGGGCGTACCCTCGCCCCGCGGTTTCTACTATATGGCCGAGGGCAGGCCGAACCTACGGGGCGAGACACCCTACTGGAACGATGTGACGGTTAAGACCATTCTGCGGAATGAGGTCTACCTGGGCCACATGGTACAGAACAAAACCGGCACCGTTTCCTACAAGATTCACAAGCAGGTCAGCAAGCCGAAAGAGGACTGGATTAAGGTGGAGCATACCCATGAGCCGCTTGTCTCTCAGGAGGTCTGGGATGCCGTTCAAAGGCTGGACAATCATCCCTCCAAGGGGCGCTCCGGCAGCGATGGGGTAATCTCCCTGTTCGCTGGCATCCTCTACTGCGCGGACTGCGGTTCGTCTATGCGGATTTTGAAAGACTATCGAAGCCGGAAACGCCACGAGGACGGTCACTACGGCACCTATAAAGCCTATATGTGTAACCGATACGGCAGCGGTGGCAAGGTAGCTTGTTCCATACACTACATCAATTGCAAGGTGCTGACGAAGCTGCTCCTGCTGGACATCCATGCCAAGGCGATGCTGGCGCAGAACAGCTCTGCCGCCCTCAAGGAGAAAATCCTCGCTCAGAAAAACGCCGCCAGCATGGAGCAGACAAAGGCGCTCCGGGCAACGCTGGCGGCGGTGGACAAGCGGCTGGCGGAACTGGAGAAGCTGGTGGTGTCGGCCTACGAGGACAAGGTGAAAGGCGTCATGCCGGAGGCCCTGTGCGTCCAGTTGATGAACCGCTACGAGGACGAACGCCGGGGCAAGCTGGAACAGCGGACGCAGTTCATGGCGCAGTTGGAGGCCACCCAGGAGGACGAGCAGGCCACCGATGAATGGCTGGCCGTTATCCGCGATTATGCCCAGCTTGAGGAACTCGACCGTCCCACCCTCCTGCGGCTGGTGAAGCGCATCGAGGTGGGCGAGAAGTACGAAATCGCCGGGGAGACCCACCGGGACATCAAAATCTATTATAACTTTGTCGGCTATGTGGAACTCTGAAATCTGTCCTTCTTTATGCGAGGTTATCTAACGAGTTCTATGCCCGCGATACCAGCCGCAAAATCCGGGCTGTCCAGAAGGCGAAAGGTGAGCGTGGCGTACCGTTGACGGTCAATGTCCCTTATGGCTATGTGAAAGACCCAGAAAATCCGAAACACTGGCTGATCGACCCGGAGGCTGCCCAGGTTGTAAGACGCATTTTCCAGATGTGTATGGAAGGGCGGGGGCCGCAGCAAATCGCCAATCAGCTGAAGGCAGATAAAGTGCTGACGCCTACCGCCTACAAGAAACAGCAGGGGCGCAGTACTCCGCATCCGAACCCTGAAAACCACAATGGCTGGTGCGACAGTTCCGTTGTCAATATCCTGGAGCGCCGGGAGTACACAGGCTGTACGGTGAACTTCAAGACCTACACCAACTCCATTTGGGACAAGAAGCAGCGTGAGACGCCAATCGAGAAGCAGGCGGTTTTCCTTGACACCCATGAGCGCATCATCGAGGACGATGTGTTTGAGAAAGTCCAGGTGATCCGCCAGCAGCGACACCGCATGACCCGCACCGGCAGGAGCAGTATCTTTTCCGGACTGGTCTACTGTGCCGATTGCGGTTCCAAGATGCAGTACGGTTCTTCCAACAATGGCAATTTCGCCCAGGACTTCTTCGACTGTTCTCTGCACAAGAAACACAGAGAGAAATGCGGCGGACACTTCATCCGAGTTAAGGTTTTGGAGCAGTTGGTCTTGAAGCATATGCAGATGGTTATGGGGTATATCCTCCGGCATGAGGACTACTTCCGAACCGCGATGGAACAGCAGATGAAGCTGGAAAGTGCGGAAAAATTGCAGATCATCCGCAAGCAGCTCAGCCGGGACGAGAAGCGCATCACCGAACTGAAACGGCTCTTTATCAAGATTTACGAGGACAACGCCAGCGGACGCCTGAGTGACGAGCGGTTCGATATGCTGAGCCAAAGCTACGAGGCGGAGCAGAAGCAGTTGGAAGCCGAGGTCATCGCCTTGCGGCAGGACATCGAAGTACAGGAACGACAGAACGAAAATATTGAGAAATTCATCCAGAAAGCGCACAAGTATGTGGGCATCGAAACGCTCGACCCGTATGCCCTTCGGGAGTTGGTGTAGGCCATCTATGTGGAGGCCCCGGACAAGTCCAGCGGTAAACGTCGCCAGAGCATCCACATCAAGTACGACGGCATGGGCTTCATTCCTCTGGATGAACTGATGAAAAGGGAAACGGCGTGACCGAAGTCACGCCGCCCCTTGAAAACACAAGGTTTTCAGAATTTCACGTTAATACTGTTTTACGACCACCGCCCTTTCGCTCAGGGGCGGCAGATTGTCAATGAAGTGCAACAAAAAAGAAAAAGGAGGAGTCAGGAGGGTTTAAGAAAGAG
>NZ_QWKI01000272.1 GCF_009911645.1 Pseudoflavonifractor sp. 60
GCCTTTTCCGCCTCCTTCTTCTTCTCTTTTTTCTACTCCCTTGAGGAAAAGGTGTCAACTTTTTTTATACCACATCAGGAAGGGCAACTTCGATTTCGCGGGCAAGCTGGGCGTCACTGGATTTCTCGATTTGCTCCACGGAGTTCCAGAGGGTGGAGCGGTCTTGAAACTCTGGTGGGGCGTGGGCGGGCAGCATGATTTCTTTGTGAACAATACCGGGTTTATGGGTGAAGTCGTGGGTTCGTCCGTCCCACTCGTTTGTCAGCCGTTCGCCGCTCCGGTAAGCGGCGGCAGCAACAGCCGAACGGCCCACGCTCCGCTTGATGATCTGAATAGGACAGTGAAAAATTGCTATGTGATCGGCCTCCTTCCTCCGCAGTCGGTGGTGGGGGATAACAGGCCAGCGGAAACGGAACAGACGCAAAGCGGGTGTTCCGTTTTTGCTGGCGCATATGGGGTTTGGGGAAGGTACTTCCCCATCGCGTCCGCAGGACGCAACAAGCCCCCGGCAGGGCGCACGACACCGGAACGGTGTATAAGTGCGCCGTCATAAATGACGGACTATCCCTCGTCCCCG
>NZ_QWKI01000273.1 GCF_009911645.1 Pseudoflavonifractor sp. 60
CCTGCGCTTTTTCCGCCGTCTCCGTTGCTCCCGGCAGACGGGAAAGGGCGATTAGGAACTCTTTGAGGGCTTCTCCTTCCATACTGGCGGTGAAGGGAAATACGCCCTCCATGATTGCGCCATGCACGATCAGGCGGTGATTCCGGGCGTGGCGCTCTGCGTCCCTCTGCTTGTTCAGGAGAATTTTTACTTGCTTCTCATACTGTTGGGCTTCCTTTTTGGCTTCGTCACGCTGTTTCAACAGGGATTCTTTTTTGTCCATTGGCATCTCTCCTTACATGAGCGAGGGGGACAAGCAGCCGCTTGTCCCCATCTGCGAAATTTGAGGGGACTGCCCTCTCCTGGTAAGCCACTTACGGGCTCCTGGTGGGGTCAATCCAGAAAGAAATTTTGAAATTTTTTTCGGACAGCTTCGATAGAATCTCGGACGGCGGACTTGGAGCAGCCGTATAGCAATCCAATCTCATCATAGGTATAGTCGTACAGCGCATAGAGTAAAAATCGCTCCCGCTGAATTGTTGTGCAGGTGTCCAAAATGGACAGCAGCAGAGCCAAAGTTTCCCGCTGACATACGATGTCCTCCGGTGTGGGCTGGTAGGGCAGCAGGCCCTCGGCAGCGACTATGTACTCGTCAAACTCCCGATCATCCCAATGCCGCCGCTTTTCATGGGAAAGATTCTCGGCCTTCCGCCTGCCCTGGTCGTAGCATTCGGCCACATCGTCGCTGACTTCAACGGACACCATACGCCCATTGATTTTGATGGTGATCTCCATCCTGTTTTCCTCCTGTTCAGATTTGGGTTTTGCAAAATCTGAACAGGAGGCGGGGATCGGCACCGGGGTAATCCGCCCGGCCTATTTATTAGTGTGAACCGCAGTACACCGCTTGGAGTATGACCGCCCCTTACAGAGCATTGAAATTCACATATTCCTTACTGAACGGCGCATTATGACCCACTAAGAAACTCCCTCCTTTTTATTAGTGAATTGAGATACATATAAAAGCCGAATTGTGGTGGATTCAATCGAAAGGGCGCATATTGTAGAATGTCCTTGAGGTGAATTGTGATGGATTTTATTCATACATTGGGTAACATTGTGAAAAAGGCCCGCAAGCGGCTTGGCCTTACCCAGTTCAAGGCTGCTGAAATCTGCTCTATTGATTCGCGCACAATCTTGAACATTGAGAACTATCGAGGAAATCCGAAAATGACGGTTTTGTTTCCTCTGGTTCGTGGGCTTCAGATAGATTCCCAAGAGATTTTCTATCCTGGCATGGAGATTAAAAATCCATCTGTCAGCCAACTCCGGTTTCTGATTGAAGATTGCACCGAGCAGGAGGCTGCCGCGCTGATTCCCGTTGTCCAGTCCGTCCTGGGTGCAGTTAGGTCAAACGCCGCTGCCGAGATCAAATAGGCCGCAAAACAAAAAAGAGCCTGCATCCTTCGTCAGTAGGAAGCAGGCTCTGCGCTTTAAGCGTCTGGCTCGTCACTCAACACCATTTTCAGTTGAGCCACCGTCACCCGGATTTCCTTTTTGCACTTGGGACAGTACAATGGAAATCTTACTAAAACGGTATCGAAGTACACCTTTGTTCGTGTTCTGCTGCCGCAGACTGGACAGCACACCCAATGGGAAGATTTATCCTTTTCGTTCACTCTCAATTACCCTTTCCGGCAGCAATCACGCTCTGCGTTTAACGTCTGGCTTTTGCGATTACTGTTGTCATAATCAACATTAAGACTGCCCTTTCTGCTGATTTCGCACCTTGGCCTGCGCTATGGTTTCTTTCACACGTTCAGGAGAAACACGAAGCGCATCAAAGGCTTCTTTGAGTAACTCCTGTTCGCTGGAAGAAAGCTCCGCTTTTTCATTGAAAGAAGCGATTGCACTCTGTTTTTTCATTTTCTTTTTCTCTCCTTTTCTACTTCAGATACATCCGAAATCTGTAACTCTCCTTTACGGAGCCGGAAAACCACATCAGCTTCTTTCGCCAGCTCGTTGGAGTGCGTCACGATCACCACGCATTTACCTGAGTTGTGGGCGCTCTCTTTGAGAATAGTCGTAATTTCAGCGGCGGTATCCTCGTCCAGATTCCCGGTCGGTTCATCAGCCAAAATAACCTGTGCGTCACTGGCCAGGGCGCGGGCAATGGCTACACGCTGCTGCTGGCCCCCGGACAGCTTCAGCACGTTCCGCTTTGCTTCTTCTGCGGTCAGACCCAACTGCTCCAGGATGGGGAACGGCGGATGCTTTGCGGTCAGGGCTACGTTTTCCACCGGCGTTAAGTAGTCGATCAGGTTGTAGCTCTGGAAGATGAACGCCACATGACTGCGCCGGTGGTCGGCAAGGCCGGTCTTTGCAATATCCTCGCCCTGGTACAAAATCTGGCCGCTGGAAGGACTGTCCAGACCGCCCAGCAGAGACAGCAGCGTGGTCTTCCCGCACCCGGAGGGGCCGAGGATGGCGTACATTTTGCCCTGTTCCATTTGGGCGTTGATGCCCCGCAGAACTCGCTTTTTGTTTTCATAGGAATATTGCAGGCCCTTTACTTCTAAAATGCTCATAATCAAAATCTCCTTTAGCTCATTTGTGACAGGATGTTTTTCGGCTTCATTTTTACGATTGGCAGGGATGCCAGCGTTACGGCAGCGGTGCAGAGGACGATCCCCAGCAGATAGACCCAAAGCAGATGCTCCACGGTAATGTGAACTTCGATGCTGTCAGGGGCTACCATGTTCGAGGTGTCATAGGGGATATACTGGCCGGTGATGTCCAGATATTCCGTCCCATCGTCAGGGGTTTCAATCTCCGGGATAGGCTGCGTTTCCGCTACTTGACTGAACAGCAGATTGCTCGTTCCCTGTGCAATCGCTCCGCTGGAAAAATAGGACAGGCCAAAGGCAATCACGGCAATCATCAGTGTTTCAAGGATGTACTGCGCCACAATTTTGACTTTGCTCACACCGATAGAAAGCAGGATGCCCGTTTCATGCGTCCTTTGCTTGAGCCACATATTGAGAATCAGCGCCAGAATACCGATACTGACAATCACGATCCCGATAATCAACCCCGTCACCATGTTCTGCATAGCGGTCAGAGAGGATGCCACGGCTTCATAGGCGGTATTATCAACAGTCAGCTTGAAGCAGCTCCAATCCAGGTCTAACTTCTGTATCTGCGCCGCGATTTTATCAATGTCCCTGGGGTCGTCCACGAAAAACTCCACGCCATTGTCGTACTGGATCACATTGTGCATCATGATCTCCTGCATGGCCTTGTGGTCGATAATCAGACGATTTCGCTTATCTGTTGATGTAGTGGTAAATCCCCCATCGTCCATTGTGCTTTTATAAATGCCAACAATTTTCAAGGTTACATTGGGATAACCGCCAGCGTCATAGCAGCATTGCACAGTGATGGTGTCGCCCAGCTTCAACCCGTTTCTTTTAGCAAGTGCGGTACTGATTAAGACGGAGTGATCGTCCTCCGGGGTGATATGCCGACCCTCGACCAGCATGAACGCCCCTCGCCGGAAATAGTTGAAATATTCGGAGTTTGAAACAGAGGGAAGGCGGCTGTAATCGCTCCCCGGCCCAAAGCTGAAGCCGGAGATAAAGGAAAAATTCATTGCAAAGACACTGCCATCACCTGCACCGTTATAGCTGCGGATGCCCTTGACGCTCATGACCTTCTCAATATCCGCGTCTGTAATCGGTGTACCAGTATAGCCCACCATCGTACCGCCAACGCCCTGCTGATATGTCCAATTCTGGCGGTTGTCCTTGTCCAGCTCCAGCTTGATGCTCCCGCCCACGGATTGCCGCAGGCTTAATGCGGACTGGTCTGCCGCTGCCAGGATGGAAAGCCCAGTCAGGACAAATGTAGAGATCACGAACAGGGTCAACAGCAAGATCAGTGTTTTTCCTCTTTTCCTGGTCGTGTAGAAAAATGCTCTCTTTATCATATCTGCGTCCTCCTTAACTCATTTTCGATAAGATTTCTTTGGGATGAAGCTGGAAAATTGGATATGCAGCTATCATCACACCAGCAATCACAGCAAGAACCTCGATCCCGTACTGCAAAAGCAATTTCCAGGCCGGAAGGTCAATACTGACTGCGCCGACCATATCCCGCAGGAACGTCCCGATCTGCATAGCGGCAAAATAGCTGACGGGACAGGAAAAGAGGAATGTCAACAGCAGAATCGCCGTGGTTTCAATTAAAAACTGTGCGATGATATGCCTTCTTGCTACTCCAACTGCCAGCAGAACGCCGACTTCATGGATACGGCCCCGGATACGCATGGCGAGTATCAGAAAGAGGACAATTATGCTAACGGTAATTGCTGAAACGATCAGGAGTGTTGTCAGCCGTCCAATGGTTGAAAGCTGATAAGCAATAGCGTCGTACTCTGCCATGTCCACCAGAAGCGTGTAGTCCTCCCATTAGAGCGGCACATCCTTCTTGACCTGTTCCATAACCGTTTCCAGTCTGGCCGGGTCACTGACAAAGAAATCCACCCGTCCCGAATAGGTTCCGGCTGCGCTTTCCGTCAAGGCCCAATAGGTGCTGTGGTCTGTGAAAATGGTGTCGTTGTCAAACTCCATGCTTGGGTCGCTCTCATAAATGTCGATGATCTTCACCGTTGCCGCTGGGCCTAATGACAATTCACTGCAAATATCCAGTTCGTTTTCCTCTGCCAGCTCCCGGCTGACCAGGGCAGCGTACTGATCGTCTTGGTTGATATGCCGTCCTTCAGCCAGCGTCACAATGCCGCTGGTGAAGTTTCGGTTCCATACAGATGATGTATTGGCAGAGATCGTGCCAGACGGCATACCAGAGGGGAAAATGAATCCGCTGGCCGTTGCGGTGGCCGATTGCTGAGCATTGCAGGCTTTGATTTCGGTGCTGTCCGCAATCAGGTCAATGTCTTGCTGGGAAATGGGGGCAAACTGCATGGCGAAGTTTGTCTCGTCCGCGCTGAACTCCATCGGCTTTCCACGCAGCGTAAAGGACGCACCTACCGTTTCCCGCAGATTCGTGGCTGCGGCCTGGGTTGCGCTCAATACGGAAAAACTGATTGTAATGAGAATCGTAATCAGCGTAAAGAGCAGGAACAGGGTCAGGCTTTTTCCTCTTTTTCGCGTGTCATAGAGAAAGGCCCGTTTCAGAACATTCAAAAAAAGATACCTCCTATCAATGTGATGGAGGTATCTTAGCACTCTAATGTGGAGCTATTATGGGTGGTATGTGGATCTAATATGGAATTTGCGTGTCAGAAGAAAATTTGAAAGGACATACCTTTTATATTTTCGGACGGTGCAAATGTGTAGGAAATATCGAGGGATTTCAAAATCGTGGAAACGAGGTACAGCCCTAACCCATTTCCCCCCGCTGCCCGGTTGCGGCCATAGTCGGGCCGGTAGAACGGCTCGAAAATATGGGCAAGGTGTTCCGGGGGGATGGGGGTACACTCATTCTCTATGACAAGCTGCTACCCCTTGCAGGAAATATGAATCACTCCGTCCGGCTTGGTATAGGAGACTGCATTTGCCAAAATATTTGAAATGGCCTTTTCAATCATGCCCTGCGGGAGATGTACGGTATATGGTTCGCTTTCCTCGATAGAGAACGCAATGCCTTTGGCTTTTGCGATGATTTGATACGGCTCCATGACCGTTCCAAGAACATCTGTAATCAGAAAGTCGGTCTGTTCCTGTTCTCCGGCAAACTCCGCCCTGGATGCGTCAAGGATTTCCTTTATCATTTGGGCAAGCCGGTCTGTCAACACTTTGCATTTGGCGAGGTAGGTGTCCCTGTCCTTGTACTTCCCAATACCAAGGATCATATTTTCCAGCATGGCGCTGACGGCGGTAACGGGCGTTTTCAGTTCGTGGGACGCTGCCCGCAGAAAATTCGACTTTTGAATATCAGCGGCTTGTACCTTTTCAATTTCCTGCTCTAAGGTCTGAATGGTGGATAGAAGTGTTTGATATAAGCTGTTCACATTGTCAGCCAACATTCCCAACTCGTCCTGCGTGTCATTGGGACAATGGGCGTCAGGCTCCAATTTCCGCATTTGCTCCGCTGCGGCGCTGATCTGCTCAATGGGCCGGGTGAACATTCGGGAGTAGGCCAGGGCGAACAAAACAGAGATTACCATGCAGAGAATGGCGGTAAACGGCAATATCATCAGCACGGCACTGACAGCATCCTCAATGTGCTGACGGGAAACAACAGCGGTAATGCTCCCGACCCCGTCTGCAAAGCCCTGTTCTACCTTGAAAAAATCCGCACCGCCCAAAGGGTTCTCTGCCAAGGAGATTTCCAAGCCATCCTCTGTGGCAGTTGCAATAACCGTCACTTCCACTTTGCCGTCAGGAGAAGGAGTGGCGTCGGTTTCTGCTTTCAGCAAGTCCATGTGGTAAGAGAAACCGTCATATTCAACGGATACATTTGCAGTCCATTTCGTAGCAAAGTCCATCACACAATTCAGCCGTTCATCCGGCGAGGTTGTGGTGATCTGCACAACCAATCGGGCGGTGTCTGTCTCTAAGGCTTTTTCCTGCTGATATAGTTACCACAGTTGAAAAGCGGTACAAAGGGCATCATCAAAGGAAAAGACAGCGGGAAGGATTTTTCTCAAAA
>NZ_QWKI01000274.1 GCF_009911645.1 Pseudoflavonifractor sp. 60
CCCTTGCTGCCTCTCGTTTCGGATATCCATCCACTGTGCTCCTTTCATTTCCTGACTCCCTTTCCGGACGCTTTTTCCGTCCTTTGGGGAGTCTATCTTTTTTTCCTCCTCTCCGCCACAAATTTACATTTTTTCCTCGGCGTTTTTTTACATTTTATCACTGGCGCTGACACCTGGGACACATCCTTTCGGATGGCGTAGTCCACGCCGTACTTGTCCAGCACCCGCTCAAAGTCCTTGATGCCGCTTTTGGCGATGTCGATCTGCTGCGCCCCCTGGTCCTTGCGGATCAGCT
>NZ_QWKI01000275.1 GCF_009911645.1 Pseudoflavonifractor sp. 60
GCCGTGGTCGCCCTCCGCCGCCTTGCCGGCCTTCACACGCACCCGGTACTGGGCGTATTTTCGGAACGCCGCCACCAGCGTCCGTCTGGTCAGCTTGCTGGTGCTTATCATCAGGTTTACAGTCCTGTTCTCTACTTCCTCCTGCAAATCTCATTCCCCCTTTCTGCGGAAACGGCATCGGAGGTGTAACGCCGGGGTCTCAGATGTGGAACGCCGGGAAGTCCTCTCCATTGGCGCACAGGGTCACGGTATGGTCGGCGAAGTAGACCACAGCGGCGATCACATCCTCCGCCGTAAGGGAAACACCGTCCCCGTCCTCATCGCATTTGTAGACGATCACCGGGCCGAGCAGATACCGCTCCCTGCCCAGGTTCAGGACACGCCGCCCGTCAAAGACGATCGCCAGCCCTTCTACATCCAGGGCGTCATCCGACACCACCTCCAGGCAGTCGTACTTGCCCCTGCTCTTGATCTCCTCCCAGCACTGGGTCTCCTGCATGACCTCCGGGGTCTTGTCCGGGCGCATCACCATCACGATGGAGTCCACCTCGGCCTCCGGGACAACAGCTTCTGCCGCCGCGTCGTGTAGATATTCCTCCAGGGAGTCCATCAGCTTTTTGTAGCCGGGCCTGTCCGCGCTGTCGGGCAGGGACAGGTTGATGTTCACATTGCCGTTGAAGTGAAAATGGATACTGTTCATAAGCGTAAAACTCCTTTTCTTTTCATAAAAATGTGCCCCGCAAATGGGGCGTGTCATCTTTGCTGGTCCTGCTGCCGCCGTCTCTGCCACTGCTCCAGCAGACGGAGGATGGTATCGCTCATCTGCTTGGGCGTGTAGGATTTGGGGAAGAACTTCTGCAAGTCGCTGGCCTTGAACGAGACCTGTCCCAGGTCGTCCTTCTTCATCTCGTCCATGATGCCGCACATATCCTCCAATGTGCAGCCGTCCTCCTGGCTCTTTTTCTTCATGCGCTGGGCCTGCGACAGGGACGGGGCGGCCTGGGCGTAGTCCATCGCCTCCAAGAAGTTCCGCTGTTCCTCCGGCTTCAGGTAGGACAGCTCCACGGCGGGTGTCATGGAGATTTTCTTTTCGTCCACCATATCCAGGATTTCGGGGATCAACTCTGTCAGGCGGATAAAACGGCGCACAGAGTCCTTGCTCGTACCGGCTTGTTCCGCGATGATGTCCCTGGATTTTTTCCCGTCCAACTTGTGCGCGTTTTGCTCACAAGTCAGGCCGGTCCGGCTCCCCTGATGCTTCAAAGCCTCCAGTTTCATCTTGTAGGCTTTGGCCCGCTCGCTGGGCAGGATGTTCTCACGCTGAAGGTTGGAGTCCACCATCATGATGACGGCGGCATCATCGTCCAGTTCCCGGACAATGACGGGGATAGTGTCCAGCCCTGCCAGTTCTGCAGCGTGGCGGCGGCGGTGGCCGGAGATGATCTCATACCCGCCGTCCGGGTCCGGGCGCACGATAAGGGGATTGGCAACACCCATCTGCCGGATGCTCTCCACCGTCTCCACCATAGAGTCATCGTCCAGCACCTTGAAGGGATGCCCTTCAAAGGGATGCAGTTCGGAGAGGGGCATCCGCTGGACGGTCTCCGCCACGGCCCCTGTCTGCGTTTCCGGCTCTTTGGGTTTTCTCGGCATTTGTGTTCACCTCGCTTTCTCAATGTGGGTTTATGGGAAAAAGAAAAAGGCGTGTACCCAGCCCCTACGGTGGGGTGGGATACACGCCTATGTACCAGTCTGCAGACGCAAAAAAAGAGCGGATACCGACTGCCGGATTTCTCCAACAGCGATACCCGCTCTATGAAGTCTTACCTGTTCATGCTGGTGGGCGTCCTACCCTCCTTGCGCCGCCCTGCGCTTTTTCTTTGTCTGTTTTGGGTCAAAAAATAGAACTAACCGCACAAAACCGGCATTTTATCGGGCTTTCTGCGTTTAGTTCTATAATAACACATTCATCTTTCACCACGATGCAGTTGATCTCGCCGCGCTTGACCTTCTCCATCATCGCCTCAAACTGCGGACGGGCGAAGTTCGTCTCTGTCTCGCCGTTGTCGCACCAAATGCCGACAAACTCCATATCATCGCGGCGGCTGATAAAATCGGACAGCATCTTTTTCTGCCCCTCAATGGTGTCCGCACCCTTTTTGCCGCTGTCCTCAACGGACAGACGGACATAGGTGGCGGCCAAATACTTTTCGGTCTTTTCTTCCCGTGCCGGTTCAACAGCCGGGGCGATGGGGTTGACTTTTCTCTTTGTCCGTGCCATTTATACTGCCTCCTTGATCTGCGCCTGACGCACAATATCCATCTGCCATGCAAACTCATCCTGCCGGCGGTAGACGATCTCCACCGTATTGCCCTCGTAGACCATAATTCTGTCTATCATGGAGACAACCGCTGTGCGGTCAAGCTCGGTGAGATTGCAATAGCGTTTGAAATTGTCCGTCCAGCTTGTATCCGCTGTGCTGGTTTTCATTACTTCGATCCGCTCCTGCAGGGCGTCCATCTGCTTTTCGACCTCAGCCGCTCTCTGGGAAAAGCTCTCTTTCAGGCGCGTATATTCCACCCTGTCGATAATGCCGTCCGCGAGGTTTTCATAGAGCGACAGGAGCAGCTTTTGCAGCTTCTCATATTCCGCCCGCTTTTCATCAAGCTGCCGCTGCACCTTGACCGCCCCGGCAGTGCGCAGGGGCGCGGTATCCGCGATTTCCAGGATGCTTTCCAGCTCTGCAACAGCGTTGATGCGCTCTTTTAAGCAGTCAAATATGATTTGCTCCAAGACCTCCGAACGGATGCGGTGCGGGGAACAGGTTTTGTCCTGCTTATTGGCAGAGCAGATGTAATAGTGGTACTTCCTGCCGCCGGCGCTGACGGGCTTGCGTATCATGCTGGCCCCGCAGTCGCCGCAGAACACCATGCCGGAAAAAAGAGAAACAGATTCCTCATCCGGGCTGCGCTGGGTGTCCAGTGCAAGCACCTTCTGCGCCGTGTCATAATCCTTTCTGGAAACGATAGGCGCATGATTGTTCTCAATCACAGACCACTCGTTTTCAGCTTTTTGCACCCGTTTGTGTACCTTGTAGCTGGGCGTTGTCGCCCTGCCCTGGGTCAGTGTGCCGATATAGATGGGATTTTTCAGCAGACGAATGACCGATGCCGCAGACCAGGAGGCTTTAAGATTTGTCTGCAAGGGTGTGGAGCATTTCATGCCGAGGGAGCGTTTGTACTCCAGCGGAGAGAGGATGCCCCCAACGTTGAGCCGATCCGCGATGTCCTGCGGACTGACGCCCTGCACCTTCCACGCGAAGATTTCCCGCACCACCTCCGCAACGTACTCGTCTACCACAAGGCTGTTTTTATCCTGTGGGTCTTTGAAGTAGCCGTAGGCAGCGAACGCGCCCAGGAATTGTCCGTTCTTACGCTTGATTTCAAGTTGGGAACGGATTTTCACCGAAATATCCCGGCAATAAGCCTCGTTGATGAGATTTTTGAACGGCACGATCAGGTCATCCGAGGCGCTTTTTTCACGATAACTGTCGTAGTTATCGTTGACGGCGATGAAGCGTACCCCCATAAAGGGAAATATCTTTTCAATATACTCGCCAGCGTCCAGATAGTTCCGGCCAAACCGCGAGAGGTCTTTCACAACGATGCAGTTCGTCTTACCAGCTTTCACATCCTCCATCATTTTCTTGAACGAGGGCCGCTCGAAGGTCGAGCCGGACCATCCGTCGTCCACCTGTACAGCGTATTCCCGAATGTCAGGGTGCTGTTTCAGGAAGTCCCTGAGCAGGTTCCTTTGCCCCGCGATGCTGTTGGATTCCTCCTTATCTCCGTCATCGCGGGACAGCCGGAGATATAGGGTCGCGTTCCAGATTTTTGCCTGTGCTGTTTTCTGCATATTTGCCAGCTCCTTTCCAGTTTTGCAAAGCCAGACAGGAGCGGCGATTTGTCCCTATACGCAGTTTAATATAAGCTACGCCGCCATGTCGAGGATGTCACATGGCGGCGCATTTTGCGCGGACATAATCAGCAAGCCGCTGTTCCAGCGTGATGTCTGTCTCTGCAAACGTGATTTTCACAACATATTTCCCATGACGGAACAGATACGGGTCTTTCACCTGACGGATAAAGTCGCGCATCCGCTCCTTTTGGGGGAGCGAGGCATCCACATTTACGCTCCAAATATCCACAAGAGAATTTCTGTCGATGTTTTTCAAATCCATTCCATGTCCTCCTATCCCTTGACCTCAGCGGTCGATTTCATGCGCCGCCCGCTTTCTGTCCCTGCGGATTTCTCTCACACGGTTTGCACAGCGCCCGATCTCATTCTTATTCTGGGCGATAATCTCCCTGGCCTCGTCCGGCGAACAGCTTTGCAGCTCATCGAGCAGGTATTCCACTCTGGCGCTGTTCTGAATCGCTTCCATATATAAGGGGTGCCATTCCTCGTCCGGCTGCTTGGGCGCATACTCTGTTTCCCATTGCCGTAGCAGGCGGAAATAGCCGCAAAGGGCGCGGTAGTTCTCGTTTTGGTAATTCTTCAACCGCCGCATCAGCGACTTCCGCGCCTTGACTGTGCCTGTTTTGGATGGTTCCCGTCCGGCACGTTTCCCATCGTAGGAGATATTGAAATCTGCCGCCAGTTGCCTTGCCGCCTCCTTCACGCTAACGCCGAAAAGCTGGGCGGCGAAGTCGATCACGTCGCCATCCGCACCGCAGGCAAAGCAGTGAAAGCGATCATCCACCTTCATGCTGGGGTGGCGGTCATCGTGGAAAATACAGCAGGCTTTTCCGGTGCGGTCAACCTCTATCCCATAACGCTCTGCGGCCTGTCTTGTAGTAACAGAAGCCTTTACCGTTTCAAACAAATTCATATACGGCCTCCATTCTGAAAATCAGCTCACAGACACAACAATAGGCTGAGGTCGATCAGCCCTGCCCATTCTCTATCTTTGCAGCGTATGACCTCAGCCCATGACTTCTGCCTGTGAGCAAGCTCAGTGAGAAGTGTAATTGGCTTTCTTGTTGTGCTTATTGTTGGTGCGGCGCATCTTGCGCCGATACCCCGGCTTGTGCATCCGCGCCGCGACCAGCTCTCCACGCTCGATCTCGCGGAGGGCGGCGTCCTGACTGCTGGATTTCTGGAAGTCCTTATATTTGTTCATGGTGTCCTCCTCAGAATTTCAGGGGCAGGGTGTTGGCCCTGCTGGTGCCGTTGTAGATGTTCCAGACCTCAAAGATGTACCTCTGCGGGGCGGGGAGAGAATCTCCGGCGGCTTTGGCCCTGCGGTAGATGTGCATGGGGTCATAGCGGCGGCACCGGCTGATAAGGCGCTTGGGGTTGTACTCGTCATGGTAGAGCTTGATAAACTCCGTCACGCCCTGGATGGTCTCGGCCCGGAGGGAGTACTTGTGGCCGTCCCACGCGGCGGCGATGACGCGCAAGGCCTCCGTATAGAGGTCAGCGCCCGCCGACATAAACTCCCCGTAGGCGGCGGCAACACAGCCGATGTGCTTCAGCCCCCTGGACTGGTTGAAAGAGAGATGCAGGCCGGCGCTCTCCGTGGCCTCTACAAAGGCAATCGCGTCAGGATCGCCGCCGAACACCAGCGCCCGGATTTTGGAGCCGGGATAAACCTTGGCAGAAATGCCGGTCTGCTCCGCAAAAAGAACGGCCTCGTCCTGCTCGGTAAGGCCGGTATAAACTTTGCAGAGAATGGGCAAGTCCCGCCCGCCGTTGAGCAGTTTCCGGGCGGGCATGGTGTGTTGGCCGTCAAATACATAAAACCGGCCATCACGGGCGCTGACCTTCGGCTCGTTGGCCACTCGCTCATCAAAGCTCTCCGCGATCTCCCGCACCCTGCGGCTGTTGAGTTCCCGCTGATAGGTATCTCGGGTGACAGACAGATCAGAGCTTGAGATAAACATGACCTCATACGATTTTTCGAGCCTCTTTGTCCCATTCATATCGGGTGCCTCCTTCAATGTGTAAAATGTATTGTTTCAGATCGTACAGGGTGGAAATGACCTGCTGGCGGTAGCTCTCGTTGGAGATAAGCTGCGGCCACTCAGTGAAGGTGTTGTCAAAATTTTGAAGCACCCGCGTGACCTTCCACTCAAACTGCTGCACAGCATCCTGTGCCGTCATGCGGCGTTCTTCCTCCTCTGGAGCGCCCGCAGCCTCCTTCACTTCCTGAATCAGCCGTTTCCGCTCCTCCGGGGGAGCCTTGGCGATGGCCCACATCTCTTTCTGGGTCGGCTTGACCTTGCCGGAGAAGATCTCCTGCCGAAAGCCGGGGGACACTTCCTCGGCGGCGGTGGCCCCCTGCGAAAACTGGCTGGCGCGTTTGACAAAGCTCTCGCTGGTGCCTGTTTCCGCAGCAATTTTTTTGCGTGATAGTCAGACTCTCCCATGTGGCCATTTTGACCACATGGGGAATCATCATGATTTCCGTAAAACCTCTCAGATGAGCCATGCGCCATTTTCTCGGCTTCATAGCGGTCTCCCACCAGCATTTTCTTCTGTACCGGCGTGAGGTTTCTGCGGCCAAGCTGGTTGTTGCAAATCCATACAAGGGTGATGTGGTATAAAAAAAGTTGACACCTTTTCCTCAAGGGAGTAGAAAAAAGAGAAGAAGGAGGCGGAAAAGGCAAT
>NZ_QWKI01000276.1 GCF_009911645.1 Pseudoflavonifractor sp. 60
TTTTTCTTGTGTTGCACTTCATATGATAATCTTTCGGCCCCCTTTGCCAAAGGGGGCAAGCGGCTTCGCCGCTTGTGCGCTCCTAAGGCATCACAAGGCGGAACTGCCCTGGCCCGCTCTACAATTTATCTCTACTTCACGAATTGAAGATCCTGCCATATTTTCTTGCCAATCCCGGCGTTATGTGGTAGAATAGTCCGGCTTTAAACTGTTTCAGAGGGGGGCAGGCCCATGGGAGGCGGAACGCCTTTGCGGCCGCTGGAGCTTATTAAGCTGATGCGGCCCAAGCACTATATCAAAAATTTCCTCATCTTCGTCTCCATCACCTTTGACCGAGACCTGTTTCATCCCCAGGTGCTCCTCCGGGTCCTGATGGGCTTTGCCGCTTTCTGCCTGCTCACCTCGGCGGTGTACGTGCTCAACGACATCCGGGATGTGGAGGCCGACCGCCAGCACGAGGTCAAGCGGAACCGGCCCATTGCCTCCGGCGCGGTGCCCATTCCCGCGGCCTGGGCGCTGGCGGCGGCTCTGCTGGTGTGCGCCCTGGCCATCCATCTGGCCGCCTGCGGCAGTCAAGGGCTGGGATTTATGCTGGCCTACTTCGCTGTCAACCTGGGCTACAGCCTGGGCCTGAAGCACGTCCCCTTCCTGGACATTGTTCTGCTGGTCATGGGCTTTGTGCTGCGGGTCCTGTACGGCGCGGCCATTGTCAGCTCCAGCACCTCCGCCTGGGTGTACCTCACCGTTTTCTCCCTGTCCTTCTACCTGGGGCTGGGCAAGCGGCGCAATGAGCTGAAGCGGACCCAGGGCAGTACCCGCAAGGTGCTCCAGTACTACTCCTACGAATTTCTGGACAAGTTCATGTACCTGTGCCTCACCCTGGCCGTCACCTTCTACGCCCTGTGGAGCGCCGACGCCCAGGTGGCCGCCAAATACGGCACAGACAAGCTGATTTGGACTGTCCCTCTTGTAATTATCAGCCTGATGAAATACAGTGCGGATATTGAATCCAACTCCTATGGCGACCCGGTGGACGTGGTGATGCACGACAAGGTGCTGCTGCTGCTGGGGGGAGCGCTGGTGCTGATGGTGGTGGGGCTGATTTACCTGCCCGGCCTGTAGACAACTGAAACGAGGTGTATCCAACCGCTATGAATTCCAAACAGGACCGTCTGCCCCTGGGTATCGCCCTGATGCTCACCTCCGCCCTGCTCACCTGCGTGGGCCAGCTGTGCTGGAAGCTGTCCGCCAACCGGAGCTCCCTCCCCCTTCTGCTGGCCGGCTTCGCCCTCTACGGCTGCGGCGCTCTGCTGATGATGGCCGCCATGCGCTTTGGAGAGCTGTCGGTGCTCCACCCCATGCTCAGCGCCGGATACGCCCTGTCCGTCCTGCTGGGGACCCTGGTGCTGGGGGAGGAGGTCACCGGCCGCAAGCTGCTGGGCATCGCCGTCATCACCGCGGGGCTGGTGTGCCTGAGCACCTCAAGGGGGGCGAAGCCATGATCTGGCTGGCGGTGCTGGCTATGACCCTGATTGGCGCCCTGGGGGCCTTCTTCCTGAAACAGGGGATGGACCGGGTCGCCGGCCTGGGCTCCCTCCTCCGGACGCCCCAGCTCTATGCGGGCAGCGCCTGCTACCTGACGGGGGCTCTGTTCAACATTCTGCTGCTGCGCCATTTGGACTACTCGGTGCTCTACCCCATGACCGCCGTCACCTACGTGTGGTCCATGGGCCTGTCCGCCGCCCTCCTGGAGGAGCGGGTAACCCGGCAGAAGCTGATCGGGGTTGCCGCCATCCTGCTGGGCGTGGTCATTTTATCCAGATAACAAAAAGCGGCGCTCACAGCCCCGTCCGGGTCGTGAGCGCCGTCTCTGTTTAATTGGTAAAGAGGGTCATCTGTTCCCCGCGCTCCTCCGCCTGGGGGGCAGGGGGCTGCGCCTGAGGGAGGGAGGGCTGCGCCAGCACGTCTCCGCTCCAGCCGCCGTCCACCGGAATGGCCCCCCTGGCAATCAGGGCGGCGTTGCCCGGGTACTCGGGCTGATCCCAGCAGAACACAGGACTCCACTGGTGCTTCAGGCACTCGGTTGCTCCGGACCAGGTCCCCCCCTGCTCTAGGTCGGACCGCACCACCACCGTCCCGCTGGACTGGCAGTAGATCAGCCGGTTTCGGGCCATTGCGATCCCTGCGCGGAAGCCCGCGTCTGGCTTTACCGACGAGAGGAGCACCAGCCGCCCCTCCTGCACCGCCCGCAGGACCTCCTTCTTCTTGATCCGCCGCATGAGGGAGTCCGCCAGGTAGACCACCGCCCCGCCACCCTGGAGCAGTGCCTCCGTCTCGGCGGCGGTGTCGACCCCCTTGGCCCCGCCGCTGACCACGGCAAAGCCCCGCTCCACCGTTTTGCGGACAGTCCGGGCGGTGAAGTCCAGGTCCTGGGCCTGGATGGAGCGGGACCCCACATAGCCCACGCAGGGTCCCCGCAACAGCTCCAGATTTCCGGCGTAGTAGAAGATGGGAGGACAGGCGTTGCCCAGCTTCTGCTTCAGCCGCCTGGGGTAATCCTCCTCCGCCCGGGTCACCAGCCCGATTCCCATGGAGCGGTAGCGGCTGACCTCAAAGCTCAGGCTGGCGCTGCGCCCAATCAGCCGCAGCATCCGCTCCGCCTGCTCAGACGTACAGCCCATCTGCCCGCAGAAATCCTCCCGGCTGAACTCCAGCAGCTCCCGGGGCTCCATTCCCCGCTCCCGCAGCCACTGGGCCAGCTTGCTCCACTCCCGGGGCTCCAGAGGCTTGACCCCCTCCCCCACACACAGGTGGCTGCACAAAATTATAATTGCCTCCCCATTTGGGTTCATTTCCATCCTCCGTTCAGTCGCTTTGACCGCTGTCTGCCAGGGCAAAGGGCCAGACCGCCTCACAGCCCCGCTCCATCAGCTGGAAGCCGCACACCGTCAGCGTCCACCGGGAATCCACAACGTCGTCCACCAGCAGCAGCTTGGCAGGGACCTGCCCGTCCTCCGCCACATAGAAGGACTCCAAGGCGTTGCGGCACTGATAGGCCCCGTTTTCCATGTCCTTCTGAGGCTGAGCGGGCCGCTTCTTCAGCAACGGCACAAAGGTCAGGCCCATCCGCTCCGCCAGCCGCCTGGTAAAATCCTCCACCAGGTCGGTGCGCAGCGAGGGAACATGGGTGATATGCCCAATCCCCTCCCGCTCCACAAGGGGGGCCAGTGCCTGAGCGCTGCGCTGGACCAGCTCCTCTGAGAAGCGCTTCTGTGGGGAGTACTTCCCCTCCTTCACCATCCGGCCCCAGCCCGCGTCCCCGTATCGGGACAGACACAGTCCCTCCTGGTTCATGTGGGTCATTGTGGTCTTCTCCATGACCCCCGCCGGCCACTTCTTTCTGGGCAGAATGGGGATCAACAGATCATGCAGATAGCTTGCCGACGCCTCCAGAGCCTCCAGGGAGGGGGCGCTGGGCAGAATATCCCGCCCGGTGCAGTTGGAGCAGCAGCCGCAGTCTCTGGCCTCCGGGTCGTCCAGACAGCGGATCACGTATTTGCTCAGGCACTCCCGGGTATGGGTCAGCTCCTTCATCTGCTCCATCTCCAGCCGCCGCTGGTCCTTAATCTGCTGGTAGTGCTCCTGCTGGTAGACGTAGGGCTTGGGGGCCGCATAGTACTTGCTCCCCTCCTTAAAGAGGAAGCCGTCGTTGCACAGGAACATAAGCGCCTTTTTAATGCGGCTGGACCGGATGTTCAGCGCCGACTCCAGCATCCCCTGGGAGGCCCCCTCCTGCTCCTGGATGTACGACATCATGGAGTCCGTCTCCCGCTTGGTGGGGAAGGCGGTCTCAATAAAATGCTCAATAATCTCCTCGTCCTCCGGACCGCTCATCAGGAACACATCGGCCTGGGGAATATTTCGCCCCGCCCGGCCGATCTGCTGATAGTAGGACACAATGTTTGAGGGCATCTGGAAGTGTATGACAAAGGAGATGTCCCCCTTGTCGTAGCCCATCCCCAGCTTGATGGTGGCCACGATCACCTTGAGCTGGTTCTGCTGGAAGAGCTCCTCCGTCTCCTGGTTGACTTCATCGTCCAGCCCGGAGTGGTAGGCGGCGGCGGAGATCCCCTGGCTCTTCAAAAAGTCCGCCAGCAGGTCGCAGTCCCGCTGGGTGAGACAGTAGATAATGCCGCTCCCCGACAGCTGTTTCAGATTTTCCGCGATCCAGCCATACCGCTCCGACCGGCCTTCCAGGGGCAGGACCTGGAGCCGCAGAGATTCCCTGGCCAACGGCCCCCGGGACACAAAGACGTCCTCCCCCAGCTGGTTCCGGAGGTCGGCAACAACCCGGTCGTTGGCGGTGGCGGTGGTGGCCAGCACTGGAACGTTGGCCGGCAGTTGGTTGATGACCTCCTTCAGGCGGCTGTACTCCAGGCGGAAGTCGTGGCCCCAGTCGGAGATGCAGTGGGCCTCGTCAATGACAAACAGACCAATGACAATTTGGCGCAGCTTCTCCTGTACATCCTTGTGAAACAGTGTCTCCGGCGTGATAAAGACCAGGTCCAGCTCCCCCCTGACCATGCGGTCCAAAATCTCCTGCCGGCTCTTCTTGGTCCGGCCGTTGAGCTGGGCGCAGGTCAGACCAAGACGGTTGGCCGCCTCCATCTGGTTCTGCATCAGTACCAGCAGTGGGCTGACCACCATGGTCAGCCCCTTGCCCTGCTCCCGCAGCAGCTTGGTACATATAAAATAGACCAGACTCTTGCCCCAGCCCGTGCGCTGGACTACCAGTGTCCGCCGCCGGGTCAGCGCCGCTTTGATGGCCTCGTACTGTCCGTCCCGGAAGGCCGCCCCCGCGCCGTAGAGCTGGGTGAGCAGCTGCTGAGCCTGGGTGAAAATCCGGGATTCTAAGCTTATCATATGTACGCCTCCTCTGTGAAAATGTGGGAGTCAAGAAGATTCACAGTGAAATCAGTCCCATTTTACTGTCCCATGACAAAAAAGTCAAGCTCCCCGCCTTGCCCCCTTTTAAAATTGTTGAAAATTTTTCTTGACAGAGCCCGCGTTCTATGTTATCCTAATTGAGCACTTGAGACTGGTGGACACTTGTCGCCGGAGTGGCGGAATTGGTAGACGCCCGGGACTTAAAATCCCGTGGGAGCAATCCCGTGCCGGTTCGACCCCGGTCTCCGGCACCATATCGCGGGGTAGAGCAATTGGTAGCTCGTCGGGCTCATAACCCGGAGGTTGCAGGTTCAAGTCCTGTCCCCGCAACCATTCAAATGTACGCCTATATTGACGGAAATCGACCCGTCGGTATGGGCGTATATTTTTGTTATGTGCTGTTTGATAATCTCCGGCAGATCAGTATCCCAATTATCCAGGGCATATTGGAATATCTGAATGATACTTTTAGGGTCTACTTGCGTGCGGCGGGCTGTTCTGCGGTCGATGATATCCTCCAGCTCCCCCTTGCGCAGCCGCAGCCTATCCATCTCGTCACGGAGTTCCGGGATATCCATTCCATTTAAAATTGCTTTCAATCCATTGTTGATCTGCGCAGTGACGGCAGCCAGCTCTGCCCTCTCTGCCTTCAAATCTGGGGTTGTGCCATTCACCTGGTCAGCGATGTTTCTGGCCTCTGCCTCAAAGTCGGTTCCCAGCAAATACGCCTTCAGCTGCTGCACAACAAAGGTCTCAATCTCATCCGCATTGATGTTCTTGGCAGAGCAGGTCCGGGTACGGTACTTATTGCCGCAGACATAGTAGCTGGTCTGATACCCCTTTGAATTTGTGGAAGTGTGGCCCACATACATGGCCCCACATTCCTCGCACTCGATCAGACCGGACAACAGATAGGTTCGTTTTGCTTTATTTCTGGCGTTGCGCTTATTGTTGCTCATTCTTTTCTGCACCTTCTCCCATGTCGCTTCGTCAATGATTGGCGGAATCACTCCCTCCAGATGGACACAGTTCGGATTGGGCGATCCGCCTGCCCACTTGCGGAACAGCTTTACCTGGCGCTTGTTCCAAAAATAATTTCCTATGTACCGCTCATTGGTCAGAATGGAATGCAGGCTGTTCTTGCCCAGCGGACGGCCCCGCTTCCCTGTCGCTCCGGTCACCGCATCCAGGATTTGATTATAACTCTGACCGGCACCGTACAGCTCAAAGATAGTCTGCACAGTCCGGGCCTCCACTGCGTTCACAACATAGTTTCCGTTGACGATATCGTAGCCCAGGGGAGGCACCCCGCCCAGGAACTTGCCCTGTTTGGCCTTGACAGCTACACCGGCGATACTCTTTTGCCGGGCCTCCAGCACCTCCCGGTGGCCCAGGCCTACGTTCAGTAGCTCCAGAAGAAAATCGTTCCCGCTGGTCATGTCACCCAGCTCCTGGGTTGTGGAGATTACTTGGATACCCAGCATCATCATGGTTTTGCGGAACTGGAACCAGTCGCCGACATCACGGGAGCCGCGGGTGATGTCATAGATCACCACAGCATCAAACGCCCCCTGTCCGGCGGCGGCCACCATTGCACGGAAGCCGGGCCGGTCCATATTGGTGCCGCTCTCCGCTTCGTCCGTGTAGGTGGCCACAATGGTAATTCTGTGTTCCCGGCAGTAGCTGCGGATCGCGTCCAGCTGATAGGCAATGCTGTTCTGCGTCTGGTGGTCTGTGCTGTACCGGGCATATGCTGCGGCGTTCAATTTTCATCACTCCTATTGCATTTTTCTGATTTTTCGGATACAATAGAAGAGCAACATGCCGTCATAAGTTTGTTGCTCCTCATAGCCGTCCCTGGCGCTGGTAACGCCGGGGGCGGTTTTTATTGCGCTTTTACCTCCAAATGTAAAAAGCCCTTGGGTTCGGCACTTCCCCTATGCGGGGAGGCTTACTGCCAAGGGCGTATTAGCGTGTAAGTTGACTTAGAAGCTGTATTCACAAGCGGATAAAACGGTGGTAAGATAGGATATATGGAAGAAAAAGGGCGAGAGTCGTATCCCAGCGACTTGACAGATGAGCAATGGGAAGAAATTGCCCCGCTCTATAC
>NZ_QWKI01000277.1 GCF_009911645.1 Pseudoflavonifractor sp. 60
GAGGCGGTCATCTCCGGCGGCAACTTCCACGGCGAGCCCATGGCCATCCCCTTCGACACCCTGGGCATCGCCTGCTCCGAGATTGCCAATATCTCCGAGCGGCGCACCGAGCGCATGGTCAACGCCTCTCTGTCCAACGGCCTGACCCCCTTCCTCACCACTAAGCCCGGGGTCAACTCCGGCTTTATGATCGTCCAGTACTCCGCCGCCTCCATGGTGTCGGAAAACAAGGTGCTGGC
>NZ_QWKI01000278.1 GCF_009911645.1 Pseudoflavonifractor sp. 60
TGCGGGCCGGAAGGCGGGCTGGATCGTGCAGAACACCTTCTCGGTACTGGCCAACGAGCTGCTCACCGCCTGTCAGGCCATTGACGTCCGCCGCCGCCTGGGGACCCACGGACAGGGTATTGCCCCAGTCCACGAGGCTATTTTGAAGCACGTCCGTGAGAAGGTCCCCTTCTACGAGATCGACCGGGAGATTTGGCCTGATATTCAGGAAGTGGAGAAGATGATCCGCAGCGGCGAGCTGCTGGCCATTGTTCAGGAATATATCCCTGATTTCCAGTAAGCCATGAGGCTGAATGTTGTGCGGGCCAATCCGGCGGGCAATATAACCCTCTTTGTGCTGGACCCGGTGGACAAGGAGCAGCGGGGGGCGTTGGCCGCAAGGCTGATGGCCCTGCCTGGATCCGATGTGGAGCAGGTGGGCTTTGTTTGCCCGCCCCTTCAGGGCGGGATGGCCCGGATGGAGATGGCTGGGGGCGAGTTCTGTGGAAACGCCTCTCGGGCCTTCGGAATGCTCACTGCCCGGGAACGGGGCGGGCTCTCCCAGGTGCGGGTGGAGGTCAGCGGCTGTGAGCATCCCGTTACAGTGGATGTGGACTGGGCTGCCGGGACTGCCCAGACCCAGATGCCCCTGCCACGTTCGGTGCGCCGGGAGACGGTGGACGGCTGCCCCTGTGTTCTGGTGGACCTGGGCGGTATTGCCCACTTGGTGGCGGAGGATATTGCCCCCGGTCTGGACTTTTTCCGGCGATCCGAACCCCTGCTGGCCGGCATCCCCGGTTTGGACGCCTATGGGGTCATATTCCTGGACTCCCAAAAAGGGACTATGACCCCTTTGGTAAAGGTACCCGACGCCGGAAGCCTGGTGTGGGAGGGCAGCTGTGGTTCCGGCTCTCTGGCCGCCGCCCTGGCCCAGAGTCAGAGTGCCCCGGACGGCCCCTTTGTCCGGGACTACATCCAGCCCGCCGGCGTCGTCCAGGCCGCCGTGGTCCGCCGGGACCAGAGGGTAACCGCCGCCTATATTGGCGGAGCGGCCTCTGTGGACCAGCCCGCCGCCATTCCTCTTTCATCCCTACAGTAAGGAGGACGTTCCGTTATGTCCCGCATCTGTAATGAACGCAGTGAATCCATCGATACCCTCTTCCGTAGCATTTTGTCTCTGGAGAACATGGATGAGTGTTACCGCTTCTTCGGAGACCTGCTCACTGTACAGGAGCTGTCCGCCTTTGCCCAGCGGCTTCAGGTTGCCCAAATGCTCTCCGACGGCATGACCTATGAGACCATCCGCAGTGAAATCTCCACCAGCAGCTCCACCATAACCCGGGTGAATACCGCGCTGCGCTACGGCTCAGGGGGCTATCAAATGGTGCTGGAGCGGCTGACCAAGTAAGCCAAATCAACGCGTCTGGAATGGAGAAACATATTCCAGACGCTTTTTTCATATAGGTGAGGTGATGTGATTCTTAATAAAAAGGAGTGGCAGCTATGAGGAAAACCCGGGAACAAATACGTATTTTTTTCATCGACCGGAAGTGGTGGACGGCCTGCACCTGCCTGTGCCTGGCGGCGCTGATGTTCTATGTGGTGAACTACCCCGCCGCCGTGGGGGCCTCCGCCTCGGCCCGACAGCTTCCCATTTACTGTGTCCAGCGGGACCAAAAGCTGGTGTCCATCAGCTTCGATGCCGCCTGGGGCAACGAGGACACCCAGCAGCTCATTGATATCTTAGGTCAGTATCAGGTCCCCGCCACCTTCTTCGTAGTGGGGGAGTGGGTGGACAAATATCCGGAGTCGGTGAAGGCCCTCCACGACGCGGGCCACGAGGTGATGAACCACTCCAACACCCACGCCCACTACCCCCAGTTGTCCGCCGACCAGGTGGTGGCCGACCTCAACGCCTGCAACGACAAGATCGAGGGGGTCACCGGTGTGCGCCCGACCCTGGTCCGCCTGCCCTACGGCGACTACGACGACAACTCCATCAACGCCGTGCGCTCCATCGGCATGGAACCCATCCAGTGGGATGTGGACAGCCTGGACTGGAAGGATCTGGCCGCCGGCGAGATCATCCAGCGGGTGACCAGCAAGGTACAGCCGGGGTCCATTGTCCTGTTTCACAACGCCGCCCTGCACACCCCGGAGGCCCTGCCCACCATCATCCAGACCCTGCTCCAGGAGGGCTACACCTTTGTACCCATCTCCCAGATGATCCTCTCCGGGGAGTACACCATAGACCACACCGGCCGTCAGTGCCCCGCCTCCAGCTAAGAAACAAGCGGCGTTCCGCCTGAGACGCCACTATTTTAACAGCCGCCAGGTGGATTAGGGGATATTTTGTGAGGATGGAAGTCTTGCACATATCGCCAAAGTATGTTACAATCGGCCACGTATTAACTGTAAAGAGAGGAACCCAATATGTTTATAAATAACCTAGCGCTGGTCAAAGAGATGGACCCGGTGATTGGGGACATGATCGACCTGGAGTTTCAGCGGCAGAACCGGAACATTGAGCTGATCGCCTCCGAGAACATCGTCAGCGAGGCGGTCATGGCGGCTATGGGGTCGGTGCTGACCAACAAGTACGCCGAGGGCTACCCTGGCAAACGCTACTATGGCGGCTGTGAGGACGTGGACCTGGTGGAGGAGGAGGCCATCCGCCGGGTGTGCCAGCTTTTCGGCGCGGCCTATGCCAATGTCCAGCCCCACTCGGGGGCCCAGGCCAACATGGCGGTGTACCAGGCTCTGTGCCAGCCTGGCGACACAGTGCTGGGCATGAGCCTGGACAACGGCGGCCATCTGACCCACGGCTCGCCGGTGAACCAGTCCGGTCTTCTCTACAACATCATCCCCTACGGCGTGGACGAGAACGGCCTCATCGACTACAACGCCCTGGAGCGGCTGGCCCAGGAGAAGAAGCCCAAAATGATAATTGCCGGGGCCTCCGCCTATCCCCGGACCATCGACTTCGCCCGCTTTGCCGAGATTGCCAAGCGTGTGGGGGCCTACCTCTTTGTGGATATGGCCCACATCGCCGGTCTGGTGGCGGCGGGAGTCCACCAGAATCCTGTGCCCTACGCCGACGTGGTGACCACCACCACCCACAAGACCCTCCGGGGCCCCCGGGGCGGCGTCATTCTCAGCCGTGACGAGGAGCTGGGCAAGAAATTCAACAAGGCCATCTTCCCCGGGACCCAGGGCGGCCCGCTGATGCACATCATTGCCGCCAAGGCGGTTTGCTTTGGAGAGGCCCTCCAGCCCTCTTTCCGGGAGTACGGCCAGAAGATTATTGACAACGCCCAGGCGCTGGCTCAGGGGCTGCTGAACCGGAACCTGAAGCTGGTCTCGGGCGGCACGGACAACCACCTGATGCTGCTGGACCTGCGGGGTCTGGAGGTGACGGGGAAGGAGCTGCAAAACCGGTTGGACGAGGTGTATATCACCGCCAACAAAAACGCGGTTCCCAACGAACCCCGCAGTCCCTTTATCACCTCCGGCCTGCGTCTGGGCACCCCCGCCGTCACAACCCGGGGCTTCGGCCCTGCCGAGATGGAACTGATTGCCGGTTGGATCGCCGACACCATCTTCGACTTTGAGGGCACCGCCGACGCAACCCGCCAGGGTGTGGCCCAGCTGTGCGCCCGTTACCCCCTGTATCGCTGATCTCCCCATAGCTGAAAAAATGGTGCTCCAGCCGGAGCACTATTTTTTTGCACAAAAACATTGCAGAATCCCCTGTACTTTCTATGAATTTTGTGCTACAATCAATTCAGTATCACCATCGTTTCCCGCTGCCTGCGCGGGGATCGCAGGACTTCACATGCGGAAACAGCCGCACAGAGAGGAGGAATGCCTTCTTTTCATTAAAAAAACATAAAAAGGAGAGATTCGGTATGAAATTACAACGGATATGTTCAGCTTTACTTCTGTCCTGCCTGCTGCTGGCCTGCCTGAGCGGCTGCGGCAAAGCCTCGGACGAAATTCGATTCGGCACCGGCGGTAACGGCGGCGTCTACTACGCCTACGGCAGCGCCCTGGCCCCTGTGCTCACAGAGTCCACCGGCTGGAAGGTGACTGTGAAGGAGACCACGGGTTCCGAGGCCAACCTGCTCCTGTTGGAGAGCAGTATGGCTGACCTGGCCATTGTCCAGAGCGATACCCTCCAGTACGCCGCCGTAGGCGAGGGCAGCTTTGAGGGCCGGGTCCTGTCCGGCTACAGCGCGGTGGGCGGCCTGTACACCGAGGCCTGCCAGATTGTAGTCACCAAGGCGTCGGGCATTAACTCCATTGCCGATCTGGCGGGCAAGCGGGTCTCCATCGGCGCCGAGGATTCCGGTGTCACCCGGAATGCGGAGCAGATCCTTCAGGCCAACGGTCTGACCACCGACAAGCTGAAGGTCAGCCGTCTGGCCTTTGCAGAGTCCGCCGCTGCCATGGAGCGGGGCGACCTGGACGCCTTCTTCTGCACCGCCGGCGCCCCCACCAAAGCGGTGGCAGAGCTGGCGGAGAAAATGGACATACGCCTGATTTCCCCTGACCAGCGCACCATCGACCAGCTGATGGGCCTGTATAACTGCTATGCCATGTGCCGCATCCCGGCGGGCACCTACAAGGGGCAGAACGAGGACGTCATAACTCTGGGTGTCCGGGCCGTGCTGGTGGCCTCCGATTCTCTGGACGCCGCCCTGGTGAACCAGATCACCAGCGCCTTGTTCCAAAACAGCGAGCAGATCCAGAGCGCCGTCACCGTTGACGCGGCTGTGGACCCGCAGCACGCCATTCAGGGTGTGCCCATCCCCTTCCACTTCGGCGCGGCGGCCTACTACAGCGAGCAGGGCCTTACTGTGGAGGCCCGGACTCCCACACGAAATGTGCGCAGCTTCCAGATCTCCCTGGATATGTACCAGACACTGGCGGTAGCTGTGGTGGTGCTGTTCCTGGGCAGCTTCCTGAAGAAGCGGATCAAGCTGCTGGAGACCTTCTGTGTCCCCGCTCCTGTGGTGGGCGGTCTGATTTTCGCCATTTTGTCCTGTGCTCTCTATGCCACCGGCGTCATGGAGCTGAGCTTTGACGAGACGCTGAAAAACGTCTGCATGGTCATGTTCTTCACCTCTGTGGGCTTCCAGGCTAACCTGAAGGTGCTGAAAAGCGGCGGCGTCAGCCTGCTCATCTTCCTGGTGTGCGTCACCTCTCTGATTATCATCCAGAACGCGGCTGCGGTGGGCTTCTCCAACATTCTGGGGGTCAGCCCCATGCTGGGTATGTGTACCGGCTCCATCCCCATGGTGGGCGGACACGGCACCGCAGGCGCCTTTGGACCCAACCTGGAGGCCCTGGGTCTGGAGGGAGCCACCACCCTGTGTACCGCGGCGGCCACCTTTGGGCTGATTGCCGGTTCCCTGATGGGAGGTCCTCTGGGCCGCCGGCTGATTCTGAAGCACGACCTGCTGAAAACTGCCGTCCCCGTGGAGGAGACTCTCCCCGCCCACAGCGAGGAGCAGACCAGCAGCGCCATTCAGGGCTACGCCTCCGCCGCCTACCAGCTGGCCATCGCCATGGGGATTGGCACCATTGTCTCCTGGCTGCTGTCCAAGACGGGGATGAGCTTCCCAGTCTACATCGGCGCGATGATCGTGGCCGCCATTATGCGCAACGCCAGCGAGTTCAGCGGCAAGTTCGAGGTCCCCATGCCCGCCATTGACGACATCGGCAGTATCTGTCTGTCCCTGTTCCTGGGCATTGCCATGATAACCCTGAAGCTGTGGCAGCTGGCCGCCCTGGCTGTGCCTCTGATCATCCTGCTGGTGGTTCAGGTGGTGCTGATGTTCCTGTTCTCCTACTTCGTGGTCTACAATGTGATGGGCCGCAACTATGACGCCGCCGTTCTGGCCGCCGGCACCTGCGGCTTCGGCATGGGCGCAACCCCCAACGCTATGGCCAATATGCAGGCCCTCACAGACCGGTTTGTCCCCTCCGTCAAGGCATATATCCTGGTCCCCATTGTGGGCAGTATGTTTGCCGACTTTATCAACAGCATTACCATCACCTTCTTTGTGAATATGCTGTAACTGGACAGAAACCGGTTCCCTTTCCAGACGCAAAGCGGACCCCGGAGCAGAGGGCTTCGGGGTCCGCTGTTTACCTCTCTCCGGAAAAACCTTTCTTCAATTCGTAAAGTAGAGAAAAATTGTAGAGCGGGCCGGGGTAGTTCCACCTTGTGATTCCTTAGGAGCGCACAAGCGGCGAAGCCGCTTGCCCCCTTTGGCAAAGAGGGTGACCGAGCGAAGCGAGGGCGGGGGATTGTCCCTGAAAGCACCATCTTCTACCTAAAATTTCAAGTAGAATCAG
>NZ_QWKI01000043.1 GCF_009911645.1 Pseudoflavonifractor sp. 60
AAAATGAGCCAGGATGACATTGAAAAAATGCTGGCCGGTATGAACGCCCCCGCACAGGAGCCCGCACCGGCACCTGCTCCCGCCCCCAGCAAAAACGTACCGGAGGCCGACGCAAAAGAGGAGCCCAGCTATGTCAATGTGATGCAGGTCCTGGTGGAGGAGAAAGCCCCCAACTATATTCAGAAGTTTGGCCTGTGCGGCTGCAAGCACTGCGAGGCGGACGTAAAGGCTCTCACACTGAGCAACCTGGTGCCCAAATACGTGGTACTGTCCAAGCTGGACCGCATCCCCATGCTGACGGTCTATGAAGGTCGTTACAACTCCACCATTCTGGCTCAGCTCACCCGGGCCTGCAAGGTGGTTATGGACCATCCTCATCACGACAGAGAGAACTGACCTCGTCCCAGGATCACGGCCTGAACTCGGACGGCGTGGAAATCCCTGGCAGGAACTGCGCAAAAGTTCTTGCTGGGGTTTTCTTTCCCAGGGGCAGCAAAAGAGCACAACGACCCCCGGTCCCCACCGCTCTTGTGATGCCGCAGGAACGCCCAAGCGGCGAAGCCGCTTGCCCCCTTTGGCAAAGGGGGCCCTGAGCGAAACGAAGGCGGGGGATTGTCAACGGCAGACTACCTTCTATTTGAGCTTTCAATGTAGAATCAGCGCCAGCAGGTCAATCCTCACCGGCTTCGCCTTCGCCCCTTTTCAAAGGGGCCAGGCCGCCTGCGGGCGGGACGAGGGATGGGCCCTGCGAAGCAGGGGCATAAAGCGGCAGGCTAGGGTCGTCCCACCCTACAAAAGATTCTTTACGAATGAAAGACTGGTGGAGAATCCCCCCTTGACAGCCCGCAGAAAATATGCTAAAACAATACAGACCGCCGGTCTGTATTCAGAAGGGAGGGGCCTCTATGGCCCGGAACAAGCACCCGGAGCAGACCGTACAGCGCATTCTGGACACCGCCTCCCGGCTCTTTTTCCAGAAGGGCTACGACCAGACCACCCTCCAGGACATCATCAACGCCACCAAGCTGTCCAAGGGGGCCATCTACCACCATTTTGCCTCCAAGGAGGCAATCATCATCGCCGTGGTGGAGCAAGTGAGCGAAGTGCAGCGCGCCGTGCTGGCAGAAGTCCGGGACCGGAAAGGTCTCACCGGGGCGGAGAAGCTGCGGGAACTTTTCCGCACCTCCATGCAGCTGTCCTTTCAGGGGAAGATTCTGCATATGTTGCCCTTCCTCATTGAAAATCCCAAGTTCATGGCCCTACAGATGCAGAGCATCCTGCAAGAGGCCGCCCCGGACTATGTCCTGCCCGTCCTGCGGGAAGGCATCGCTGACGGCTCCATCCGGACCGATCACCCGGAGGAGTTGTCCGAGGTACTACTCCTGATGGCCAACCTGTGGCTCCACCCCATCCTCCGCCCCAGTACCCCGGAGCAGGTGCGGGGCCGGTGCGCCTTCTTCAACCAGCTGACCCGGCAGTACGGCTTCACGCTGGTGGATGAGGATATGGTCGATGCCATGGTAGCCTTTTGCAGAAGCTGAGAAAATCTGAACCGAGAGGAGCGAAGACCATGACACTGAACGAGCGGGTCCTGACCCTAAAACAGAAGCTGGCGCGGAAGCGGGGCTGTAAACTGCTGCCCCCCATGGATTCGGAGGCCCTCCGGAGCATGGAGGAGCAGTACGGCTTTACTCTGCCCGAGGATTTCCGCCTCTTCCTCACCCTGGCGGGGAACGGCGGAACTTTGCCGCCCATCACCGGCGACTGCGACCAGCTCCTTCCCTTCCCCCAGGAGCCCGGCGAATTGGAGCGGTTGGGCCGCCCCTTTGCGGTGGAGGACACACTGGTCTGGGTCCAGAGTCCAGACCCTGAGCCCCAGATGGAGGCGGCATACAATGGGAACGGATTCGTCACGTTGATGGAGGATGAGTGCTGCGGCAATGATACTTATCTGCTGGTGGTAACAGGGCCCTGTCGGGGAGAGGTGTGGTACCGGGCGGAGCCGGGCATCGTGCGGCTGAAAAACTGTAGCTTTCTGGACTGGCTGGAGCTTCATCTCTCCAAAAAGCTGCAAAAATTCATCCGGGAACAGCTCAAGGCAAATCAGTCTGCCACGGAAAAGATGGATTTGATTCTGGCTGTCCGCGAAAAAGTGGAACAGCGCAGAAAGCGGGGGGCTAACTGGAATCCGCCCATATCCCTCAATGAGGTACAAGATTTTGAACGCAGGCACGGGATCACGCTTCCGAAAGAATATGTCCAGTTTATTACACAGATTGCCAATGGCATAGAATCCGATACCTGGGTCATATATCCGCTCCAAACTTTTGACGATATGCCGGGGCTTGCAGAACCCTTTCCCTTCCAAACTGAGGAGGATTTTGCAAAAACTCCCATGAAAGAGCATTACAATCCAATTAATCCCAGCTTTTGGGACAGTTGGGGAAAGTATTTCCCTGATATTACCATTCCAGATCAGGTACATAAAACTTGGCTGAAGGAAGAATACAGTGTTTTGCGAGGTGCATTACCAGTTGCGGCGCATATAGAGCCTCCAAATACACCGAAAAAATTCTTAGGTCAAACTATATTAGTTTTAAATGGAGCATTTCGTGGACAAATGTGGTCTATAAATTTCCAGTTTTATATTCCAAATCAATTTTCAAACTTTTTGCCCTATATAAGGGACACGCTAGTTTAAAGTCTCTTTGTACCCCAGCTGACCATAAAGCTGCCTGCGGGCAGTTTTATTTGGCAGATATTCAAACCGACGGTTGGTTTCAATGCGAAAGGAGTATTTTATGGAAACACAAAAAAGCACCCTCTTCACCCGGGATTTCACTTTGGTGGTCATCGGGCAGATCATCTCCCTGTTCGGCAACGCCATCCTCCACTTCGCCCTGCCCCTGTACCTGCTGCGGGAGACGGGCTCCATAACCCTTTTCGGGGCGGTAAACGCCTGCTCCTTTGTGCCTATGATTCTCATGGGACCCATCGGCGGGACGGCGGCGGACCGGGTCAACAAGCGCAATATCATGGTGGCCCTGGACTTCCTCACCGCCGGGCTGACGGTGTGCTGCTGTCTGCTGTGGGGCAGGGCTCCGCTGGTCCCCCTGGTGATTATAACCCTGATGCTGCTCTACGCCATCGCCGGGGCCTATCAGCCGGCGGTCCAGGCCAGTCTGCCCCTGCTCCTGACCCCGGAGCGGCTGACCCAGGGCAACGCCGTCATTAACATGGTGAACACCCTGGCCAATCTGCTGGGGCCAGCACTGGGGGGCGTCATCTTTGGACTGTGGGGACTAGGGCCCATCCTGGTCACCGGCGGAGTGTGCTTTTTCGCCTCGGCGGTGATGGAGCTCTTCATCCGCATCCCCCACCAAAAGCGGCCCCGCTCCGCCGGAGTGCTGGCCACGGTGGGCAGCGACCTTGGGGAGAGCTGGCGGTACATCTCCCGGGAGCGGCCGGTTTTCCTGTGGGTGACCCTGGTGCTGTCCGCCTTCAACCTGATTTTGTCGGCGGTAATGATCGTGGGGCTCCCCGCCCTTGTGGTCCAGGTGCTGGGCATGAGCGACACCCGCATGGGCCTGACTCAGGCGGCCACGGGGCTGGGCGGTCTGCTGGGGGGACTGCTGGCCGGTCTGTTGGGCGCCAGGCTGAAGCCCCGCCACGGCTCGGTGTGTATGCTGGCCTGCTCCGCGCTGGCGGCGGGGATGGGGCTGGCCGTCCTGCCCGGCGTGCCCGCCCCGGTGAGCTATTGGGCCGTCACCGCCGCCGCCCTGCTGGCTATGGCCACCGCGACCCTGTTCACCGTGGTCCTCCTGACCCTGGTCCAGGCCCAGGTACCCGGCCAGCTGCTGGGGAAGGTGATTGCCTGCATCCAGGCGGTGGCCAGCTGCGCCTCCCCTCTGGGACAGGCGGCCTACGGGGTCCTCTTCGACAGCCTGCCCCCCTCCGCCGTCCTGCTGGGGGCGGCCCTCCTGTCCGCGCTGGTGGCCCTGGGGTCCAGAGGGGTGTTCCGGCAGCTGGAGAGGTCATAAGAGGTCATAAATGGAAGCGCCCGGCGGAAGCCGGGCGCTCTTTTAATGTTCTTCCAGGAGGGGGCAGACCCGCCACCAGGTCTCACTGCCGCCCCGCCACACTCGCTCATCGCTGATATAGACCACACTGTCGTCTGTCGGGTCTCGGTACACCTGCCGGCCCACCATGTGTATATTCCAGTCATCGTTGTTGGCCTCCAGGTCGTGGACGGGGTACCGGTCCTCCACGACTTTCTGGATCTCTCCCACATAGACGGCCTCCGGGGGCAGCTCCTTCAGTCCGCCGCCATCCAGCTCTTCGCTGAAAAATTGGTACAGCTTCCCGTCTATCCGGACCGTGCCCGTCCGGTATTCCATACCCACAAAGCGGACAAAGCAGTCCTCCAGCCAGTAGGTGGTGACCCGAACGTAGACCACCAGGGGGGCCTCCAGGTCCACATACACTGTGCCGCTGATGGGGGTCCCGGCCTGGATTTGGAAGTCCTCCGCAGGCGTCTCCTCCGTTACAGAGGAGATTTCCCCCGCCTCCTGAAAGCCCTCCGGCAGGTAAGTGTGGCCCCGAATGATCCCGTCCTCATCCGCCCTATAGCCCCCTGACCCGTTCAGACCGGCCCACCGGTAGAGCCTCCCGTTGACCCGCAGCACCGGGTCAATGCCGCCGGGAAACTCTATGGGACAGCCATATTCCAGCTCCATCACACGGCGGGGCGCAAGGGCCTCCCGGATGTTCTCCCCCCACAGCGCCCAGCTCCCGGCGGCAATCAGGCACAGGCAGGCCGCGGCCGCCGCCAGTATCCGCCAGGGGGGCCGCCTTCTGACTCTGCGCTCGCTGTGCTCCAAAAATTCCTCGTCCGCTGTGCCAATGGAGCGAAACAGTGTCTCCGCCGTCATAGCCATCCCTCCCGCTCCAAATGTGTCCGCAATTTTTTCCGCGTCCGGGACAGCGCCGCCGACACGGCGTTCTCCCCCATAGCGTACCGCCCGGCAATCTCCCCCACCGGCTCCACAAAGAAGTACCGCCGCAGGAAGATGTCCCGGTCCCGGGGCGGCAGACCGGACAGAAAGCCGTGGACCGCCAGCTCCAGCTCCCTCTGCTGGACCTCTTCCTCCACGCCCCCAGGGGCGGCCACGCACTCCGCCAGCTCCTCCAGGGCCAGAGCCGCCTCTCCGCCGCCCCGCTTGGCCCGGGTCTGGGCCTTCAGCCGGTCCAGAGCCAGGTTTCGGGTTATCTTCGCCAGGAACGCCCTCAGCCGGGTTGGACGCTGGGGCGGAATCACGTTCCAGGCCCTGAGCCAGGTGTCGTTAACGCACTCCTCCACCTCCTCTGGAGCGGTCAGGATGCGCCCGGCCACGGTGCGGCAGTAGGGGCCGTAGCGCCGGTCGGTCTCCCGCAGAGCCTCCTCGTCCCGCGCCCAGTACAGCGCAACGATCTGAGCGTCCTCCATGGGCTCACCTCCTCTCACCGGAAAAGACGACAGAACTGGGGCAATCTGACTGCCTTCCATAAAAAACGCCGTCCCGCAGCTCCACGGGACGGCGCCATATTATTCCAGAGCACTCCGCGCCAGCTGGCACAGCTGGGCTCCCCGGGGGTTCCCGGGGTAGGAGGCGGCGCACAGCACCAGCCGTTCCAGCTCCATGGGGTCCCTGGTCATCAGCCAGCGGCAGTAGATGAGGGAGAGCTCCGCCCACTCCAGGTCGGCGCTGTCCTCGCTCTCCTCCACCACCTCGGCATAGCACCGGGCCGCGTCGGCGCAGCTGTGGTGCTCCAGAAAGTAGTCGGCCAGGTCGTTGGTGGTGGACAGATTGGTGGGCTCCAGCTTCCGCCCCATCCGCACATAGCGCTCTGCCTGCTCCGGGTCGTCCAGGGTCAGGCAGCACACCGCCGCAAAGGCGTAGTTGGAGGGGGAGTTGTGCTCCGCAATCCCCCGCTTGGCCGCCTCCAGCCCCTCCGCCGGCCGGCCCATCCGGCGCAGCAGATTGCTCTCAACGGTGTAGCGGTCGGAGCCATCGGGCCGGGGTTTCGACACCTGGATCCGCCCCAGGGCAGTCAGGCACTGCTCCAGGATTTTCCCCCGCCTGGTCTCCTCCACGCCGTCCGCCGCAATGGTGACCACCGACACAAAACGGCACACCGCCGCCTCGCCCGCCCGCTCCAGAAGGGCGGGGTCATCCAGCCACCGCTCCGCCATGTCCATGTGGGACGCATCCCGGGTCTGGATGGCGGCCCGGGCAAACTGCTCCAGGGCTTCGGCGGTCTGCCCCCGGCCCATCAGGTCTGCCGCCCGGTCCCAGGGGCTCTGGGGCACAGGCTGCTCCTTGGCCCGGGAGCGGTCCCCGTTGTCCAGACGGCCCTTTTTCCTGAAAAATCCAAACATACTCTCGTCCTCCTAGCCCTGCTGTCTGCGGTTATGAAAGTCGATGGCCCAATTCAGGTCGTACAGGTGAAAGCGCCCGTCATCCGGCGGGGCCCCGCTCTGGTCCAGCAGCTCCTGGCACAGCTGGAAGGCGTACTCGTTGACCCCTACGGCCATGGGGGTGTGGTCGGTCAGATAGACGTTGTAGCAGTAAACCGGCCTGGAGTAGTCCACTTCCTCCTCCCCGGAACCCAGGTAGAGGACTCCCGGCAGGGGCTCCTCCCCGAGGTCTTCCAAAATCTGGACAAAATAGCCGTTCCACACCTCCTTGCCCTCCTCCTGGAGCTGGCCGATCATCAAGGGCTTGGCCAGCTGGACCGTCCGGTCGTCCAGCCCGAAATACCGGGCGGCGATCTGCTCCCGCAGGGCCAAAAAGTTCCCCACCGCTCTGCGTGT
Organism: Pseudoflavonifractor sp. 60; assembly: GCF_009911645.1. Lineage (GTDB taxonomy): Bacteria > Bacillota > Clostridia > Oscillospirales > Oscillospiraceae > Lawsonibacter. The sequence continues at coordinate 6,854 of NZ_QWKI01000043.1, forward strand.
AATATTGGACTGGACCAGTCCCTCCAGATTCCGATTCATCCCCTGGAGGGCGGCGGCCCCGGTGGAGGAGTCAATATCCGGGACCAGTGCGACCCCCAATTCCTCCTCCGGATCAAAGTACCAGCAGGGGTAGGCGATATGTCCTCTCCGCCCGCACTGGGGGCACTCCCACATAAAAAAGTCCTCCTCCATCAGTACGCCCGTAATATCGGGGTTCCGGGAGCGGTCCAAATCGTGGTACTCTTTCACTTCCATAATGGTCCCGCAGCTGGCGCACCGCCCCTTGCTGTAACGGATCAGGCTCTTTTCATCCATAAGGATGCCTCCTTTTTATAATGGATTGCCCTGGAGGCGTCACCCCTCCGGTTTGTAGAAGCTGGTCTTGACCCGGACCTCCCGCTCAAAGGGCTCCACCCCCGCCGCCTCCCGGCAGCGGAGCAGCCAGGCCATGTTGTCCGCCGCCAGGCGCAGGGTCTGCATCCCCTCCTTGTCGGCCCGCACCTCCTCCGGCCTGTCCCCGTGGACGCTGTTCCAGTACTGAGAGGACACCACCGGCATGGAGGAGATGGTGAAATACTTGTTGATGGCGTCGAAGGTGCTGCCCGCTCCTCCCCGGCGGCAGGAGACCACGGCGGCGGCGGGCTTGTGGGAGTACAGCCGCTTAGCGTCGTAAAAAACCCGGTCCAGCAGGCACTTCAGGCCCCCGGCGATGCCGCCGAAGTACACTGGACTGCCGATGACGACCCCGTCGGCGGCGATGATCTTCTGGATGCACGTGTTGGCGCAGTCGTCGTCAAAGACGCAGGCCCCCTTGCCCCAGCAGGACTTGCAGTCGATGCACCCCCGGATGGGCTTGTTCCCGATCCAGAAGATCTCCGTCTCCACCCCCCGCTTCTCCAGCTGGGCGGCCATTTCGGACAGGGCGGTGTAAGTACAGCCCTCCTGGTGGGGGCTTCCGTTGATAAGCAATACCTTCATAAAAGAGCCTCCTTGAACTATGTCATAATAAAACAGGCAGGGTCCTCCCGGAACCCCGCCTGTAAAAGGTGGACGAATTACACCAGCTTGGCGCCATTGACCTTGACGCCGGGGCCCATGGTGGAGGCCACGGTGCAGCTCTTGATATACTGGCCCTTGGCGGCGGCGGGCTTGGCCTTGATGATAGCGCCCATGAGAGCGGCGAAGTTCTCGCTCAGCTTCTCGGGGCCGAAGGACACCTTGCCGATGGGGCAGTGGATGATGTTGGTCTTGTCCAGGCGGTACTCCACTTTACCGGCCTTGATCTCGTTGACGGCCTTGGTCACGTCCATGGTGACGGTGCCGGCCTTGGGGGAGGGCATCAGCCCCTTGGGGCCCAGCAGCTTACCCAGACGGCCCACCACGCCCATCATGTCGGGAGTGGCCACCACCACGTCGAAGTCAAACCAGTTCTCCTTCTGGATCTTCTCCACCATGTCCATCTCGCCCACGAAGTCGGCGCCGGCGGCCCGGGCCTCGTCCGCCTTGGCGGCCTTGGCGAAGACCAGGACCCGCTGGCTCCGGCCGGTGCCGTGGGGCAGAACGATGGCGCCGCGGACCTGCTGGTCGGCGTGGCGGGAGTCAACGCCCAGCTTCACGTGGAGCTCCACCGTCTCGTCAAACTTGGCGGAGGCAGTGTCCACCACCAGCTTCATGGCGTCGGCGGTATCGTACAGGTTGTTGCGGTCGATCTTCTTCGCGCTCTCTTTGTATTTCTTTCCTCTAAACATTCTTGTCCCCTCCTTAGTCGCCCACCAGGATACCCATGGAGCGGGCAGTACCGGCGATCATGCTCATAGCGGCCTCGATGGAAGCGGCGTTGAGGTCGGGCATCTTGGTCTCGGCGATCTTGCGCACGTCCTCCTTGCTGATGGTGGCCACCTTGTTCTTGTTGGGCACGCCGGAGGCCTTGTCAATGCCGCAGGCCTTCTTAATCAGCACGGGGGCGGGGGGCGTCTTGGTGATAAAGGTGAAGGAGCGGTCGGCGTAGACGGTGATAATCACGGGGATAATCAGGCCCACGTCGTTCTTGGTCCGCTCGTTAAACTCCTTGGTAAAGGCGGCGATGTTCACGCCATGCTGGCCCAGGGCGGGGCCGACCGGGGGGGCGGGAGTCGCCTTGCCGGCGGGGATCTGCAGTTTTACGTATCCAGTTACTTTCTGTGCCACGAAAGAGCACCTCCATTTGAAAATGTGGTATTTTGGCGGAATTTGTTCAATTCCTCCCACTTGTTACAAAAAATGTCCATTGAGCCGGCCCGCAGCCGCCTTGGAATTTTACTTAAGGCAGCTGGCCTGCTCAGATGCTTAGGGGTTATCACGCCTCGCCTGTTCGCAGCGCACGGCTTCCCTCCGACTTGGGACGCAAACAGCCGCAGGCGTGGAGGCGGCTGGGTCTGTATCCCTCCATCCGCGCTGCTCACAACGGCTCGGACGCTTAGGAATTAGCGGGCTCCACCTGGTCCAGCTCCAGCTCCACCGGGGTCTCCCGGCCAAACATGGACACCACGACCCGGACCTTGTTGCCGTCCAGGTCGATCTCGTCCACCGTGCCCAGGAAGGACTCTAGAGCGCCGTCGGTGATGCGCACGGTGTCGCCCAGCTCGTAGCTGACCACGACCTCCCGTTTCTCCACGCCCAGAGCGGCTACGTCGGCGTCGCTGAGGGGAATGGCCTTGTTGCCCTCGCCCAAAAAGCCGGTAACGCCCCGGATGTTGCGGACCACGTGCCAGGTCTCGTCATTCATCACCATTTTCACCAGGACGTAGCCGGGGAACACCTTGCGCTCCACTTCCTTGGGGCCGCTGTCTGTGATTTCGGTAACGGTTTCCAGGGGAATGCTGATCTCGTGGATCAACTCCTGCATACTGCGGTTTTCCACATACTTCTCGATGGTGGCCTTCACCGTATTCTCATAGCCGGAGTAGGTGTGGACCACATACCAGCTTGCATTGTCCGCCATTCGGGTCACCCTTTGAAAGCGCCGATGAGCAGCTTGACCGCCTCGCCGGCCACAAAGTCAAACAGGGCGATCACGATCCCAACCACAATGACGCAGGCGATGACAATCAGGGTATTGTTGATGGTCTGCTTGCGGGTGGGCCACTGAACCTTCTTCAGCTCGCTTTTCATATCCCGGAACCACTTGCCCGCGCGGGCAAAGAAGCCGGGCTTTGCATTCTTGTCGGACTTCTTGTCCTTCTTGGCGGCCTGGACGGCCTTTTCGTTTTCAGCCATTGCTAACCCTTCTTTCATTTCGGCCCTTACGCCAATCACTTCGTCTCATTGTGAACGGTGTGCTTCCTGCAGAAGGGGCAGTATTTGTTCAACTCCAGACGGTCGGGGGTATTCTTTTTGTTCTTAAAGGTATTGTAGTTTCTCTGCTTGCACTCAGAGCACCGCAGGGTGATCTTAATGCGCGCGCCGGCCTTTGCTGCCATTTGTTCGGCACCTCCTTTTTTATTTCAGGCTGAGCGGTTCCGCCCCGCCTTTCGGCAAGCCGCTGCTTTCCAAAAAGGAAAACGCCGGACACGGCCTGCCTCTGCCGAATCCAGCGCCAAAGAGCGCAAAAAGGCGCTCAGAGGTGCGGTGGGTGTTCGGCTGCTGCCTCCCTGTGGCCCTGAAGCGGGTTGAGGGGTTCCGCACGTCGGACACCGCATCCGCGCACGAAAAAAAGCCCCTTTTCACAGGTGGAATTACTATATCACGCCTGTCCTCCGCCGTCAAGCCTTTTTGCCCCTTTTTTGTTAAAAAAATGTGAAGGTTTCGGGCGGACGGCAAAATGGGTTTGCAATCTCCCAACAGGTGTGGTATACTCCTGACTTAAATATAGCCCGAGTTTTCCTGTTTTAGCCGCTCCCCGGCAAAATTACATTGAAATTGGAGTTGATCCTTCCTCTATGGAAATAGACAGTACCAGTATCGCTATGATTGTGACCCTGCTTGTTTTGGTGGTTCTGTCCGCCTACTTTTCCGCCACCGAGACCGCCTTCACCTCTCTGAACCGCATCCGCCTGAAAAACCGGGCGGAAAACGGCAGCCGCCGGGCGGCGAAGACTCTGGAGCTGGCGGAGGAGTACGACAAGCTGCTCTCCACCATCCTCATTGGCAACAACATCGTCAACATCACCGCCACCACCGTGTCCACCGTGCTGTGTACCAGGTGGTTCCACCAGTACGGCCCCACGGTGGCCACGGTGGCCCTCACCATCATCATCCTGATCTTCGGCGAGGTGACCCCCAAGAGCCTAGCCAAGGAGCGGCCCGAGGACTTCGCCATGTTCGCCCAGCCCCTGCTCAAGCTGTTCCTGGTGGTGCTGACCCCGGTGAACTTCCTCTTTACCCAGTGGAAGAAGCTGATGAGCAAGATCTTCCGGGCCGCCGGGGACGACGGCATCACCGAGGAGGAGCTGGTGGGCATGGTGGACCAGGCGGAGACCGAGGGCGGCCTGGACGAGCACGAGAGCGACCTGATCCGCAACGCCATCGAGTTCAACGACCTGGAGGTCTCCGAGATCCTCACCCCCCGGGTTGATTTGACCGCCGCCGACGAGGGGTGTACCATGGAGGAGCTGGCCTCCCTCTTTGCCGAGACGGGCTACTCCCGCATCCCCCTCTACCACGAGACGGTGGACAACATTGTGGGCGTGGTCCACGAGAAGGACTTCTACGCCGCCCGCTATCAGGGCAGGACCGAGGTCGCCGGATTACAGACGCCGGTTTTTTACACCACTGGCAACACCAAGGTGTCGGAGCTGCTGCGCATTTTGCAGCGGAACAAGGCCCACATGGCGGTGGTGGTGGACGAATACGGCGGGACTCAGGGCATCTGCACCCTGGAGGACATTCTGGAGGAGCTGGTGGGAGAGATCTGGGACGAACACGACGAGGTCATCGAGATCTTCAAAAAGCAGCCCGACGGCAGCTATATCATCGCCTGCTCCGCCGACTTGGACGACATGTACGACCTGTTCCAGGTGAAGGGGACCTGCGGGGCGGCCACCGTCTCCGGCTGGGTTCTGGAGCAGGTGGGCCGGGTCCCGGAGGTGGGGGACCACTTCACCGCTGAGGGGCTAGACGTCACTGTGACCCAAGTGGAACACCGGCGGGTCCTGGAAATTCAGGTGCGCGTTCTGGAGGAAGTTCCCGAAACATAACAGATGGACCTATCCGATGGGGATAGGTCCTTTTTTGCTGTCAATCGAATTGTTTCAAGTACTTTTCAGGGTCCTCCCTGTATTCCCGGTACTTCTCCCGCAGGCAGTTTCCACAGGGACGGTAGCCCGCGGCCAGGGCTGTCCTCTCATCGGCAAAGAACACACGGGACTTCTCATAGCTCCCCGGAAATCTCCGAATGGTGGACAGCGCGGTGGGACAGTCCAACCGTCCATAGATTTTCAGCCTTTTATTTCCGCCCAGGGTCCCCGGCGTCTCCGACAGGTATGGAACCCCATCTGCCCCCAGCAGCTTGTACATCTCCATATCCTCCTGATCTGGTAAAGTTCAGCACCGATTCCAGCACAAAATCCGGGAAGGGCCCCGCGCCGCTGTGGACAAGCCGGTTTGGCCCCTCCTCCATCAGGTCTTCGCCGGGAACGATGGCCCTATCCGCCGCCCGCAGCATGGGCACGTCGATGACGCTGTCCCCGGCGCAGACCGTCCTGTCCGGCTGGAACCTCTCCTGGAGCCGCCGGAGGGCCTCCCCCTTGTTCAGCGGCGGCGGGAAGAAATAGACCTTCCGCCCCGACACTGCCACATCCACTGTGGTCCTTCCCTCAAAAAGGTCCCCCAGCTGCCGGGCGCTCTCCTTATCGTCGCAGGCGGCGAAGAGATACAGGCCGTCCACCATCCGGAAGCGCTTGGGGATGGGGACCTCCCCCAGCCGGGCCTCCAGCTCCGCCAGCTCCTCCCGCCAGGGGGCAGTCAGCTCCTCTGACCCAGCGCGCCAGGCCAAATCCTCCCGGTCCCCCTCCAGCAGGACGCCCCCGTTGGAGGTCACCGCATACCGGGGCAGGCAGGGGGAGGGCCAACGAATGCGCCGGTACTGCTCCACCGACCGGCTGGTCACTGGAACGAACAGGGTCCGCTGCCCCACCAGTGCCAGCAACTCCAGAGATCTCCGGGTACAGAAGCCCTGCTCCCTTCCGTCCAGCCACTCCACGCACTGGTCTGTCTCCCCTCTGTATTTGTGGGAAAACATCAGCGTATTGTCCAGGTCGCTGGCAAATAAAATCTTCTCCATAGCTCAATTATCCGCCAGGGCCTGAATCAGCCCGCAGGCCCTGTAGTGCTCCAGGGGGTACTCCTCCAGGGGGACCTTTTTCTCCTGGGCCAGCTGATACAGGTGCCCCAGGTGGGCCTGGTCCTCCAGGCTGTGGACCAGCACCTTCCAGGGGACCCGCCGCAGCAGGACCCGGGTCGCCTCCCCGATCCCCGGCTTGACCAGGTTCCGGTCCCGGACGCCGAATGCTTGGCAGATGCTGTCCACCTCCTCCCTGGCGGTCCGGGAGAAGGTCCTTTCCCTGTCCCGGCAGCCGCTGTCCGGGGAGAAACAGGACGCCACTGTATCGATAAACTGATAGGTCCGGTCCTGGTCCATCAGCTCCCGGTAGAAGGCCGCCCCATGGAACTCCCCGGGGGCGATGATGTCGGACCGGTAAAAGGTGCGGCTCAGCAGGCCGGAGACGGTGGAGTTCAGGCAGGAGCTGGCAATGAGAAAGTCGTCCTGGGTCCCCCGCTTCCCCGCAATGCCCCCCGGGTCAGAGAGCACCGCCAGTCCCGGGTCCACGCTGGGGTAGTCCGCCATAGCCAAATTCAGCTCCCGCTGGATAGCCCCCTTCCCCGTCCAGCCGTCCACAAACTGGATTTTGTCCGGGCTGTGCCGGGCCAGGATGCAGTCCATGGCATTCCGGTCGATGCCTCGGTCCCGGATGATGGAGATGGTGTAGTGGGGCACATCCGCGCCATACTCCAGGGCCAGGAAGCGCTTGATAAGCACGCCGATGGAGGTGCCCGCCCGTGCCAGGGAGACCAGCACCGTCCCCTCCCCCTTGTCCCGCCAGATCTCCCGCGCCGCGCTGGCCGCCGCGTCCGCCGTCATGGATGCGTAGCGGTCCAGGGCGTCCTGATAGGCGGCCAGGTAGGGGGGAGAGGGTACGTACTCAATGGGCAGCATCTCCGAGTAGTGGACGCCGCTCTGAATGCGCGCCTCCCGCTCCCGGGTCCCTAGGGGCTCCACCAGGCCAGTGATATCCTTCAGCAAAAGGGTCACGTCTTCTTTTTTATATGTACCAAACATGGGAACCCCCCTGTACAAAAACCAGTCTGCGGTATCCGTAGGGCGCCCAAGCGGCGGCCAGCTGCTCCAGCGCCTCCCACCGGCAGGCGGGGGCGTCCGAGACCACAATCAGGGCGCCGCAGGGGGCGAAGTTGTAGAGATAGGTGCTCCGCCCCGCCTCATAGAAGCTGTCCAGCCTGGCCCCGCTGGTGATGGGGTACCCGGCGGCGGAGCACACCCCGATGGGGCTCCTGGTGGTGGCGTGACACCTCACCGCCATTCCGCCCTCCTCCAGACGCCGGCCCAAAATCAGGGCGGGGTACATACACTCCTCGGTGCCCAGCACCACCGCCCCCCCAATCCCATGAAGCAGAGGTCCCGCCGCCTCTTCAAAGGCCCGGGCCAGCCCCTCGCAGCTGCTGAGGTAGGAGCGGATGGAGATCCCGCCCCGGGGGTTGGGCAGCGGGGGGCAGTCCAGGGCCAGGTGGGACCAGCGGCGGCTCCCGGCCTCCACCGGAGCGGCCTCCTCCACCTGAAAGCCCTCCGCCGCCTCGGCGGCCCGGTCTCCAGTAAGCTTCACCAGGGACGCGCAGACGACCCCCGCCTCCGCCAGCAGCCCCTCGTTCTCTGGCGTGACCCGGTTGAGGAGGGAGGCCGCCACCAGCCCCTTCTCCGCCAGCTGGGGATAGCGCGCCCGCAGCTGGAGAACCATGTTCCGCAGGGTCTTGCCAGTGGAGATTTCGTCGTCCACCAGGATGACGCTGCCGGTGGCCTCAAACCGCTCCCCCAGGCCGTCGCCGCACAGCTTTTGCAGGGTCGCGTGGCTGTGCTCCTCGGAAAAGATGACCCAGTCCCGGACCCCGGGGACCTCCTCCCGGGTCGTGGGCAGATAGACGCAGTCCCCGCCAAACCGGCTGGCGATGGCCGCTCCCACGGCGGTGGCGGTCTCCGCAAATCCGATGACCAGCCGGGTATCCGGATATTGTTCAGCCAGGGCGTCCCCCAGGGTGTGCATCATCTCCAGGGCGGCGGCGGGGCTCACCGGGATATGCTTGCCCTGGAGGGGATTGACCAGCAGATAGCTGCGCTTGGTGTTTTTGACCCGCTTCGCAATGCGCAGAAGGTCCTCTTGCCTGTAGACCGGCATGGAAATTCACTCCGTTTTCACTTATTTTTTGCCGCTAAAAATCCAAATCCGGTGCCGCAGGCCCCGCCGACCAGGTGCATCAGATTGGCCACGTTGTCCCGCACAAAGAAGATGGACCACACCTCCCGGCCCAGGTACAGCAGAGCCACCAGGATTAGGGTCAGGGGGATCATGCCGTTTTTCATGCCCGCCAGGGAGGAGAGCATAATCAGCATAAACACAATTCCGCTGGCCCCCAGCAGGGCGGCGTCGGGAAAGCACACAAACTGGAGGACGCCGGAGACCAGAGCGGTGAACACAATGCCCGCCAGCAGGACCGAGCTGCCGTACTTCTCCTCCAGAGGCGGACCCACTACCAGCAGAAGGAGCATATTGCCCATAAAGTGGTCTATGCCGGCGTGGCCCAGCACGTGGCCCAAAAAACGGACGTAAGTAAAGGGGTCTGTCAGAGGCGCCCGGTAGACGGAAAACAGGTGCCAGGTGGTCCAGTCTCTGGTCAGATAGCCCAGGGCCAGCGCCGCCAGCGACAGGAGAAAAAAGCTGAGGATCACCGGCGAATTATATTGCAGCTTCTTCATGGTGGTATCGCTCCCCCCAATGTATTCGCTTCGGATTTCGCAGACAGCTGTTTCTCTCCGCCGGAGGCGGGGAGAAACAACTGCGCCTTTTGAAATGGCTTCCCCGAAGACAGGGAAGCCATTTTCCTTACTTCTGCTTCACAACGGCCTTGCGCAGCAGGTCCACCGGGATCATGGTCACGGCCAGCACCGCCACCACGCACCAGCCCGCCGCTCCAAAGGGCACGCAGCTGAACATACTGCCCACCCAGCCCAGGCCGGGGATCAGTCCGGCGTTGACAATGACGGCCTGCACCAGGATAATGGCGATAAACACCTTCATAAAGCCGGTGTTCTCATTCAGCCCCTGGAAGATGGCCCCGCCCTCGTCCCGGACATTGAAGCCGTTAAACAGGGCGCACCAGATGAACAGCACGAAATAGGCGGACAGCTTCTGCGCGGTGTTGGCAAAGAACTGGTCGAAGAAGGGGACCTTCAAAAAGGCGAAGCTGAGGGCAGTCAGCCAGACGCCCATGGTAATGATCTGGACCATCATGGGCTTACTGACAATGCTCTCGTCCCGCCGCCGGGGCTTCTCCGACATATAGATCTCCTTGGCCGGCTCGTTGCCCAGCATAATGGCCCCCAGGCCGTCCATCACCAGGTTGACAAACAGCAGGTGGGTCACCTTCAGGGGCTCCTCCACTCCAAAGAAGGGGGCCACGGCGCTGACCACCACGGCGGCCACGTTGATGACCAGCTGGAACTTGCAGAATTTCAGAATGTTGTGGTAGATGGTGCGGCCATACCAGATGGCGTCCTTGATGGACTTGAAGTTGTCGTCCAGGATGACGATCTTGCCCGCCTCCTTGGCCGCCTCGGTGCCGCTGCCCATGGCAAAGCCCACATCGGCCCGCTTCAGGGCGGGGGAGTCGTTGACGCCGTCGCCGGTCATGCCCACCACCAGATTCATCTCCTGGCACAGGCGGACCATACGGGACTTGTCGGTGGGCAGGGCCCGGGCAATGACCCGGATGCGGGGGATGAGCTCCTTCACCTCGTCGTCGGACAGCTTGCCCAGCTGGCTGGAGGCCAGCGCCACATCGTCCTGGCTTTTCAGCAGGCCCGCGTCCTTGGCAATGGCCACGGCGGTCTCCAGCCGGTCGCCGGTAATCATAACCACCTGGATGCCGGCGTTCTGCACAGCGGCGATGGCCTCACGGGCCTCCGGGCGCACGTCGTCCCGGATCCCCAGGAAGCCGATAATGGTGGTGTCGGCGTTGATCTGGTCCTTGGTCATGGCCTTGTCGGAGTAGCCGAAGGCCAGGACCCGCATGGATTTGCCCGCCAGCTCGTCAATTTTGGCGCTGACGTTGTTCAGGTTGATGGTATGCACGTCGCCGCTGAGGCTGAGGTATTTGCCGGATACGGCCAGCAGCTTCTCCGGGGCGCCCTTGTAGAAGGTCTTGTCCAGCTCCCGCAGGTGGGCCTGGCTGAACTTGTTGGAGGAGTTGAAGCTCTGGGACTCGGTGACAGTATAGGTCCCCTCCAGCTTTCTCAGCGTCTCTGCCCCCAGGAAGCGCACCAGCGCCTGGTCGGTGGCGTTGCCGCCGATGACCCGCCCCTGGGCGTCAAACATGGACTGGGTATTTTTGCCGATGGCCAGGTCCAGCAGGCCCTTCAGCTTCCCGTGCTGGGCCAGCTCCGACAGGGGGATGGAGATGCCGTCGGCCGTGAAAAACTCCACCGCCTCCAGGTGGCCCTTGGTGATGGTGCCCGTCTTGTCGCTGAACAGGATGTTCAGAGAGCCCGCCGTCTCTATGCCCTCCGCCTTGCGCACCAGCACATTGTGGTCCAGCATCTTGCTGGTGTTCTGCATCAGCACCAGGGAGATCATCAGGGGCAGGCCCTCGGGTACCGCACAGACGATAATGACAATGGCCAGGGACACCGCCTCCACCAGGTCCTTGATGATCTCGGTGGCGCCGGTGGCCAGATAGGGCTCCACACCGCCGGCGGACAGCACAAAGTAGCCCATATACATCACTGCAATGACAATGGCGCCGATATAGCCGAAGCGGGAGATCATATCCGCCAGCTTAGCCAGCTTCACCTTCAGGGGGGAGTCGGGCTCGTCGTCCTGCATCTCCTCGGCCATTTTGCCCATCATGGTCTTCAGGCCCACCTTCTGGACGTCCATCACGCCCTCGCCGTCGAAGAGCACCGCCCCCCGGAAGAGGGAGTGCTGGTCCACAAAGGTGTCGCCGGTAATCTCCTCCGCCAGACGGAAGCCCTCCTGAGCCGCCGTCTTGGGGCACTCCTCCGCCTCGCCGTTGAGGGCGGAGTTGTCCACCTTCAGGCCGCCGTGAATGAGCACGCCGTCCGCCGGGATTTTGTCGCCGGACTGAAGGAGGATCTTGTCCCCCACCACCACGTCGTCCACGTCAATCACGGTGATAACGCCGTTGCGGTAGGCCTTGCACTGGTCCTTTTTGGTGTTCTCCTTCAGCTCGCGGTACTTGGTGTCGCTGGCAACCCCGGTCTTGGCGGAGACGAAGGCCACAATGAGCACCGCCACGATGGTGCCCGCCGGCTCATAGATGTCGGCGTAGCCGAAGGCCCACATGGCGATCATCAGTGCCGCAATGGCAAGCAGGATGCGGATCATGGGGTCGCCGAAGGTCTCCTTAAATTCCGCCCAGAAGGTGGTGGGCTCGGAGTCCGGGATCACATTGCTGCCATATTGCTTTCTGGATTCAGCAGCTTCCTTGTCAGATAGTCCATTGAAGTGCATATCGGGTTCTCTCCTCGTGAAAATATCAGAAAAGAGAGGCACGGTGAAGCCATCCTCTCTCCTCTGTGATTCAAGCGTCAATCTGTCTCTATCAATGATTGCCGGAAAGCGTCCGCTTATACATACCGGCCAATCAGTTCGCCCAGACCCGGGTCGGTGGTGCCCTGGCCAATGGCGCTGAACTTCCACTCGCCGTTGTGGCGGTAGACCTCGCCAAAAATCATGGCGGTCATGCCGCTGTAGTTTTCGGTCAGGTTATACTTGCACAGCTCCTGGTTGTTCCGGGCGTCCACAATACGGATAAAGGCGTTCTGGATCATCCCGAAGTGCTGGTGGCGCTGCACCGCCTGGTAGATGTTCACCACCAGCACAATGCGGTCGTAATCGGCGGGGACTTGGGCCAGGTCGATGACGATCTGCTCGTCGTCCCCGTCCCCTGCGCCGGTGAGATTGTCGCCCATGTGGCGGACGGTATTGGTGGGGTGGGTCAGGTTGCCGAAATAGATAATATCCGCCTTATCGGTGAGCTTGCCGCCCCGCAGCATCAGCGCCGAGGCGTCGCAGTCGATGGCGGGCTGGCCGCCGCCGAACAGGCCGCCCAGCAGGCCGCCGCTCTTTTTGGCCTCGTCCCAGCCCAGGCCCACCACCACGGAGCTCAGCCCCGCGTTGTCCTTGGTCAGGCTGACCTTCTGGCCCTTCTGTAAGCTTACAGACATGATAATCTCCTCCTGATGGCAAATGGTAAATTCCCCCCTGTGCTTCCGGGGGCTGCCATTTGATTATTTTCTTCCCGCCTGCCAGCGCAGTCCCCAGCCGAAAGCGGCGTCCAGCTCCCGGTGGCTGGGGTAGAACTGGACGATCTTCTCCACGCTGAAGGTCTCATCATTGACATTCTCCAGCAGGGCCAGGCCGCACATGGCATAGGGGGAGTTGTAGGTGTCCATCTTGACAATCAGGTCCTCGGCGCCGGGATACTTGATGGTGACGGTGGCGTCGGCCTGCTGCCAGTTGGCGACCCCCTCATAGATGAAGGTGTACACCAGGATGCGCTGGATCTCGGCAATCCTGTTGCCGTTGATGCGCAGGTTCTCCCCCGTGGTCACCGCGCCGGTGCGGTCATCCCCGTCCAGAGAGATGAAGGGGGGCTGCTGAAGGGAGCCGAAAGCGTTGCCCAGAGCCTGGACCACACCCTTCTGCCCATTCTTCAGCTCAAAGAGGCAGCCCAGGTCCAGGTCAATGCCCTGGCCGCCGCTGAACAGACCGAACAGGCCCTTCTTGGCAGGCCGGGCGTTCCAGTTCAAGTTGACCAAAATCTCTCCCAGGCCAGCGGAGCCGCCCTTTTTCAGACTGACTTTCTTTCCTTTTTCCAGACTGATGGCCATATGAATTTCCTCCTTACTCCACGTCTACGCCGTAGTTGGCGCACAGTGCCGCCAGGCCGCCCTGGTAGCCGCTGCCGATGGCGTTAAACTTCCACTCGCCGTTGTGCTTGTACAGCTCGCCAAAGACCACGGCGGTCTCGATGGAGAAATCCTCTCCCAGGTCGTAGCGCAGCAGCTCCTCGCCGGTGAGCTCGTTAAAGATACGGATAAATGCGTTATTCACCATGCCGAAGTTCTGCCGGCGCTCCTCCGCGTCGTAGATGGTGGCGGTAAAGGCCACATGGGTTATGGAGTCGGGGAGCTTGGTCAGGTCCACCTTGATCTGCTCGTCGTCCCCGTCCCCCGCGCCGGTGAGGTTGTCGCCCATGTGCTCGACCCCGCCGGAGGCGTGCTTCAGGTTGCCGTAGAAGACGAAGTCGCCGGAGCCGGCCACCTTCCCGCTGTCCCCCAGCAGGAACGCCGCCGCGTCCAGGTCGAAGTCCCCGCCGGTGTCGAACTGGTTCACGTCCCAGCCCAGACCCACAACCACCTTGGACAGGCCGGGGTTGTCCTTGGTCAGGCTCACTTTCTGGCCCTTTTTCAAATTGACAGGCATAAGAATACCCTCCTTACTATATTTAAGCCGATCCCCCGGAGGGGACGGAGCTTACGCAACCTCGATGCCGTAGTGGCCGCACAGCGCCGCCAGGCCGCCCTGGAAGCCGCTGCCAATGGCGTTGAACTTCCACTCGCCGTTGTGCCGGTACAGCTCGCCCACCACAATGGCGGTCTCAATGGAGAAGTCCTCCCCCAGGTCGTAGCGGATCAAATCGGCGCCGGACACCATGTCCTGGATGTGGATATAGGCGTTGGACACTTGGCCAAAATTCTGCCGGCGGACGTCGGCGTCGTAGATGGTGACGGTGAAGGCGATGCGCTCCACGTTGGCGGGCACCAGGCTCAGGTCCACCACGATCTGCTCGTCGTCCCCGTCCCCCTCGCCGGTGAGGTTGTCCCCCATGTGCTTCAGTGCGCCGCTGGTGTGCTCCAGATTGCCGTAGAAGATGAACTCCTTCTCGGTGGGGCACTTGCCATTGCCGCCCACCATAAAGGCCGCCGCGTCCAGGTCGAAGGCCGCGCCGGAGTCAAAGGCGTTGACGTCCCAGCCCAGGCCCACCATCAGCTTGGACAGGCCCGGATTGCCCTTGGTCAGGTCTACCTTTTGTCCCTTGCTCAGATTGATTGCCATAATTGTCTCCTCCTGTTTTTTGATTTCTTACGGTCACTTTGGCATGTGGTACCGCTGATTAAATTCCGCCTTAATGGTCTCCAGCCGCTTCTGGTCCTCGACCCGCTGCTTCCGGGCGTTCTCCTGAATCTGCCGGGTCTCTTCAATGCCGGAGACGATGGTGTGCCAGGTCTTCTCCAGGGTCTCGATTTTAATGGAGCTGCCCGAGGCCAGACGGGCGGTCATCTTGGACTGCTCGGCGGTGTTCTGGGCGTTGCGGATGAGCATCTCATTGGTCCGCTGATCCAGGGCCGACATGGCCTCCGCCTGAATGCGCTGGCGCTTGAGCATAATGGCCTGGGTCAGCGCCTGCTTGAAGACGGGCAGGGTGATAATGAAAGCGGAGTTGATCTTCCGCACCAGGTTCATGTTGCTGAACTGCATGGTCTTAATCATGGGGATGGACTGCATGGCCACACTCTCGGCGGTGCGCAGGTCCTGGGTGCGCTGCTCCAGCATCATCAGGGCCTGCTCCAGGGAGGTCAGCTCAAACTGGATGGAGCCGTCCCCGGTGGTCTCCATATCCCGGCGGCGCTGGGCAATATACTCCTCCAGCTCCCGGCACCCCTGCTCCCCGGCCAGGATATACTTCACCAGCTCGTGGTAGTAGTTCACGTTGGCCTGGAACATCTCCTCCAGCTTGCGGTTGGACTGGGTGATCTCCGACTCGTACTGCTTGAGCTGGACATAGATCTTGTCTACCTCCTCGCCCATGGTGTGGTATTTGGCCAAAATCTTGTCCAGCTGCCGGCGCATTCCCCCGAAGAGTTTGCCCAGCAGCCCCGGGTTGTCCTTAATCTCCTCAATATCGAACTTGTCCATAATCTTTGCCAGGGTTGTGAGCATAGCGCTGGAGTTGTCCAGCTGGGACATATTCATGCTGTTGAGGATGGTGTCGGAGCACTTGGCGATCTCCTCCGCCGCCCCGCTGCCGAAGGACACGATGGTCTCCAGGTTGTACACCTCGATCTGGCTGGCCAGGGCATCCACCTCTGGGGAGTTGACCAGGACCGCCGTCATCTGCTGGCGGTCGTCCACAATGTCGTACTGGGGAAATTCCTCCTGGGCGGTCTGAGTCTGAAGCTGGACAGGCTCCGAGGCCGGTCTGTTAAAATCTAATCCCATAATTTAACTCCTTCCGAACAGCCGTCTGATAGGATTGCGCCCCCGGTCCTGAATCCGGCTGAAATCAGGGGGAGCCAGGTCATACAGGTACTCGCCAAACTGCTGCTCATTGGCGAAGGGGTTCTGAAAGTGCCGCTCGATGCACTGGTAACCCGTGGGAACAAAGAACAGCAGGTCGAAGCCCACCAGGTTCAGATAGGCCAGCAGAATGCTCTCCTCCAGGGAGAGGACCTCCTCGGTGGTGTTGACCAGAATGAGCTTGGGGTTCTTTTTGGTGAAGTCGAACCGCTGGATCATCCGCAGCAGGTCCTTATTCAGGTTCAGGGCCCCGGCGATAATGGTGTACTCCACGCCCTTCTCATAGGTCCCCCGAATGGTCCGCTGGTCCAGCAGCTGCTGGAGCTTGTCCAACAGATAGTCCTGGGTCTCCGGCCGCAGGATGCCATAGGGGTAGTCTTTGTGGTTTTTGATCTTCTGCCGCAGCAGTCTGCCGTTTTTCAAAAACTGGGTCGCACTGCTTTTCATGGGGTTGGGCTCCAGGGGGTCCAGCCAGGGGACCCGGGACACCACCAGAGTGTCTGTGGTTATCAGCTTCTTAATGTCCAGCCAGTACCGGTCCACATCCCGGTCCTTCACGCCGCAAATCTTCTCCAGCAGCACGGGCAGAGTCACCGTGTCGCCGATGACTTGGAAGTTGGGGCGGTATTTCAGCTCCTGGTCCCAGAGGAGGGCGATCTCCTCGTACATGGTGCGCAGGGTGACGCTCTCCGCCTTGGCGTACTGCCGGTTCCGGTACATCCCCGAGTCCTGGTACATCAGACTGTCCAGGTCCCGCTCCGCCTCATAGGCCGCCGTGCTCACCCGCACCTGGGTCCGCTCCACGGGGAAGGCCTCCATGGTCAGGGAGTTCTCCCAGCGCAGCTCCAGCAGACCCGGATCCTGGAGGCAGCTCGCCCGGTTCAGGTCGGGCTGGAGCAGGAGCACATCCACCGGCAGCCTGGCCAGCAGGCGGAGGAACCGGGCCTCGTGCTGGGTTGCGCAGCCGCCGAAGAGGAGGAACACCGAGACCTCCGGCAGCTTCCAGCCCTCAAACAGCTCCCTCTGGTACCGCTTCAGCCAGCACAGCAGGTAGACCGCCTGATTGGTCCGCTTGGAGAGGCTTGTCCCCTCCCCGCCCTCCTGCACAATGTCAAGAAAGGCCCTGACCATCAGCTTCTGGAGTTCTCCGCCCCCGGGGGGCTGGATATTTTGAGCCAGTCCGGCGGCCATCTGCTCCACATTGGCGTAGTTCTGACGGCGGACGGCGGAAATTTCCTCCGGCGCGGGCACCGGGATGGAGCCGCTGACCACGCAGACCCGCCGTCCAGCCCCCTTCAGCTGCTGGTAGAAAGCGAACAGGTCGCTGGGGTAGGTCAGCCTGTCCTCCGCCCCGTACTGGGCCAGAAAGGTGTTGTAGAAAAACCGCCCGTCCTGTCCCCGGGCCTGGACGCCGGTGAGCACCTGGCTCAGCTCCGCCTTGGCCATCCAGGCATTGGTGCAGGGCTCCACCCCAGGGGGCGGGCCGTACAGCCGCTGGCGGTTCAGTTCCTGGGCGATCTGGTTTTGAATCCACTTCAGGCCGAACTCTGGGGGGAAGGGGGGCAGCTCCCCGCTCTGGTAGGCCCGGGACCAGGCCCCGGCGGGGTCCAGCCTGGCGTAAGCCCCGCCGCCCCCCCGGTCCAGCAGGGCAATGTCCGCCCCCGCCCGGGACAGGACGGTGAGAAGCTGGAGCTCATGGCCGCTCACCGCGCCGTCGTACAGAATTTTGGGCAGCTCCTCCGCCCCCAGCCGATTGACAATGCGCTCAAATTTATAGTAGAGCCAACACATATATTTCATATACGCGTTGCGCAGAATACTCTCGGTTTTGCCCTGCCGCCTCAGGTCCTCCAGCGTCCCCGCCATCGCCCCCGCGACCCGCTCCCGCTGAGCCGGGGACATACGGGGCAGCCACTTGGCCAGCCGCTGGTCCAAAAAGCCCCTGTCCAGCTGGAACTCCGTCCCCATCATCTCGGAGAAGTAGGCCAGTTGATTGGCGTCCGGGTTGGGGATACGTCCGTCAATGACCACACCGCTGCGCCGGGCCGCCTCGTAATACCGCTGAAAAAAGGCGGTCACCTGGGGAGATATCCCCTCAAAGCGGTAAAAATAGACGCACTTTTCACTCCGCTGGGACAGCGGAAGAAAATACTGATCCAGTTTTGTCAGGGCGGCCTGTTGAAACATCATGGTCAGACTCTCTCTCTGTGGTCATATCTTCGGACTTGCGTTCTATTCATTATAATATAAGCTATCCCCATTTTCAAGCCAAAAAAATAGATTCCGCCCCTCCAAGCTCACCCAGACGGCCGCCTCTCCGGTCCGGAGCCGCCCGCCCCCTGTCTGTCCGCCGCAGATTGGGCAAAGCGGAGGGTCTTCAAAATGGCCAGGGCGCTGTTCTGTTCCTGTTCGTTCAGCCGGGCAAAGGCGGCGTTCAGCTGAGCAAGACGGTCCTCTTCCTTGCGTGAGCTCATCTCTGCGCCCCTCCCATTGTGTGTTGTAAACACAATATAGCACAGGCTGACGGCGTTGTCAACACCGTATACTCAATTTTTTGTGTTGACAATCCCAATTCTGTGTTGTACTATATAAATAATTTTATTCTCCGCAGGCAAGGAGGTTATGAGATGCCGGCCAGCAGAATCAGACTTGTACGGGAGGCCCTCAATCTATCCCAGCGTGAGTTTGGAGAAAAATTAGGGGTCAGCCGCGACGTGATCAGCAACATTGAATATGGACGGGTACAGCCCAAAAAGCTCCTGCTCCAGCACCTGTGCCAGCAGTACAAGGTAAATCCCCACTGGCTGGAGACGGGGGAGGGCGCCATGTTTGACAGCGGCCCGGCCTCCGGCGACCGGTTTGGCGAGGCGCTGACCCTGTTCGGCTCCCTCAAGCCGGAGTTTCAGGACTACGCCCTGGACCAGATCAAAAAGCTGGCCGAGCTTCAGGACAAATACTAGGAAGGGATTTTTCGCCATGAATCAGATCATCACGGGCTACGATGTGGGGGCGCTGATGTACTCCCCCGCCAACGCCCACACCGGCATTGTGGACGCCTTACAGCAGGAGCGCTATCCCCGGCCCTTCTCCCTGGCCTTCTGTCTGGAGGACACGGTGCGGGAGGAGGCGGTGGAGGAGGCGGAGCGGACCCTCTGCCGCACTCTGGAGCGGATCTCCGCCGCCCGGGCAGAGGGTCCCTTCTACCTGCCCCTGATCTTTGTCCGGGTCCGCTCCCCCCGGCAGCTGGACAGGCTCTGCACCCGCTTCGCCCCCTTTGCCCCCATCCTCACCGGCTTTATCCTGCCCAAATTTTTCGTAGAGAACTGCGATGCTTACATCCAAATCATACAGCGGGCCGCGGCGGCGGGGCTGGAGTGGCGCTATATGCCCATCTTCGAGTCCCCGTCCATGATCGACCTGCACACCCGGCACCGCCAGCTGGAGCAGGTGCGGGACGCCCTGGACTCTGTGTCGGACCGGATTCTGAACATTCGGGTGGGAGGCGCCGACCTGTCCCACGCCTTCGGCCTGCGCCGGCACGTGGACAACACCATCTACGACCTGCGGCCGGTGGCCGATGTGCTCAGCGATCTGGCCGCCGTCTTCGCCCGGCAGTACATCGTGTCGGGTCCGGTGTGGGAGTACTACGCCGGCGAGGGCTGGGACGCCGGTCTGCGCCGGGAGGTGGAGCTGGATATGCTGTGCGGCTTCACCGGTAAGACGGTGATCCACCCCAGCCAGATCCCCGTGGTCAACGACTGCCTGAAGGTCTCCGCCGCCGACTACCAGGACGCCCGGCAGATCATGAGCTGGGACCCCCACAATCCCCGCCTGGTGGCCGCCAGCACCGGTGGGACCCGCATGAACGAGTACAAGACCCACTCCCGCTGGGCCGAACGGGTCCTCCAGCTGGCCCGGAGATACGGCGTCCAGGAGGAGAGCATTTCCAGGTGACAGACCCGAGAAAGATTGACAAGGGAGCGCCGCGCTATGAACGATCAGCTGTTTCAAACGTCAGCCCGGATTCCCTCCGGCGACCCGCTGGAGGAGTTTATGCTGCTCAACGGGAGATACTCCAACTTTACAAAAGAGACCTTCTTCATCCGCTGCGCCAGCGGGCAGAATTGTGAGGCCGACGCGGCCCGTCTGCGCACCTGGGCCGGTCAGAACGGGGGCCGGGGATATGTCTTCACCCCTGCCCTCAGCTCCTACCTGCCCGCCCCCCAGGTGGAGAAGTATGTGGCCCTGTACCAGGGGGGGCAGATCAGCTTTCCCTTCCACTTTGCCAATCCCATCTGGCAGGAGACCCTGGAGCGCAGCTTTGATCGGATCGTGGACCTGTTCCAGCACGTCCGCGGACGCAGCGAGGCGGCCATTGTGCGCAACTTTTCGGTAAAAATCCTCTGCTGGATGGATACATATTTTCCAAAACTCTTTGTGGAGACCCGGAAGATGAACCGCTTCCCCAAGTTCGCCTGCGGCGGACAGCTCAAGCTGGCGGAGTACCTGTTTTTATATCTGCTGTTCCTCATGGGGTGTGACGTGCTGTACATCAGCCCCACGGGGGAGGCGGCGGTGGAGTCCCCGGAGCTGCTGGCCCTGTCCGCCCCCGCCCGCAGCGTCCAGGCTCCGCCTGCCGCCCCGGTCCTGTCCCCTGCCCCCCAGCCCGTCCCGGCGGGAAGGCCCGTCATCTCCATGGACCGCATCCGCCGGCCTGAGCGGCACCCTGTCCCGCCCCCGGTCCGGCCCGCCCCCCCGGTCCCCTCTGCCCCTGCGGCCCGGCCCGCTGTCTCCGCCGGGAGGCCCCGGGAACCCCTGGAGTTTGAGGAGCTGGCAAAGCGGGCCTCCTCGGTGGTCATGCTGAAAATCTTCGACCAGGACGGCCAGTGTCTCAAAACGGGCTCCGGGGTCATCATCAGCGACAAGGGCTACGTGCTCACTAACCTCCACGTGGTCAATGGCGGCCACCACTACGGCATCCTCCTGGAGGAGGAGAGCGACATTTTCTACACCAATGAGCTGATCAAATACCATCCGGACTACGACCTGGCGGTGCTGCGCATGGACAAGCGCCGCGCCCCCATCCCCATCTCCCAAAATCCCGGCGGACTGGTCCGGGGGCAGAAGGTGGTGGCCATCGGCAGTCCCCTGGGGCTGTTCAACTCGGTATCCGACGGCATCATCTCCGGCTTCCGGGAACTGGAAAAGGTGTCCATGATCCAGTTCACCGCCCCCGTCTCCCACGGCAGCAGCGGCGGCGCTCTGCTGGACATGTACGGGGAGCTCATCGGCCTGATTACCGGGGGCTATAACGACGGGCAGAACCTGAATCTGGCCGTGGGCTATCAGACCATAACCCAGTTTGCCCGGGGCCTCTTCTGAACTCCATCAAAAATCCTCTGGAAACGGTCCGTCTCCAGAGGATTTTTCCATGTTCAGGCCAGGGGGAGGGTCACGGTCACGGCGGTGCCCGCCCCGGGGGTACTCTCCAGGGACAGCGTCCCGCCGTGGTACTGGACAATGTGCTTCACAATGGACAGCCCCAGCCCCGTGCCGCCGGAGGCCTTGGAGCGGCTCTTGTCAACTCGGAAAAACCGCTGAAACACCCGGTCCTGATCCTCCGGCGGGATGCCGATGCCGGTGTCCTGAACCCGGACCTGGGCCTGTCCCCTCTCTTCCCAGACGCAGACGTCCACGCTGCCCCCCTCCACATTGTATTTGATGGCGTTGTCACACAGGTTGTAGACCATCTCATGGAGAAAACCGGTCGCCCCCAGCACCTGGACGTGCTCCCCTGTAACCGTTAGGCGCACCCCTTTCCGGGCGGCCTGGTCCTCCAGCCCCGCCGCCGTCTGCTCTGCCAGCTCCAGCAGATCCACCGGCTCCCGGGGCAGGGGGACCCCCTCGTCCAGCTGGGACAGGTGAATGATGTCCTCCACCAGGGCCACCAGCCGGGCCGCCTCCCGGTGGATCAGGCCGGAGAACTGGGGCACGTCCTCCGGGCGGACCAGCCCGTTTTGCAGCAGCTCCGCACTACCCAGAATGGATTGCAGCGGCGTTTTCAGCTCGTGGGACACGTTGGCGGTGAACTCCCGGCGGCTGCGCTCGGCGGCGGCCTGCTCCGTCACGTCGAAGGCCAGCAGCACCGTACCGGCGGCGGCGTCCTCCGACGCAATGCGGCTGATATCCAGCTGAAATTCCCGGCCGCCCCGCTCCATCCGGGTCTGGCTGTGTCCTGTCTCTTGGGCCCCCTGGATGGTCTGGGCCAGCGTCCCGCGCTCCAGAGGCCCCTCCCCGCCGAAGATGCGCCGGGCCGCCGGGTTGATGCTTAAAATCTCCCCGCCGTCGTCCAGCAGGATCAGGCCCTCCCGCATATGGCGGGTGACCTGTTCAAATTCGTCCGTCTTCTTTTGCAGGTCCCGCAGCTGCCCGGCAATCTGCTGGCGCTGCTGGTGGATGCGGCTGAGCAGAGGGGTCAGCTCCTCGTAGGCGTCGTTCTCCAGGGGATTGTCCAGGTCCAGAGCGTTGAGGGGCCGGACAATCTTCTTCGCCATCCCCCGGGCCAGCACGGCGGAGAGGATGACGGCCAGCATCCCCACCAGCAAAATGGGCTGGAGCATGGCCAGCACCAGGGCGGGCAGCGTCATCTGGCTGGCCGAGATGCGCAGTACTGTCCCGTCCCGTAGGGCCCGGGCGTAGTATACCGTCCGCCGGGTCAGGGTCGCGGAGCTGCGCACGCTGCTGCCTTCCCCGCTGGCAAAGGCCTCCCGGATCTCCTCCCGGTCCCCGTGGTTCTCCATGGTCCCGGCCTCCTCCGCCGTGTCGAAGAGCACTGTTCCGGCGGAGTCGACCCAGGTCAGCCGGTAGTCAGGGGCCCAGCTGTAGCGGTAATCCGGGCCGGACAGCAGCTCCAGATACCTCTTCCCCTGCTCCTCGACCCCATAGGCGGCCAGCCGCAGCTCGTCCCGCAGCTGCTGCTCCTGCACCGACCGAAAGTAGCCGGACAGTCCCCCCATGGCCACGGCCAGGCTGGCCAGCAGCACCGCCGCCGCCACGGTCAGGGTGGAACGAAAAATTCTTTTGGTCATGGTTTTCCCTCCAGACGGTAGCCCACATTCCGGACCGTCTCAATCATCCCCCCACAGGGGCCCAGCTTCTGCCGCAGATTTTTGACGTGCATATCCACCGTTCGGGTCTCCCCCACGTACTCCGTCCCCCAGACGCAGGAAAGCAGCCGCTCCCGGGTCAGGGCCACGCCGGGGGCGGAGAGGAACAGCCGCAGCAGCTCAAACTCCTTGTAGGTGAGGGTGACCCGCTCCCCCTCCGCCGTCACGGTGCGCTCCGCCAGGTCCATCACCAATCCCTTCCGCCGCAGCACCTGTTCCTCCCGCTGGGGCCGGTACCGGCGCAGCACCGCCTTGACCCGGGAGACCATCTCCATCATGCCGAAGGGTTTGACCAGATAGTCGTCCGCCCCCAGGTCCAGGCTCTGGATCTTGTCGAACTCGGTTCCTTTGGCGGTGGCCATAATCACAGGGATATCACTGGAGGTCCGCAGCTGCCGCAGCAGCTCAACTCCGCTCTGGCCGGGGAGCATCACATCTAAAATCACCAGCTCGGGCCGTCCGGTCTCCAGCGCTCTCAAAAAGTCGTCTCCGCCGGCAAAGCCCTGGACCTCAAAGCCGGCGGAGCTCAAGGCGTACAGCTCCAGGCTCCGGATGCTGTCGTCGTCCTCCACACAGTAGATCATAGGATCCCCTCCTTGCGGCTCTATCATACCACAGTCCGCCCCCGCAAGCAACGCGGCCCCATCAGGGCAGGGCGTATTTGCTGGTATACTCCCGGTACCGCCGCCGGAACTCCTCACTGCCGCTGCGCACATCCTGCAGGGACTGGTGCAGGTTCATGTTCTCGTGGGCCGCGTCGATGACACAGCCGGCAATGTTGGAGCAGTGGTCCGCCGTGCGCTCCAGGTCGGTCAGCAGGTCCAGCCAGGCAAAGCCCACGTCGATGGTACACTCCCCCTTTTGCAGGCGGAGGATATGCCGGGTGCGCAGCTGCTCCTTCAGCTGGTCCACCACCTGCTCCAGAGGCTCCACCAGAGAGGCGGACTCCAGGTCTCCCTGGAGAAAGGCGGCCAGGGCCAGGTCCAAAATCTCCCCCACCGCCTCCGAGAGCACCGCCAGTTCCCCCAGCGCCGCCTCGGTCAGGTGCAGGCCCTTGTCCTGCAGCTCCTCCGCCGACTCCACCAGGTTCACCGCGTGGTCTGCGATGCGCTCAAAGTCCCCGATGATCTTCAGCAGCTTGGCCGCCTCCCGGCTGTCCGCCCCGCTGATGGGCTGGGTGCTCAGATTCACCAGATAGGTACCCAGAATGTCCTCGTAGTGGTCCGTCTTCTCCTCCCGCTCCCGGACACGGGCCGCCGTCTCCCGGGAATAGCGCCGCAGACAGCTCAGCGCCTCCTCCAGGGACTTGGCGGCGGTTTCGGCCATATCGGCAGCCACATGGCCGCACCGCTCCAGGGCGATGGACGGGGTGGCAAACAGACGCTCGTCCAGCTCGGAAAATTGCTCCGGCTGCCGGTCGTCGGGGACCAGAAGGGTTACCAGCCGCTCCAGGAAGCCGGACAGGGGGAGCATCAGCAGGGTACACAGCACGTTGAATACCGAGTGCGCCGCCGCAATGCCCACCCGGGTCACCCCCTCGTTCAGCAGAGCGGGGTTCACAAGGGCGCGGCAGAGGCAGAACGCCGCCAGCCACACCGCCGTTCCAATAATATTGAAGGACAGGTGGACCAGAGCGGCCCGCTTGGCGTTTTTGTTGGCCCCCACAGAGGAGAGCATAGCGGTGACGCAGGTCCCGATATTCTGGCCCATAATAATGGGGATGGCCGCCCCGTAGGAGACCTGTCCCGTAGCCGCCAGGGCCTGTAAAATGCCCACCGAGGCGGAGCTGGACTGGATCACCGCCGTGAGCACCGCTCCGGCCAGGACCCCCAGCACCGGATTCGTAAATAGGATAAACATCTGCTGAAAGGCGGGGACGTCCCGGAGGCCGGACACTGCTTCCGTCATCGACTCCATCCCGAACATCAGCGTGGCGAAGCCCAGCAAAATCATGCCGGTATCCTTTTTTCGGGCGTCCTTGACAAACAGATAGAGAATAATCCCCCAAAAAGCCAGCACCGGCGTGAAGGAGGAGGGCTTGAGCAGCTGCACGAAAATATTCCCTCCGTCAATCCCCGCCAGGCTCAGGACCCAGGCTGTGACGGTGGTGCCGATGTTGGCCCCCATGATAATGTTGATGGCCTGCTTCAGGGTCATCAGGCCGGAGTTGACAAATCCCACCACCATCACCGTGGTGGCGGAGGAGCTCTGGATCACCGCTGTGACCCCGATGCCCGTCAGCAGTCCCGCCAGCTTGCCGGTGGTCATCTTCTCCAGCAGGGTCCGCAGCTGGCCCCCCGCCCTGCGCTCCAGGGCCTGCCCCATGAGACTCATGCCGAACAGGAACAGGCTCAGGCCGCCCAACAGTGTAAGTGCGTGAAAAATATCCATGAATTCCATCCCTTTTTCTTTATTTGCTCAAATCCTCGCCCCCTTAGTGTAACCCGAGAATGTAAAATCTGTTATCATCTCCATGTAAAATCTATGTAAAATCCTGTCAGCGCAGTAAAAGCGGACCGCCCATATGGACGGTCCGCTGAACTTGTTCTGCTGTGCCTGCGGGGAAATCAGGCGTTGTGGGACTTGGAGTGGCTGGGGGCGACATACTGGCCGTTCTCCTTCTTGACCAGCTTGCCCTCCTTGACCAGCTCGTTGGGAGTATAGATGTCATTGATGTTCCAGCAGCCGGGGGTAGGCACCACAATGTTCTCCATGGGGGCCTCCAGCAGGAAGGGACGGCCGGCCTTGTTGGTGGCGATGGCCCGTTCCAGGGCGGGCTTGAACTCCTCGGCGGAGGAGATGCAGACAGATTCCACACCGTAGGCCTTGGCCACCTCGGCCCAGCGGGGGGTGTAGGTCTCGCCGTCGTGGGTGTGGAACTTGGTGCCGAAGAAGGTGTGATAGTTGGCGTTCTCCAGGCCGGCGATGGTGCCGAAGGCGGAGTTG
>NZ_QWKI01000044.1 GCF_009911645.1 Pseudoflavonifractor sp. 60
TTCATCACCACCCAGGTACAGGCGATGCCATGCTCCACCGCGGCGGCCAGCACGGAGGGGTTGATGCCGAAGCCGCCGTCACCGGTGAGGTTCAGGACAATCCGGTCGGGCGCCGCCACCTTGCCGCCCAGCACGGCAGCGGGGCCGAAGCCCATGGTGGCCAGGCCGGAGGAGTGGTGGATGGTACCGGGGAGGGTTATGTCGAACTCCTGAGCCACGCCGTTCTTGTTCCAGCCCACATCGGTGAAGATGATGGCGTCCTCGGGGATGACCTCCTTCACATCCTTCAGGATGCGCTGGGGGGTCATGGGGAAGCGGCTGTCGCTGGAAATGGCCTGGTTGGACTGCTTGAAGTCCGCCTTGGCCTGGGCGATCTGCTCCCGCAGGCCGGGGCGCTTCTTCCCCTGGGGGCAGATCTTCTTCACCTCGTCCAGGATCTGTGCCAGGGCAATCTTCACATCGGCAATGGCCCCAATCTCCACCGGGTAGTTGCGACCGATCTCGGTGGGGTCAATGTCGATCTGGAGGAAGGTGGTCTTGTCGGGGTCGAAGGTGACCCCCTGGTACCAGCTGGAGCTGTCCGCCTCCCCGAAGCGGGTACCCAGACCCAGGATCACATCGGCGTTGACGGTGAGGGAGTGGGTGAACTCCAGTCCCCAGAAGCCGGTCTGGCCGATCATCAGGGGGTGCAGGTCGGACAGGCAGCCCTGACCGGCCAGAGTGCGGGAGACGGGGATATCCAGGAACTCGGCCAGAGCGGCCAGCTCCTCAGAGGCCTGGGACAGCAGGATACCGCCGCCGGCATGGAGGACGGGGTTCTCGGCGTTGACCAGCTTCTCGGCGATGGCCTTGGCGGCGGCGGGGGAGAGACCGGGGCGCAGGGTCTCCCGGCTGTCCTTGTAGGTGCGCTCCCACAGAGCCTCCTCCATTTCCCGGGAAAACATATCCATGGGGACGTCCACCAGCACGGGGCCGGGGCGGCCCGACTCGGCCAGCCGGAAGGCCTTGTCCAGGATGTAGGGCAGAGCCTCCACATCGTCAACCCGCCAGCAGCGCTTGCAGACGGCCTCCAGCATGGAGTACTGGTCCCCGTCGGCGTGCATATTCACCTCCTGATGGGGGTGACGGCCATAGTAGTAGCTGGGCACGTCGCCGGCGATGACCACCATGGGGATGGAGTCAAGCGAGGCGTTGGCCACGCCGGTAATCACGTTGGTCAGACCGGGACCCAGGTGGCACATGACCACGGAGGCCCTGTGGGTCACCCGGGCGTAGCCGTCGGCGGCGGTGGAGGCAATGGCCTCGTGACGGGTTCCGATGTACTCGATCTTCTTGCTGCGGCTCAGGGCGTCCAGCATTCCAATTACGGTATGGCCGCACAGGCCAAACAGCTTGGTCACATCCCGGCGCTCCAGATAGTCCACCAGCAGATCGGACACCAATTTTTTACTCATAGTTTAACACTCCTTTAGCAGATTTTGTGTCATTACCTTACCGAAACGGAGAAAAAAAGTCCAATTCATTCTGGCAATAGCTGCTATCACAAGATGGAATAGAAGGGCGGCTTTTCCCCTTTTCTCCCCTTCTTCGGGCAAAAAATCGGGAAGCCATCCCAAAAATATGCCCATAAAAGGCGGAAGTTCCTTGGCTATTTGAACAAGGGCCGGAATATTATCATTTTTTATGATACTTACATGCACAAAAAGAATTGGACATTGGCGGTCAGGCGGAGTATCCTTGAGCTGTCAGAGTCCAAAAGACCTGCCTCAAAAGTAGACTTCAACCGGAGAAAGGATGTTTTGTGATGAGCGAAGGGAAAAAAATCTGTCCTCACTGCCAGCAGGCGATGGAGCTGGCCGTCAAGTCCTACCCCATGGGCAGCGTATTTCAGCTGAACCGCTTCCACGTGGACATCTACCGCTGCCCCAGCTGCATGAAAATTGAGCTGTTCGCCGCCGAGGGGGATATGGTGCCCTGCCCGGTGTGCGGCACCATGCACCCGGCCCAGGAGAAGTGCGTGACCTGCGCCCTGGACGCCGCCTTCGGAGGGACGGAGGCGCGGGAGAAGCTGGTCCCCAAGGAGTAAATACCCCAAAGGAAAACCGGGGAGACGCGGAATATGCCGCGTCTCCCCGATTTTTGTTATCTCGCCCACTCTCTGGCAAACTGTACCGCCGTATCCACCAGGGGTGAAGCCGTATCCTTCCGCCAGGCGATCCCCACCTCTTTGACAATCCGCTCCTTCAGCTTCAGCTCCAGGACCCCGTTCAGGCGGTGGGCCTCAAACTCCTCCGAGGGGAGCAGCGCAACCCCCAGCCCGCCCCGGACCATGTACAGCCCCGTGGTGGGACTGGCGGAGCGGCAGACGATGTTGGGCTCGAAGCCCGCCTTGCGGCAGGCGGCCAGGCACAGCTCCGAGGCCACCTGGCCCGTCTGATGGAAAATAAAGTGCTCGTCCCTCAGCTCCTCCAGGCTCACCTGGTCCCGCTTCGCCAGGGGGTGAATGGTGGGGACGGCCAGGGAGTACACGTCCTCCCCCAGCCGGACAAATTCCAGGCCGGAGGGGATGCCCGACGCGGGGCGGTTCAGAAAGGCCGCGTCCAGCTTCCGGTCCAGCAGCTTCTCAAACAGGCGGTAGGTCCCGTCCTGTGTGATGTTCACCGACACCTCCGGATAGCTCCCGCAGAAAGCGGACAGCAGGCCGCCGAAGTCGATGCACTGCAAGCTGGTGATGATGCCCAGGTTCAGCGTGCCCCGGCGCACCCCGGCGAACAGGGACATTTTGGCCTGGAGGGCGTCGGCGCGCTGAACGATCTCCTGGGCCATTTGGACAAACTCCCGGCCCGCCTCGGTAAGGACCGCCCCCCGGGAATTGCGGGTAAACAGGGCCACCCCCAGCTCCTTCTCCAACCGGGAGACCTGCTGGGACAGAGCGGGCTGGCCCACGTGGCAGGCCTGTGCCGCCAGCGAGAAACTTTCATGCTCCGCCACCGCCAGCACGTAGCGCATGGTATAAAGCTCCATTTGGGTTCCCTCCCCATGTTCTTTGTTAAATCGTCCAAAAAAGCGGTTGAGTTTTGTGCGGAATTCTCGCCTCGCCCTCTATCCTATCCCCATATTTCCCCCTCTGTCAAGTTTTTTTCCGGTTTCTATCATTTTTTCTGATAGCAGGCTTCATCAGGAAGAATTGGACTTTTTCCCGCTCCTGCGTTATGGTATTCTCACAAACCGAAACCCAAACACCAATAGAAAGGGCTGATTCTTCCATGACTTCCTTTTATTTCACCGAAAAAGACGTGGAACGGCTGGAGAAACAGGCTGTCCAAATCAGGCAGGATATCGTCTCCATGATCCACGCCGCCAAGGCCGGACATCCCGGCGGCTCTCTGTCCGCGGTGGAGATGGTCACCGCGCTGTACTTCCACGTGATGAACATTGACCCGGAAAACCCCCGCTGGGCCGACCGGGACCGGTTCATCCTCTCCAAGGGCCACTCCTGCCCGGTAATGTACGCCGCCTTGGCCCGGCGGGGCTACTTTGACCCGGCCATCCTCAACACCCTGCGCCAGTACCACT
The DNA here is from genome assembly GCF_009911645.1 of Pseudoflavonifractor sp. 60. Classification (GTDB taxonomy): domain Bacteria; phylum Bacillota; class Clostridia; order Oscillospirales; family Oscillospiraceae; genus Lawsonibacter. The sequence continues at coordinate 3,577 of NZ_QWKI01000044.1, forward strand.
CCATCCTCCAGGGCCACCCCGACATGAACAAGGTGCCCGGGGTCGACATGTCCGCCGGCTCTCTGGGCAACGGTCTGTCGGTGGGTGTGGGTATGGCCCTGTCGGGCAAGCTGCACCACCAGGACTACATGACCTATGTCATGCTGGGGGACGGGGAGATCCAGGAGGGCATGGTCTGGGAGGCGGCTATGGCGGCCAACCACCACAACCTGAAAAACCTGGTGGCCATTGTGGACTGCAACGGCGTCCAGATCAACGGCTGGACCAACGAGATCATGACGGTGGAGCCCATCGCCGACAAGTGGCGCTCCTTCGGCTGGAAGGTGGTGGAGGTCAACGGCCACAACATGAAGGACGTGCTCACCGCTCTCCACACCGCCAAGACCATGCGCAGCCCCACGGTTATCCTGATGCGCACGGTGAAGGGCAAGGGGGTCTCCTTCATGGAGGACGAGAGCAAGTGGCATGGCGCGGCCCCCAGCGACGAGGAGCTGGTTAAAGCAATCAGTGAAATTCAGGAAGGCGGTGTAGTGTAATGGGAACCCTGGCAACGAGAATGGCCTTCGGGCAGGAATTGATTGAAATTGCCAAGACCAACGAGAATTTTGTGGTGTGCAACGCCGACACCAAGACCTGCGGTCTGGAGAAGTTCGGCAAGCTGTTCCCCGAGCGGGAGTTCTCCTTCGGTATCGCGGAGCAGAATCTGGTGGGGGCCTCCGCCGGCCTGGCCGCCTGCGGCAACAAGGTGTTCCTGGCCACCTTCGCGGTGTTCGCCTCCATGCGGGCCTGCGAGCAGGTGCGCACCTTCGTGTGCTACCCCAACCTGAACGTCACCGTCATCGGAACCCACGCCGGCCTCCAGGTGGGGGGCGACGGGGCAACCCACGCCGCCATTGAGGATGTGGCCATTATGCGCGCCTTCCCCAACATGACGGTGGTCCAGCCCGCCGACGCGGTGGCCGCCAAGGCGCTGGCCCACGCCGCAGTGGACTTTGTGGGCCCGCTGTATGTCCGCCTCCACCGCAACCCGGTGGCCGATCTCTACGACCCCAACACCTACAAGTTTGAGTGGGGCAAGGCCAACACTGTAGTGGACAACGGCAGGGATATGACCATGATCGTCTCCGGCATTCTGCTGAAAAAGGCAGTGGACGCCGCCGCCGCCCTGAAGGAGCAGGGGATCAATGTCCGGGTCCTGGACATGGCCACCATCAAGCCTCTGGACAACCAGGCCGTCATCCAGGCCGCCCGGGAGACCGGAGCCATTATGACCATCGAGGACCACACCATCTTCGGCGGTCTGGGCAGCGCGGTATCCGAGGTGGTAGTCCAGAACTGCCCCGTCCCCATGGAAATCGTGGGCATTCAGGACAAATTCGGCGAGTCCGGAGACCCGGAGCTGCTCTACCGGGACCACGGCATGGACACGGAGTCTATCATCGCCAAGGCCAAGGCGCTGGTTGGCCGCAAGTAAAGCCGGGAATTATCTCATACTTTACATTTCTCCAGTGGCCTTTGTGATAAAATCCCCTTAACAAAACCGGAAAGGGGCCATGACTATGAACATTCAGTGGAACGCCAAGGGGTACACCCAAAATTTCTCCTTCGTCCATCAATACGGGAGCGATTTGTTCTCCCTCATTGAGGGCCAGGGGCTGTCCGTCCTGGATTTGGGCTGCGGAAACGGGGCGCTAACCCATCAGCTGCGGCAGGCCGGCTTTGACGCCGAGGGGCTGGACGCCTCCCCGGAGCTGCTGGAAACCGCCAGAGAGCTCTGGCCCGACGTCCCCTTCCGCCTGGGGGACGCGGCGGATTTCCAGGCCGGCAGGCACTACGACGTGGTCTTTTCCAATGCGGTACTCCACTGGATCGACCCGGACCGGCAGGACGCCATGCTCCGATGCGTCAACCGGGCCTTGAAACCGGGGGGGCAGTTCATCTTTGAACTGGGCGGCTATGGCAACAATGCCCTCATCCACGGCGCCCTGGAAGGGGCCTTCACCCAGCAGGGCCGGACCTACCGGATGCCATTCTACTTCCCCTCCATCGGCCAATACGCCGCCCGTCTGGAGGGGGCCGGGTTCAAGGCGACCTACGCCACGCTGTTTGACCGCCCCACGCCGCTGAACGGGGACGACGGCCTGTACGACTGGCTGCGCATGTTCATCAAGACCCCCTTCCAGGGGATGGATTCGGCGGAGGAGGAGGCCATCCTGCGGGAGGTGGTGGAGGCGCTGCGGCCTGCCCTGTACCGGGACGGCGTCTGGTACTCCGACTATGTGCGCCTGCGGTGCAGGGCGGTGAAAGAGACAGTCTGAGGGGAGGCGCGGCAAATGAAAATTGGATGCTGTACCAACATGCTGCCCAAAACGGACAGCAACACCGGCTATGAGTACGCCGGTCTGATTCGGGAGGCCGGGTTTGACTACCTAGAGCTGCCCATCGGCCAGGTCAACGAGCTGAGCGCCAGCGCCTTTGAGGAAATGCGGTCGTATCTTCGCGCCTGTGCCCTCCCGGTGTACGCCTGCAACAATTTTTTCCCCGCCTCCATTCAGCTGGTGGGCCCCCAGGTGGACAGGGGGCACGTCCGGGCCTTCTACCAGAGCGCCCTGGAGCGGGCCGCACAGCTGCAATGCCGCTGTGTAGTGCTGGGAAGTCCCTGGTCCAAGAGCTGTCCGGAGGGCTTCTCCCCCCAGGCGGCCTTCCAGCAGCTGGCCCAGTGGTGCCGTGAGATTGGGGACGAGGCCCAAAAGCGGGGTATTGTCATCGCCATCGAGCCCAACAACCGCCAGGAGACCAACATGATTAACACCTTTGCCCAGGCGGTGGCGCTGGCCAAGGCGGCGGACCATCCCAGCGTGGGCTGCCTCCAGGACTACTACCACTGGCGGATGGAGGACGACACCACGGACAGCCTGCTGGAGTACGGAGGGGACTACCTGGTCCACAGCCACTTCGCCCGGCGGGAGGCGCGGGGATTTCCCCAAAATCCGGACCTCCACGACGAAATCTACTTCAGCGCCCTGAAACAGATTGGATATGACGGCGCGGTGAGCCTGGAGGGCGTTCCCGCAAGCGTGGAGCGCTTTCCGGAGGAGGCCGCCGCTGCCTGTCAGTTTTTGAAACAGATGGTATTAAAATAGGAAAGGAAGGATCCCTATGCCCCATGTATGTATTCTCCAGACCAGCTTCGCCAAGCGGGAGGACACCGTGGCCTTTTTAAAGGAGAAGGTCCCCGGCGTCCGGGTCGAGTTCATCACCGACAGCACCCTGCTCAGCGACGTGCGGGCCAACGGCGGCCCCACCCAGGCCGTCATCGACCGGATGACCCTCTATGCCAAGGCGGCGGAGATCTCCGGCGCGGACCTGATCGTCAACTCCTGCTCCACCGTGGGGGAGGTAGCGGACATCTATGAGAAGGAGGTCCGCGTCCCCGTGATGAAGATCGATCTGCCCATGGCCCGGGAGGCGGTGAGCCTGGGGACCAAGATCGCCCTCATCGCAACTCTGGAGACCACCCTGGGCCCCAGCCAGCGGCTCATTGAGAAGGTGGGCGCAGAGCAGGGCAAGCAGATGGAGTGTACCCAGTTCTTGCAGAATCCCGCCTGGGACGCCCTCCAGGCCGGCCACCCCGAGGAGCACAACCGCATTCTGATGGAGAGCATCCGGGAGCTGGACAAACAGGGCTACGATGCCATCGTCATGGCTCAGGTGTCCATGCGGGCCCTGCTGCCCGACCTGAAGGACGTAAAGACCCCCCTGCTGTGCAGCTTCTACTCCGGCTACGGGGCCATTGCGGATAAGCTGAACGAAATCGCTGCCCAGAAATAAATTCAGAACGCCGCCCAATCCTGTGCGGCGTTCTCTTCATAATGAGGAGGTATTTGCATGAGTCCCATTTTTTCCTTGGCATATCTGACCGTTCCCGGCACCCACCCGGCAGACCTGGTGGAGCTGGCCGCCCTGTGCGGTTACGATGGGGTCAGCCCCCGTTTTATCTCCATGCGCCTGCCTGGCGAGCCGGATTTCAGCCTGGAAAACGACCGGGTCTTTCAAAGTGTCCGGGACGCCCTGGAACGCACCGGGCTTCCCCTGATGGACATTGAGCTGGCCAGGATCGCCGATGGCATCAACGTGCTCTCCTATGAGAAAAATATCGCCCGGGCCGCCGAGCTGGGCGCACAGTATCTGATTACCAGTGTCTGGACCGAGGACCGCCCCTTCGCTTTGGAGGAGCTGAAAAAGCTGTGCGACCTGGCTGGGAAATATCAGCTTCTGGTAAATCTGGAGTTTATGTCCTTCTCCTGCGTCCCCACGCTGGCCACAGCCAGAAGAATGATCCAGGACGCCAGACGGCCCAATCTGCGGCTGATGATCGACTGTCTCCACGCCCACCGCGCCGGCGTAACTCGGGCAATGCTGGAGGACGTCCCCAAGGAGGAGTTCGGATTTGTCCATCTGTGCAACGGGCCCAGCTGGATCCCCCCCGCCGATCACCCCAACATGACGGAGGCGGCCCGCTCCGGACGCCGCTACATCGGGGAGGGCGGCATCGACGTCGCGGGTCTTCTGCGCGGGATCGGAGCGGCCCCCTACTACTCCATTGAGCTGCCCAACACCGAAGAGATATCGGCCCGGGGCAAGGTGGGGCACGCCAGAAAATGCCTGGAGACGGCAAAATCCCTTTTCACCGACGGCTAATCCCCAGCGGCAGAGCGCCGCATGAGAATGCCAATAAACAGTTCCTCCAGCCTGGACAGCTCCTGGCCCGGATTCAACACATACCCAACGCACATGGTCTCCTCCTCTGCCAGGGGAACGGAGACAAGGGAATCATCAAGCAGGGACTGGGGAAAACCATCTGTGGAAAGGGCGTAGCCGCCCAGTCCGGACATCAGAGGGAGTAGGGCGGCCCGGTCTCCCAGCGTAATGCGCTTGTCCACCGCCCCGCAGGCAAACAGCTCCTCCACGGGGTCGGGGGACCTGCCGCCCTCCTCCCCAAAACACACCATGGGATAGGGCCGCAACGCCTGAAAGGTGACGCTCTCACAGCCGGCCAGGGGGTGCTCTCTCCACAGGAGGATCCGGGGGGCCAGGGTGAACAGCTGGTGAAACTCCAGGCCGTACTGCCGGACACACTCCCGCAGCCCACACTCGCCCCCTCGCCGGAAGCAGAGAACACCCAAATCACTCACGTAGTTCCCCACGTCCTCTACCACCTGGCGCGTCTGCGCCTCGTTTAGGAGCAGCTCACAGCGCTCCCGCCCGAAGCGCAGAACCAGTTCCGCAAAGGCGTTGGCCAAAAAGGGGCAGGGCTGAGCAGATACGCAGAAGCGGGTCTGTTCCAAACCGTCTCCGGCGGCAGTCTCATATTTGATCCGCGGCATCACAGTTCCCCTCCCGACCTTAGCTTCTTTCCTCTATTATACCAACTTGTGGGCAGAAATTCAACAATCAGCCACAACGTGCCTCTTTTTTGTGCGGACCTCCCCCGGCCTCTGTATCCACCTTTCTCCTCTCCCGATATACCATAAAATTACTGGAAATTCACAGAATCTTATGGTACAATGGTGCTGAATCTCCCATTTCACCCCGCGGGATACGGTTTCCAAGGAGGGATGTTCATGGACAAGGCTATTGTAACCCGCCCGGTCTTTCCCCCGGACCGGCGAATCATTGTGGTCAGCGACATTCACGGCAACCTCCCCTTTTTCCAGGCGCTGATGAAAAAAATCGCCCTGACCCCCCAGGACATTTTCATCCCTCTGGGGGATTTTCTGGAGAAGGGACGTGAGAGCCTGGCTCTGCTGCGCCGCCTGATGGAGCTGTCCCGGACCCATACGCTTTTCCCGATCTGCGGCAACTGCGACGCGCTGGTACTGCGCTTCTTTGAGAGTGATGAGCTGGACCGCCGCTTTTTCACCTCCTATCTTCCCCAGCACCCCGAGTCAACTCTGCGACAGATGGCCCGGGAGGGGGGCTTTGAGCAGTGGGACGATCTGCCCAAGCTGCGGCAGGACCTGCGGCGGACCTTTCCAGAGGAGTGGACCTGGCTGAAGGGGCTGCCCACGGTGATAGAGACCGACCGCCTGGTGTTTGTCCACGGCGGCGTCCCCTCTCTGGAGCACATGGAGGAGTTGGACCGGTGGGGCTGCATGAAAAACGACGACTTTCTGGGTCAGGGGCACTCCTTTGATAAGTGGGTCATTGTGGGCCACTGGCCGGTGACTCTCTACGACCCCTGCATCCCTTCCGCCGCCCCCATTTTCACCCGGGACAGGAAGATCATCTCCATTGACGGCGGCTGCGTCCTCAAGGCCGACGGCCAGCTCAACGCCCTCATCCTCCCCTCTGCGGACTCAGAAGACTTCTCCTGGACCGCCTGGGACGGACTGCCCCGGGCCCGGGCTCTGGACCCCCAGCAGGCCAGCGCCGGTTCCATCAATATCCGCTGGGGCCGGGCCTCCCTGGAGCTGCTGGAACAGGGGGAGGAGCTGTCCCTGTGCCGCCACCTGGAGACGGGGCGGGAGCTGTATATTCTCAACGATTATCTCTGCCAGGGCCCCCGGGGACTGGAGTGCGAAGACTCCACCGACTATCGCCTGGAGGTGTCTCCCGGGGAGCTTTTGACGGTGGTGAAGGAAACAAAGGCGGGTTTTTTGTGCAAAAAAGAGGGGATCACGGGCTGGTATTATGGGCGGTTATCCGCTATAATGGAATAAAAAAGTACTGTTAAAGGATTTGAAGCTATGTTGGATTTCCACCCCCTCCGGCTGGAGGACCTTCCCCGCCTGCGCCCCTTCTTCGGCTACAGCCGCAGCCGCATCTGCGACACGACTCCCGGCACCGTCTTTATCTGGCGGGATATGTACAAAACCGAGTGGGCCATCTACAGCGGTTCCCTCTATTTCAAGGTGAATTATCCCGGCCTGGGTCCCACCTTTACCCTCCCCCTGGGGGGCGGCAGGCCGGAGCACTTCCGGGAGATTGCTGGCTACTGCTGCCGCCGGGATATGCCCATCTCCTTCTACCCCGTCCCCAAGGACGAGCTGGAGGAGCTCCAGGCTTTCTTCCCCGCCAGCACCGCCGTGGGGGAGCGGGACAATTTCGACTACCTCTACCGGGCGGAGGATTTGAAGTACTTCCGGGGCAAAAAGCTCAGCGGACAGCGCAACCATGTGAACAAGTTCCTGAAAACCTACGGCAGCTGGACCTTCCGCCCCATGACCCAGGAGGATATCCCCGGGGTGAAAACCTTTCTGGACAGCTACGCCCAACGCTGGAGCAAGGGGGCGGCCACCTTTCACGAGGACATCACCAAGACCCACGAGATTTTGGACAACTTTTCTGCCTACGACCTGCTGGGGGGCGTGCTGATGGTGGAGGACCGGATCGTGGGCTTCTCCCTGGGGGAGGTCATCGGCGATACCCTGTTTACCCACATTGAAAAGGCCGACCGGGACTATGAGGGCTGCTATCAGATGCTGGTGGCCCAGTTCGCCCAGCAGTTTGCCGGGGAGGGGATCTCCTTTATCAACCGGGAGGACGATACCGGGGATATGGGCCTGCGCACCAGTAAGCTGTCTTACCACCCCATCTCCCTGCTGGAGAAGTACACCGTCACCGTGGATGAGCCCTGTAACTTCTGCGAGCTATAAGCATTTACACACGCGGCTTCCGGCTGGGGCCGCGTGTTTTTTGCGCTGGAGACGGCAAAACGGAGGCGCCCCCATGGGACGCCCCCGTCATAGAATTTATCCCCAAGCAAACCTACCAGTCCAGCCGCAGCACATCCCGAGCCCGGACCCCCTGGGCCTGAAGCGCAGCCAGGTAGAGAATCAGGGCGAAGGCCAGGGTAGCCCCTCCAGCGGAGAGCTGGGACAGGCCGGCATCCTTCAAGACCCGGAACAGCAGATTGCTCACCAGCCCCGCCAGGGCGGCAGCCAGTCCGGGGGCGGCCAACCACTGGAAGGGCTGTACCTCCATGTCGGTGGCCCGCACCACCTGCCGCAGGCACAGGACCAGCTCCAGGGCGGCAGAGGCCACCGCTCCGGCCACATAGCCGCCCATCCCCACGCCGGGCAGGGGGACCAGCGCCAGGGTAAAGCCCAGCTGCACTCCACCACCCAGCAGGGAGATGACCGCCACCGCCCGCTGCCGCCCCAGTCCGTTGAGGGAGGAGGCCAGCACCGAGGTGCCGCAGTTCATGGCCACGGCGCAGGCCAGGGGGACCAGGTACTCCCCAACCCCCTCCTGGTGAAACATGGCTCTGCCCAGGTCGGAGCCCACTACCACCATCATGGCCATACAGGGCAGAGTAAGGAGGGCCACCGCCGAAACGGCCTGGGAGATCAGCCGCCGGGCCTCCCCGGGCCGGTCCAGGGCGCAGGCCCGGGACAGCCGGGGCACCAGCACCAGGTTCAGCGCCCCCAGAAAGACAATGGGCAGGGACAGCATGGGCATGGTCATGCCGCATACAACCCCGAATTGGGATACGGCGGCGGACCGCTCCACGCCCCCCTCCACCAGCTTCTGGGGGATGAGGGCGGAGTTGGCCGCGCTGAGCAGATTGCCCAGCAGGGCGTTGAGCCCCACGGGCAGGGCGATGGAGAAGATCCGGCGGCGGCGCACTCGGGACTCCTCCCCCCTCCCTGTGAGAGGGCCCCGGCGGCGGTGGTAGAGGACCACCAGGGTACAGGAGGAAAACACCTCACACAGGACCATCCCCGTCACAATCAGCCCCACGACCCGCTCCGGATACTGGGGCAGGAAGAGGAGCAGCAGGGTTATCACCGCAAATGTCCGGACAAACTGTTCCAGCAGCTCCACAATGGCGGGGGGTCGGACCACGCCCGAGCCGTAGAAGAAATGCTTGTGAAAATTCTCAACCCCGGTGAGGGCTACACAGGGGATGAGCAAAATCAGCCCCAGCTGGGTCCTGGCGTCCCCCAGAAGATAGACCGAGATGGCGTCGGAGCCCAGGATCACCGCTGTCCCCACCGGCAGGAGGAGGAGAAAGAAGAATTTCAGGCAGGCGGAGATGGTCTGGTCCGCCCCTCTGCGGTTGCCCAAAGCCAGGTGCTGAGAGGTGAGATTGGACACCGCTGAGGTCAGCCCTACGGCGGTGAGAGACAAAATCACCGAATACACCGGCATCACCAGCTGGTACAGCCCCATCACCTCTGCCCCCACCAGCCGGGAGAGCACAACCCGGTAGCAGAAGCCAAGGGCCTGGGAAATGGCACTCAGCGCCGTAAGGAACAGCGCCCCCTTCCCGGCAGACAGCATTTTTTCAGACAAACACAGCACCCCCTCCTGACAATCTATTCGGAGGGGGGACGGTTTATCCCAGACGGCCGCCGCTTCGGACACGGAACAAATCAGGGGATTGACAAACAGCCGCTTTTCAGCTATACTAAACAATAGAAAGGGCGCTGCTGGTAAGCGGTTGGCCCTCAAGAATTTAGTTACTCAAAAAGAGTAACCGCCTGGGTTGGAGCCGAGGGCGGTTACTTCTTTTTATTGGCCGCAATAAAGAGGCCGATGATAACAAGTGAGTACTGGAACAGCTCACTATATGTGACCATTGGGCAGCCCCCCTTTCGTAAGATTAGGGAGCAAGAAGCTGCCCCCCGTGCAAGAGGGCCAACCGCCTGCCGTTACAAGCAGCGCTGAAAGATCATTCTTTCCTGCCAACAGTTTACCACAATTTTTGACAGGACGCAACGGTCAAATCATTGCCCTTGGCTATAGCGTGTCCAAGCCAAAGAAATGATTGACAACCAGACATTTTTCGGCTATACTGAATTATAGAAAGGGCGCTGCTGGTAAGCGGTTGGCCCTCAAGAATTTAGTTACTCAAAAAGAAGTAACCGCCTGGGTTGGAGCCGAGGGCGGTTACTTCTTTTTATTGGCCGCAATAAAGAGGCCGATGATGCCGATGATAACAAGTGAGTACTGGAACAGCTCACTATATGTGACCATTGGGCAGCCCCCCTTTCGTAAGATCAGGGAGCAAGAAGCTGCCCCCTGTGCAAGAGGGCCAACCGCCTGCCGTTACAAGCAGCGCTGAAAGATTACTTTTTCCTGCCAACAGTTTACCACAATGTTTGACAGGACGCAACGGTCAGATTCCAGTTCTCCGTCAACTCCCCCTTGCCCTTTCCGGAAATATCCGCTATAATGGAGCTGTCATTCAAAAAACAAGGAGGAATCTTCCTATGGCTTTTGTAACACTGGAGAAGAAGGGCGCGGTGGGCATTATCACCATGAACCGGCCCGAGGCGCTGAACGCATTGGACAAGCAGGTGCTGGAGGACCTGAACGCTGTGCTGGACCAGGTGGAGGCCGACGCTGAGATCCTGGTGGCGGTGGTCACCGGGGCGGGCCGGTCCTTTGTGGCGGGGGCGGATATTGGCCAGATGTCCGGCTTCACCGCCGTGGAGGGCAAGGCTTTCGGCGTCTATGGCAATGGGGTCTTCCTGAAGCTGGAGAACCTGACCAAGCCCACCATCGCCGCCGTCAACGGTTTTGCTCTGGGCGGCGGGTGCGAGCTGTCCATGGCCTGCGATATCCGCGTCGCCAGCGAGAAGGCCAAGTTTGGCCAGCCCGAGGTGGGTCTGGGCATCACCCCCGGCTTTGGCGGCACCCAGCGGCTGGCCCGCATTGTGGGGGTATCCAACGCCATGGAGCTGATCCTCACCGCCAAGACCATCAAGGCGGAGGAGGCGGAGCGCATCGGTCTGGTCAGCCACGTCTACCCCGCCGAGGAGCTGATGGACAAGGCGCTGGAGCTGGCCAACGCCATTGCCGCCAATGCCCAGGTAGCGGTGCGCCAGTCCAAGGCGGCCATCCGCCGGGGGATGCAGACCGACATGGCCACCGGAGCCGCGTTTGAGGCAGAGGCCTTTGGGCTGTGCTTCTCCACTGAAGATCAAAAGGACGCCATGCGGGCCTTTGTGAACAAGGAGAAGCTCACCGGCTTTAAGAACCGCTGATAACCGCAGCCGCCGGTGGGCCTCCGCCGGCGGTTTTCATTTGAGGAGGAAGCAATATGGCAGATCAAACCCACAAGGGTCTGCGAAATCAGACCATCTACTCCGTATTTGTCCGCAATCACACCCCCGAGGGCACCTTCCAGGGGGTCCGTCGGGACCTGCCCCGCATCCGGGACCTGGGGGCGGACATCGTCTGGCTGATGCCCATCCACCCCATCGGGGAAAGGGCCCGGAAGGGAACGCTGGGCAGTCCCTACGCCATCCGGGACTACCGGGCAGTGAATCCGGAATTTGGGACGCTGGAGGACTTTCAGCAGCTGGTGGAGGATATCCACGCCCTGGGGATGAAGTGCATCATCGATGTGGTGTACAACCACACCTCCCCCGACTCGGTACTGGCGGGAGAGCACCCGGAGTGGTTCTATCACAAAGCAGACGGCTCCTTCGGCAACCGGGTTGGGGACTGGTCGGACATCATCGACCTGGACTACGGCCAGCGGGCGCTGTGGGACTATCAGATTGAGACGCTGAAGTACTGGGCCTCCATGGTGGACGGCTTCCGGTGCGATGTGGCTCCACTGGTCCCCCTGGACTTCTGGAAAACGGCTCGCCGCCAGGTGGAAGAGGTCCGCCCGGGCTGTATCTGGCTGGCGGAGACGGTAGAACCCTCCTTCATCACCTTCCTGCGCCGCGCCGGATACGACTGTCTGTCCGATTCCCAGGCTTACGAGGCCTTCGATATCTGCTATGACTACGATATCTACCACACCTTCCGGGACTGCCTGGAGGGGAAGCTCCCCCTGGAGCAGTACGCCCAGGCTCTGAACCGTCAGGAAACCACCTACCCAGGCAACTATGTCAAGCTGCGCTGTCTGGAAAACCACGACCAGCTTCGGGCCGCCTTTCTCCTCCCCGACCAGGGGGCGCTGCTCAACTGGACCGCCTTCCTCTTCTTCCTGAAGGGGACCGCCCTCATCTACGGCGGCCAGGAGGCGGGGTGTACCCATCTGCCCAGCCTCTTCGACAGGGACCCGGTGGACTGGTCGGGCCCCGACCGCTCAGAGCTGTTCCGGCGTCTGTGTGCCTTTAAGAAAAATCCTCTGCTCACCGACAGCGTTTTTCAGGTCCGGGCTCTGCCCCACGGCGTGCTCTATGGGACCCACTTCAGCGGCCAGCGCCGTCTGGTGGGCGTGTTCAGCACCCGGGGGACCCAGGAGCTGGTGAGCGTGGATGTGCCGGACGGCATTTACACGGATCTGTTCAGCGGCGGCAATGTGGAGGTCAAGCATGGAAAGCTGAGCTGTCAGGGCCGGCCTGTGGCGGTGGAGACGGCGGAATAACAAGCTCCCAAGCAGCGGTGAAAAGGGCCGCTGCTTTTGTTTTGGTGGGGAATCGGGAGGAATTGCGGTAAAATCTGTACAAACTGCCATTGACATAAAAATTGAGTTCCTCTATAATAGGTTTCTAATAGAAAAAGAGAAAAATTGCGTATTCCCTCCATCGGGCGGCAATTTTTGCTTGAAGGAGGAATGTAAAATGGAACAACCCAGAACCGAGAACAAGATGGGCGTCATGCCCGAGAACAAGCTGCTGCTGAATATGGCAGTCCCCATGATCGTATCCATGCTGATCCAGGCCTGCTACAACGTGGTAGACAGCTACTTTGTCTCCAAGCTCAGCGAGGACGCCCTGAACGCAGTGTCGCTGGCCTTCCCGGTGCAGAACCTGATGATCGCCGTGGCAGTGGGCACCGGCGTGGGCATCAACGCTCTGCTCTCCCGGAGCCTGGGCCAAAAGGACCAGGAGCGGGCCAACCGCACCGCAATGAACGGCATCCTGCTGGAGGTGGCCAGCGGTCTGGTGTTCATGTTGCTGGGCCTGACCTGCGCCCGGCTGTTTTACACCGTTCAGACTGACATCCCCCGCCTTGTGAAGTACGGAACCGACTACCTGACCATCATCTGCGGTGCCAGCATGGGCATTTTCCTGTCGGTCACCTGCGAGCGGCTGGTTCAGGCCACCGGACGCACGGTGTATGCCATGGTCATCCAGGGAGTGGGTTCGGTCATCAACCTGGTGCTGGACCCCATCCTCATCTTCGGCCTGTTCGGAATGCCCCGGATGGAGGTGGCCGGGGCGGCTGTGGCCACGGTGGCGGGCCAAATCGTCGGCGGCCTGGTGGGGCTCTACCTCTCTCTGACCCACAATCCGGAAATTCAGATGTCCTGGAAGGGTCTGAAGCCCAGCCGGGATATCATCGGCGGCATCTACAGCGTGGGCCTGCCCTCCATCATCATGCAGTCCATCGGCTCTGTCATGGTCTTCGGGATGAACCAGATTCTGCTGGCCTTTACCTCCACCGCCACGGCGGTATTTGGCATCTACTTCAAGCTCCAGTCCTTCATCTTCATGCCTGTGTTTGGACTGAACAACGGCATGGTGCCCATTGTGGCCTACAACTACGGAGCCCAGAAGCCTGAGCGAATTATCAAGACGGTCAAGCTGGCCGTGACCTACGCTGTGGGCATTATGGTGGTGGGCTTCGCCCTGTTCCAGCTCTTTCCCGACGTATTCCTCAGCCTGTTTGAGGCGGAGGGGGAGGAGGCCGGCGATCTGCTGACCATCGGCGTGCCCGCCCTGCGTATTATCTCTTACCACTTCCTGGTGGCTGGCATCAGCGTGGTGAGTATGTCCGTTTTCCAGGCGCTGGGCCACGGGCTGCTGTCCCTGATCGTGTCGGTCATCCGCCAGCTGGTGGTCCTGCTGCCGGTGGCCTTTGTGCTGTCCCGGCTGGGCGGACTGCACACGGTGTGGTGGGCTTTCCCCTGTGCGGAGATCTTTGCCGTCTCCCTGTGCTGTCTGTTCCTCTACCGGGTCTATCAGAAGGAAATCGCCCCCATGGGGGGACCGTCCAACTCTCTCTGATCCCAGCTCACCGCTGTCTGTTCCCATATATGCAAAAAAACGCCCGGCTGTGGAGGATCATCCACAGCCGGGCGTTTTCAATTACTCTTTTTTCACACTCTCTGCGTCCACCTTGGCCTCGGCGGCAATGTAGGCCACGATTGACGCCAGCGACACCACAGCCCCCGCCACGCTGGACACGGTCCCCTCGTCCAGGCCGAACACCATCGCCAGCCCCATGACGATTCCCGCCGCCGCAGCCCACAGCTTCCGGCTGCTCAGCTTGCGTCTCCAATCAATTTTGCTCATGTTCTCCGTCCTTTCCGTTTTTCAAAATGGTTTTCAAGCAGACCATCAACAGCTCTCCGCCGAAAAAGGCCAAAATCACCCCCAGCAGAGCGGCGGGGTCATGGCCGGTGCGGGACAGGATGCGCAGGGCATAGGCGCAGGCCGCTGTGCCGCAGCTCACACACCACAGCACCACCAATTTAGCGAACAGGTGGGGAATCCGCTTTTTCACAGTCCCACCCTGGCCAGCACCCAGGCCAGCACTGCGGCGGCCACCGCCCACAGACTCCTCTCCACCAGCCCGTCCCAGCGCCGGCCCGCCTTGCCAGTGAGCTCCTTGACCATCAGGGTCAGCTCATCCAGCTTGGCGTCAATGGCCTTATAGTGGGCGTCCTGGACGGCGTCAGAGGTCTCCAGGGCCCGGAGCCGGTCAAACATCTCCCGATGGGTGGAGGCGTGCTGCTCGTTGGTCCGCTCCAGGGCCTCCACCCGGAGGCGCAGGGCACAGTTTTCACAGGATTCCGGCATAGTCTCCCTCCTTTACAGCTTCATAATGTAGCACAGCGCATAGTAGGGCGGCATATTGTTGTGGGCATATCCGCTCCCCGTATTGTCGCTGTCGGCATAGGCGTACCAGTTGTAGTTGGCTGGGCTGGGCATATGGATCTGGGTGTACCAGTAATCGGTCTGAGACATCATATCGGCGTAGCTGCCCTGGATCCTGTGGTTGTGGGCGGGGAGCTCGCTGACGGTCAGGGTGTGGCTCTCCTCGCCGCCGGTATAGCCGGGGCTGTAGGAGCTGCCCGCCCCCAGCACAAAGCGGTTTCTCAGGTCGGGGGTCCCGTTCTGGCCGTTGCACAGCGCCCAGCCCTGGGGGATAGCGTTGGCCGCGCCGGACCAGATGGCGATCATCCCCTGGGGGACGGTGTCCAGCGCCGCCAGCCTAGTGTTCACATAGCTCTTGACCTTCCCCCAGAGGTAGGTCAGGCCGGTCTTATCCAAATATCCCATGGACTCACGCCTCTGCGATAGTGTCGATTTCGGCGTTGGTAATGGCCTGGATCTCGAAGAACTGGCCCAGAGCGTCCCAGTCCTGGCCGGTCCAGGCGTAGTTCATGCCGGTGGTCTCCACATTCCACACGTCCCCAATCTCATTGTCCTCCGCCGGCAGGGATGCGAAATTGGTCACGCTGCCCCGGTAGCGGTAGACGTGGGACAGGTCGCTTTTCAGGGCCAGGTCGGGCTTGTTCTCCACGTGGTCCCACTCCACACTGTCCGCCTTGCCGCCGCCGGTGGCGGAGAGGACCCCCTGATTGATAGCCAGGCCGGTCCCCACCTTCACGCCGCCCAGGGTCTCCGGGGTTGCGGCGGGCAGGTTATAGTTTGTCAAATTGCTCAGCTTGATTTTCTCGTCGGCGGTAAAGTCGTTGGAGCTCAGGCCCTTGCCGGTCTCCTTGTCCACCTTGCCGCCCAGCTTTCCGGCCAGCTTGCCCCACAGGTAGAGCAGGCCCTCGCTGTCAAGATACTTCCTCATTTCAACATCTCCTCCAATTCTGAATTTGTCAGAGCCTCCACAGGCTCAGGGATCCTCTCCAGCTCCTTCACCAGCCCGGAGATGGCCGCCATGGGGTGCTGATCCGGGTCCTCCAGGTGGCTGAGCTTCCGGTGGTCAGGGGCAGAGAGCGGCAGGGCGGACAGCAGCCGCTCCCCTGCGTAGAGCCCCAGCTCCCCCGCCTGCGTGTAGCCCAGGCCGTCCCCCTTCCGGTCCAGCTCCTGCCGCCACAACTCGGGGGTCGGGGGCAGGGAGGGCATCCCCGGGTCCGTCCCCTCCAGAATCAGACCCAGGTCCGCCCAGACGGTGGGCAGGACCACCCCCTCCCCCCGCCGGCCCAGAATCCCTGCGAAGAGGCGGCGTCCCGGCTGGGCCAGCAGCTCCCAGGGCACAGCGCACCGGCCGTCCTCCTCGGGCAGCACCGCCCGGGAGTCCTGTCCCGCCCGAAACACCGCCGTCTTTTCCAGTCCGTCCCACTCCGGGGAGAAGCGGAACTTTACAAGGCAGGCGTTGACTCCGCCGCTGGCGACGGTCTCCCTCTGCTCCACGGTCAGCCTGCTGACGTCCGCAAAGAGTTGAAACATTGCCTTTCACTCCTTTCAAGTCAATTCAAAATGGCCCGGCCTGGCGGGAAAGTTGTACGTTTGAATGCACCATTTCCACAAAATTTTCCACAAAAAAATACCGCCCGAAGGCGGCAGGGTGGATTGTTATCCTTTGGGCAGGCGGAAGGGGACGTCCTGGAACCGCTCCCCCGCCTCCAGCACCTCCACCGTTCCGGCGGAGAGCTCCAAAATCCGGGCGGCGAAGGGGGCGGCGCGCTCCTCGGGCAGCAGGGCGGAGATGAGCACATCCGCGCCATAGTCCACGTTCTCCACCGCTCCGCCGGAGGAGAGCACCTCCCGGCGCATGGACTCGAACTGGGCGTAGGTGCAGGGGATCTCCATGGCGACCCACCGGCGGACCACCGAGATCCCGGCGCAGTCCAGGGCGTCCTTGGCCCCCTGGGTATAGGCCCGGACCAGTCCTCCGGCCCCCAGCAGAACGCCCCCGAAATAGCGGGTCACCACGCAGACCACGTCCACCACCTCTTCCCGCTGGAAGACGTTGAGCATGGGCTGTCCCGCGGTGCCCTGGGGCTCGCCGTCGTCGGAGCAGCGCTCCAGCCCCCCCTGCCGCAGGCGGTAGCACCAGCAGTTGTGGCGGGCGTCGTAGTGCTTTTTCCGGGTCGCCTCAATGCGCTCCCGGGCCTCCTCCTCACTGCTGATCCGCCACACCTGGCCGATGAACCGGGACCGCTTTTCCACCAGCTCGGTCTCGCTGTGGCCGGTGGGAATGTAATATTCTGTCATTGAGGTCACCTCTTATAAAAAGATTACTACCGTTTGATAGTAAAATCAACACTTTCCATATTTATGTGGTATAATATTGCGCGATACATTATAAAGTGAGGTGATTTTATGGAACTCGAAAACTCCCCTTGGCTGGTGGATTTCTTCCAAGTCCGTCAAGATATCACGGAGGACGCTCTTTTGCTGGAAGCCCTGTCCGTATACATGTCTGCCAACGAGAAGTTCATCCGGGACGAACAGACCAAATACATCTCCATAGTCTTTTGCCGACTGTGCGACTACTTGTCCCAGCATGTTCAGGATCTCTGCCATCTGGAGCATCGCCTGGGCCTGGAACCCCAATGAGGCAAAAACAGCACGCCGGACCGCCGCACCCTGCCCGCACACGATAGCAGCGCACTTGCAGCGTGGGACGACCCAGCCCGCCGTCTCACAGGGCCCCGGGGTTCCCGGCCCTTGCCCAGTCTATTGCAGCAGCGCCATCACATCCGCCCGCTCGGGCATGGAGCGTATGGCCCCCTTCCGGGTCGTAACTAAGTAGGCCGCAGTGTTGGCAAACCGGAGCATCCCGGTCAAATCCTCCTCCGTCAGCCCATCCAGGCCCCGCTCCAGCACAAAGTTCAGCACGCAGGCGCAGAAGGTATCCCCCGCCCCGGTGGTCTCAATCACGCCGCCCAGCTTGCAGGCGGGGACAAAGACCCGCTTGTCCTCATAGTAGGAGTAGCTCCCCTCAGCCCCCGCTGTCACGTTGAACAGGCGGATGTTGGGGTATTTTTCCCGGAGGATGGCCGCACCCTTGTCAAAATCGCTCTCGCCGGTCATAAACTCCAGCTCGTTATCCGCGATTTTCAGGATATCGCACCGGGCCAGGCCGTACTCGATCTGCGTCCTGGCCTCCTCCAGGCCGTTCCACAGCGGCGGGCGGAGGTTGGGGTCAAAGGAGATCAGCGCGCCGCTCCCCTTCGCCGCGTCTATGGCCCGGCACGTGGCCCCTCGCACCCCCTCGTGGGTCATGGACAGGGTTCCAAAGTGGAAGATACGGCTGTCCCCAATGGCGTTCAGAGGCAGCTCCTCCGGGGTCAGCATCATATCCGCGCCGGGGTTGCGGTAGAAGGAGAAGTCCCGGTCCCCGTTGGGGAAGGTCTTCACAAAGGCCAGGGTAGTACGGACCTCCGGGTCAAACACCAGATAGTCCATGCAGATACCCGCCTCCGCCGCCACATCCCGCAGCAGATGGCCGAACATATCCTCTCCCACCTTGCCCACAAAGGCGCAGGAGCGGTCCAGCTTTTTCAGCATAGCCAGCACATTGCAGGGGGCGCCTCCGGGGTTGGCCTCAAACAGGGTATTCCCCTGCCCGCTGAGGCCGTTCTCGGTAAAGTCCACCAGCAGCTCTCCCAGCGCGATCACGTCAAACCGTTTTTCTGTCATCGTCTCAGCCCTCCATTTCCTGTTCGTCAAACGTCAAATCGTATTTTTCCACATCCATCAGCACCGATCCCCCCGCCTCGAAGGTAATGGCGGCGGCCTCCTGCCGGGTGTAGACGACCGCGCTGGCCGCCTGCTCCCCGTCGTTGACAAAGACCTCCACGCTGAACCGGTCCAGGATGATCCGGAGCTTGATCTCCCCTTCCCGATACCGCACCAGGAAACTGCGGGTGTGGACGATATCGTGGGGCAGGCCGCTGCGGGTCCGGTCAATTTTCAGGGTCCCGTCGCTGGGGCGGTAGCGGATAATGGTTTCGTGCTCCCCGTCCTTGGCGACCCGGATGCGGAACCAGCGGTACATCTCCCCGCCGGTGGGCCGGACGGTGACCGTCATATCCAGGACCCGCCCCTGAACGCCGGGCAGATTGACCTCCCCGCTGACGGGAATATTGCTGTGCATCACGCAGCAGCTGCGGTAATTCTCCAGCTCCCGCACCGGGTTCTGGTACAGCCGCCCGCTCTTCACCGCCAGCTCCCGGGGCAGGGTCATCTGCCCAAACCAGCGGCAGTGGTAGGGCTTGGCCCCCACCGTACCCCAGTTCTGCATCCAGGCCACCATGACCCGCCGCCCGTCGGGGGCCAGCAGAGTCTGGGGGGCGTAGAAGTCCAGTCCGTAGTCAATGGCCTGGACATACTGCCGCAGAAAGCCTTTCCCCTCCGGCTCGTAGTCCCCGATGAGGCACACCGTCCCGTTGCCGGCGTGGAACTCCAGCCCCACGGGGTTCATCTCCTGGGGACTGGTCATCAGCACCTGCTTGCCGTCCAGGGGGAAGAAGTCGGGGCACTCCCACATCTTCCCGTACTGGTTGTGGCAGCGGTCCAGAGTTCGGACGAACTCCCATTTGAGACCATCCCCACTGCGGTACAGCAGGACGGCCCCGCTGTCATCTGCGGTGCGGTTGCCGATGGCGGCGTAGAAGGTATCCCCCTCCCGCCAGACCTTGGGGTCCCGGAAGTCGATGGTGCTGCCCCCCCTGGGCAGGTCCTTCCCCCCCAGAACGGGGTTGTCCAGGAGCTTCTCATAGTCGATCCCGTCCCCAATGGCGACGCACTGGGTCTGGACATCCTGGAGAAAACCCTCGGCGTTGTGGCTGCGCTGGACGCCAGTGTACATCAGCAGCTGCCGTCCATCGGGCAGCTCCACCGCTCCGCCGGAAAAGCACCCAGCGGCGTCATAGTCCCGGTCGGGGGCCAGGGCGGCGGGCAGGCGCTCCCAGCGGATAAAGTCCCGGGTCTTCAGGTGCCCCCAGTGCATGGGGCCCCACTCGTTGGAGTAAGGGTGGTACTGGTAGAAGAGGTGGCACTCCCCTTTATAGAAGGAAAAGCCGTTGGGGTCGTTCATCCAGCCGATGGTGGGGGTTGCGTGGAAGGCGGGGCGCTCGCTGTCGGGGATGTGGGGGCCATACTGGGCCTCAAAATCCCGGGCTTTTTGCAGCGGTTCACTGGTCATGGAAAATTCCTCCGGACAATTTTATATTTGAACCCTCAACACAGGGTTGGTAATGATTTCACGGCCACAGGCGTCCTGATCGCTCCGAACTGAATGGAGCTGCATCACCGTTTCCTCATTATACCACAGACCAAAGAGCTTTAGCAAGCTGCTCGGACTCTGACATTTGCCGGCGCTGTTCGGCTGGCCGGAGGAGATGAGGGGACCGGTGCGGGGCGGCCCTATGGTCAAATCTCTGCGGCAGTTCTGTCTAACGGTGTCTGAAGTGCCGCTATTTTGACGAAACGACGGGGCAAAATAGAAAAAATTCACAGTCTTTAGGAAAAACTTGTCTATTCTGCTGCTTGACGGCAAAAAAACATCGTGGTAAGATTCCGCCATCGCAAGAGCAGGGACGCTCCGCGGCGAGCCTTGTCCCGGCCCTTGCCCTACGCTCCAGCCAACCACCTGTTTCAGAAAGGATTTATCTGCATGACTAGCTTTGAATACACCATCACTGCCCCTGTGGGCATCCACACCCGCTATGCCGGTCTGGTGGCCAGAACCGCCAAGGCTCTGGACAGCACCATCACCATCGGAAGGGTTGGAGGTGTCTCCACCTTGGCCACCAAGATCCTGGCGGTAATGGGACTGAACCTCAAGCAGGGCGACACCGTTTCAGTCACCGTGGAGGGCGGCAACGAGGACACCAACGCCGGCACCATGGAGTGGCTCTTCAAAAACAACCTGTAAGCGGGATTGCAATTTCTTCGGATTTCAGGTACAATAGAGGACACCGCGCCTATGCCAAACCCGTGACATTACAAAAGTGAGGTCTTCTATGAATCAGAAAGAGGTCAGCTTACTGCGCCGCCGCTGGCGGTCGGAGAAAAACGCCGTCAGCCGGATCTACGGCTGCTTTGTCAACGGCAGCAGGGAGATTATCTCCGATTTGGATGAGTCGTTAGGGCGGATGCCCGAGGAGGAGGCGGAGAAGTACCTGGGCCTCCTGAAAAAGTCGCTGTCCGGAACTTTGGGGAAGAACCTGATCGACATTGTCTTTTCCACCCAGCAGGTCATGGACAGCGAGGAGCACAAGCTGCTGACCGCCCTGCGCTCCAGCGGCCTGAAGGACGGACAGACCCGGAATACCTTCTACCGGAAGGTCATTGACAGCCTGGACATGGGGGACAGCAGCTATCTGCTCCTGATAGCCTGCGACACCTACGACATCCCCCGCCGGGGGAAGGACGACGCATCCCAGCCTGACGCCGCCGAGAATGTGTTTTCCTACATTCTGTGCTGTATCTGCCCGGTGAAGCCGGGAAAGGCAGAACTGAACTACTTCCCTGGCGACAACGAATTTCACTACGCCGCCGGTCAGGTGGTCTCCCCGCCGGAGCTGGGCTTTCTCTTCCCCGCCTTTGACGACCAAGCGGCTAACATCTATAACGCCCTGTTTTACTCCCGCAAGGCGGACGCCCTCCACCAGGAGTTTATTGACGCGGTGTTCCACACGGAGCCGCCCATGTCCGCCGCCGAGCAGCGGGAGGCCTTTCAGGGGGCTCTGTCCGAAGGGCTGGAGGATACTTACAGCGTAGAGGTGGTCCGCTCCATCCACGAGCGTCTGACAGAGCAGATCGCTCAGCACAAGGAGAGCAAATCCCCGGAGCCGCTGGACCTGACGGTGGAGGACATTGGCGCCGTACTCCGGGACTGCGGCGTTCCCCAGGAGCGGATCGACGCCTTCCAGGCCAGCTGCCAGGAGCGGTTTGGCGCGGGGGCCGTCCTCAGCCCCGCCAACCTGATCGACACGGGGAAATTTGAACTCAAAACGGCTCATGTCACTGTGACCGTCAGTCCGGACCAAAGTTATCTGGTGGAGCCCCGGACCATCGACGGCAGAAAATATCTCCTTATTCCCGCCGAAGAGGATGTGGAGGTCAACGGTCAAACTGTAAAGTTTGAGTCCAGCCCCACCGCCCCTCAGGAGTCATAAAAAAAGCTACAGCCTGGACAATGAAAGTCCAGGCTGTTGTTATGCGGATATGGGAGGGGTTCGGTTAGGACAGGGGGCAGTTCACCGGCAGAGCAGGGCGTACATACAGGAGTCCCAAATCCGCCCCTGCTTGCACACGCTGTGGCGCAGAACCCCCTCCAGGGCAAAGCCAGCCTTCTCCAGGACCCGGCGGGAGGCGGTGTTGTGGGCGAAGGGCTCGGCATAGATGCGGACCAAGTCGTCCCAGCGCTCCTCGCCCTCCTGGCAAATCTGCTGGACGGCCCGGGTCATCATCCCCCGGCCCCAGTACTCCTCGGCCAGCCAGTAGCCCAGTTCAGCGGTCAAACGGTACACATCGCTGCCCCGGAACAGGGCGATGCTGCCCACCGCATGGCCGTCCGCCTCAATGGCCCGGCACAGCTGACGGTCCTCGTCCCCTTCCACACAGCTGTTCACAAACTCCTGTGCGTCCGTCAGGATGTAGGGGAAGGGAAACGCGTCCCGCAGGTTCCGGGCGATCTTCTCGTTGTTGGCATACCGCAGTACGTCGGCCACGTCCTCACGCCGCCAGGTCCGCAAAATAAAATCCATATTGTCCTCCCCGGAGCGGGTGCGCCGCTCCTGTTACTCCTCCCAAAACTCCTTGTGGGGCCTCCACCCCTCCACCAGGGGGCCCAGCTGACCGATGACCTTGGGGGTACAGACGGCCTCCACATCGATGGTCTCCCCGTAGTTCACCTTCTCCACCTTGGCCTCCAGGTAGAGCTTGTCCAGCAGCCCCCCTTTGTCGTAGGGCAGGCGGATAGTGACCCGGCGGGCCCCGTTGTCCAGAATCCTGCCAATGGTGGAGAGCAGCTCCGGAATCCCCTCGCCGGTCCTGGCGGAGATGGACACCTGGTCCTCCCCATGGGGACGAATGTCGCCGGTCCACAGGTCGCACTTGTTAAAGACCTCAATGCGGGGGGTTTGACCGGCGCCCAGTTCCTGAATCAGCTGGTCCACCACCGCCCCCTGTTCCCGCCACTGGGGGCTGGAGGCGTCGATGACGTGGAGGAGCAGGTCGGCGTACTCCAGTTCCTCCAGGGTCGCCTTGAAGGCCTCTACCAGGTGGTGGGGCAGCTTGCGGATAAAGCCCACCGTATCAGACAGCAGCACGGTGCAGGTGTCGGAAATTTCCAGCGCCCGGGTTGTGGTGTCCAGGGTATCGAAGAGGCGGTTGTTGGCGGGGATATCCGCTCCAGTGAGGCAGTTGAGCAGGGTCGACTTGCCCGCATTGGTGTAGCCCACAATGGCCACCACCGGCACCTCATTTTTCATGCGCCGCTCCCGCTGGGTTGCCCGGACCCGGCGCACATCCTTCAATTCACTCTCCAGCTTGGCGATCTTCCGCCCCAGGATGCGCCGGTCCGACTCCAGCTGGGTCTCGCCGGGGCCCCGGGTCCCGATGGCGCCCTCCTGCCGCTCCAGGTGCTTCCACATACCCAGCAGCCGGGGCAGCAGATACTTATATTGCGCCAGTTCCACCTGGAGGCGGCCCTCTTTGGTCCTTGCCCGCTGGGCGAAGATGTCTAAAATCAGGGCGGAGCGGTCCAGGACCCCCACCTTTAGCTCCTCAGCCAGGTTGCGCTGCTGGGAGGGGGAGAGGGGATTGTCGAAGATGACCATGTCGGCCCCGGCGGCCTGGACCAGCTCCCGCACCTCGGCAACCTTGCCCTCCCCGATGAAGGTGCGGGGGTCGGGACTGTCCTTGGATTGGGTCACAATCCCCACCGTCTCGCCCCCCGCCGTCTCCAGCAGAGCGGCCAGCTCCTCCATGCTCTCCTCGTCGGCGTTCTCCTCCCGGCTCAGACTGAAGGCGTTCAGCCCCACCAGCACGGCCCGGTTAAACTGTGTTTTCTCTTGAATATCTTGCATACAGGCTAAATTTCCTCGTTTTCTTTTGACTTTTTTAGTGCTTTTGAAATGCAGAGAAGCATAAAAAGAGCATAGCTCTCTTCTTTCCACGCTTTTTCCATCATGGTTGGAATATCCTCCAGCGCTATAGCCGGGTCGTCACACATCTCTGTCAGCCCATCATAATTCGCCGCCGCCCACCAAATGGCCCGCTGTGCCCTGTCAGGCAGCATTTTTTCGACTTCTTTCATCAAGATCATCCACGTTGTCCAGTATTCTCCTCTTTTTTCCATCATATTTGCCCCTCACTTTTATAACTGGATATATTTATCCAATTATAACAGACCTGAACAGATAAAATCAAGGCGGATATACTAATCCAATAGATTTTATCTGGGGGTTTCCTCATGGCGAATGGATTGAAGCAGGATATTTCAATTGGAGCTAATTTGAAAGCATTGCGCAAGAAAAATGGATTGCTGCAAAAAGAAGTTTCGGCTCAATTAGAGGTAATGGGGATTCCTGTGACTGAGGGTATTATAGCCAAAATGGAACAAGGGCGTTATAGTGTACGAATCAGTGTACTTTTGGCGCTGAAGAAAATTTATAAAATGGATTCTTTTGACGATTTTTTTACGGGTCTGCATCTATAAACTCAGTCCTTCACCAGGGCCTCCACGATCTCCCCGATATACAGGGTGTGATAATCCGCCTGGGGATACCATTTTGTTTTGATCTCCCCGGGGATATTGTCCGGGTCCATGGGCTGGGCGAACCGTTTGCGGCACACCAGCACCAGCTCCGCCTCCTCAAAGTAGGGGGCGCCGCACTCCGCCGTCCTCACCGTAAAGCCGCACTCCTTCACCTTATCCGTGTCCCGGCCGCTTTTGGATCCGCACAGCTGGAGGGCTTTGCGGTGCTCCTCCCCGAAGAAGGCCAGGGTGAAATACTCCTCCCGGTCCACAAACTCCTTGGTGTATCGCTGGGGCCGGATGTAGCAGGTGGCCGCCGGAGCCCCCCAGATGACCCCCAGCCCGCCCCAGGAGGCGGTCATGGTATTGCAGTGCTCCGCCGTTCCGGCGGTAATGAGCATCCACTGCTCGCCAATGGCGGAAAAAACATTTTTGTCCAAATCCTTCACATCAACTCTGCGCATTGCGATTACCTCCCTTTTCTCTTCCCCTTTCATGAAAGGGGAACCACAGAAAACCTTTCCCTGTTATCTTATGGGAAATGCCGTGAATTGATACAAAAAACCGCACCGAATACACGGTGCGGCTTTTGTACACGGGAACTTACTTGTCGAAGCCAAACTTCTTGTTGAAGCGGCTGACACGACCACCTGTGTCCACCATCTTCTGCTTGCCGGTGTAGAAGGGATGACACTTGGAGCAAACTTCTACGCGGATGTCCTTCTTGGTGGAGCCGGTCTCAATCACGTTGCCGCAGGCGCACCGGATGGTGGTCTGTTGATAGTTGGGGTGGAGGCCTTCCTTCATTTTATCTTCACCTCTTTCTCCGCATGAGGGCATTCTTGTAAACGCAACTGGTATCATAACATAGTTACCGGAGAAAATCAACTGTTTTTTCAAATTTTCTTCAATTCGTAACGTAGAGAAAAATTGTAGAGCGGGCCGGCAGTACAGCTGGTCGTCCGTAATGCCCTTTTGGGTGTCGATTACCAATAAAACCATGGTTCCGCCTCCCGAATTGTCGTTGTTCTTTGCATTTTATCACAAAAATTTTCTCTTGACAAGCGGCGGGATTTCCGTTAAAATGCTTAACAAGAAAATGCGATGAAGGGGAAAAAGACAGCTTCCTCCCACTCAGAGAGCCGGCGGATGGTGCAAGCCGGTGTGGGCGCCGCTGTGGATAACTGGCCCCCGAGCAGTCCGTCTGAACCGAAGTAGGGCGGAACGGCTGGTCTCGTTATGGACCAAGGCCTTGTTGGAGGCTGTGAGGGCTGGCGGGCAACTGTCAGCTGAACCAGGGTGGTACCGCGTAATCAATTACGCCCCTGACTGAAAAGTCGGGGGTGTTTTTCTATCCCCCCGAGGGGAAAGGAGGGCGCTATGCCGGAACACCGAATCAAAGATCAGCCCTATGGGACCTACAGCGTCTACTCCGCACTGAAAACCGGGCTGTGTGTCACCTGCCCCCGGTGCGGCGGGATGGGGCTGGTCAGGCTCCAGGAGGGGCGGTACCGCTTCCAATGCACCCGCTGCGGCTATGGACAGCAGAAAAAGCTCAGCGGCTTTCGCTGCCGGGTCCAGAACCTGTGCCAGTCCTGCGGCCGGTTCTACAACGTCCCCATCTATGACCAGCGGCGGCAGACCTTCCCCGTGCTCCGGGTTCCCTGCCCCTACTGCGGCTTTGAGATGCCGGGGCGGGTTGAACAAACCGGACAGGCGGTGTGGTACGGCGGGGACGGGGCGCTCCGGCGGGGCCAGGACCCCATCTTCGGCTATGACCTGTGGTTCCTGACCAGCCTTGACGGCAAGCCGGTGTGGGCGCTGAACCGTGAGCACCTGGCCTATCTCATCGGCTATCTCAGCGCCAGACTGCGGGAAAAGCCCTCGGACTGGACCGGCGGAAGGACGCAGGCGGATGACCTGCCAACCCTTATGAAAAGGGCGAAAAATCGAGAGCGGCTTGTAAAAAAGCTGCAAAAGCTGCAACAAAAGTAACGTACCATGAAGGAGGATATCTTAATATGAAGCCCGGATTTGAAAAATACATTCCCTTCCAGCCCCAGCCTATTCAGGGGCGCACCTGGCCGGACAGGGTCATCACCAAGGCCCCTGTCTGGTGCTCCGTGGACCTGCGGGACGGCAACCAGGCCCTGGTGGACCCCATGAACCTGGCCGAAAAGCTGGAGTACTTCCACACTCTGGTGGATATCGGCGTAAAGGAGATTGAAATTGGCTTCCCCTCTGCCAGCGAGACGGAGTACGAGATCTGCCGGGAGCTCATCGAGGGGGGACACATTCCCGACGACGTGACCATCCAGGTGCTGGTCCAGGCCCGGGAGCACCTGATTAAAAAGACCTTTGAGGCCATCCAGGGGGCCAAAAATGTTATCCTCCACTTTTATAACTCCACCTCGACCCTTCAGCGGAAGGTAGTCTTCCAGATGGACTGCGACGGTATTACCAAAATTGCCACCGACGCCGCTGATCTGATCTACGAGATGTCCCAGCCCATGATCGAATCCGGTATGAATCTCCGCTTTGAGTACTCCCCGGAGTCCTTTATGGGTACCGAGATGGACTACGCTGTGGAGATTTGCCAGGCGGTGCTGGACCACCTCCACGCCACGCCTGAGAACAAGGTGATCCTCAACCTGCCCACCACCGTGGAGAACTGTATGCCCAACCAGTTCGCTGATATGCTGGAGTACTTCTGCCGGAAGATCCCCGGGCGGGACTGCGCCATCATCTCCCTCCACCCCCACAATGACCGGGGCTGCGGCGTAGCCACCACCGAGATGGGCCTGCTGGCGGGAGCGGACCGGGTAGAGGCGACCCTCTTCGGCAACGGAGAGCGCACCGGCAATGTGGATATGGTGACCCTGGCCATGAACATGTACACCCAGGGGGTGGACCCGAAACTGAACTTCTCCAACATCAACAAGATTAAGGAGATGTACGAGCGGTGTACCAAGATGCCGGTGGGCGACCGCCAGCCCTACGTGGGCAAGCTGGTGTTTACCGCCTTCTCGGGCAGCCACCAGGACGCCATCAACAAGGGCGTGCAGTATATGAAGACCTCGGGAACCCAGTTCTGGGAGATCCCCTATCTGCCCATCGACCCCGCCGACGTGGGCCGGGAGTACGAGCCCATTATCCGCATCAACTCCCAGTCGGGCAAGGGGGGCGCCGCCTATATTATGGAGCACGACTTCGGCTTCGACCTGCCCAAGTCCATGCACCCCGAATTCGGCCACATTGTTCAGGTGGAGACCGACCGGGTGGGCAAGGAAATTTCTCCGGAGCGCATCAGCGAGCTGTTCCACCAGGAGTATATCGACGTAAAGGAGCCCTACCAGCTGCTCAAGCACGCTTTTCAGGAGACGGTGGATGGGGAGGGCCACTCCCATGTGGCGTTTGAGGGCACCATCCAGCATACCGACACCGTGTTCCAGGTCTCCGGCGAGGGCAACGGCCCGATCGACGCATTTTTCAACGCCATCAAGGGGGAGAAGATCGACCGCTTTTCCTTCCTGGACTATACTTCCCACGCCATTACCGACGGCTCCGACTCCCAGGGTGTGGCCTACATCCTGCTCCAGGACAAGCGCACCGGCAAGCAGTACTGGGGCGTAGGTCTATCCCACAACATCAACCTGGCCCCCCTCCGTGCCATCCTGGCCGCCATTAACCGGGCCAAGAGAGCATAATTCCACAAAGGAATACAGGACCGGACCTCATTGGCAGGTCCGGTCCTGTTTCTCTCCACAGCTGGTGTAGGCAGCAAAAAAGCCGTCAGAGAGTGATCTCTGACGGCTTGGGGGAATTACTTCATCATGGAGGCCACTTCATCGGCGAAGTTCTCTTCCTTCTTCTCGATGCCCTCGCCGGTGGCGAAGCGGGTAAAGGCCTTCACGGTGATGGTGCCGCCCAGCTCCTTGGCCACGGCAGCCACGTGCTTCTCCACAGAAATCTTGTTCTCCTTCACAAAGGCCTGCTGGAGCAGACAGTTCTCCTCATAGTACTTACCCAGCTTGCCCATAACAATGCCCTCCTTCACCTTGTCAGGCTTGGCAGCCATCTTGGGGTCGTTGGCCATAATGGCCAGCTGGATCTCCTTCTCCTTGTTCAGCACCTCCTGGCTCACGTTGGACTTGTCCAGGTAGGTGGGGTTCATGGCACAGATCTGCATGGCCACGTCCCTGCCCAGTTCCACCACCTTGTCGGCATCAATGCCCTCCACGGCCAGGTTGACCAGCACGCCCACCTTGCCGTTCATGTGGACATAGGGCACGCTGACGCCCTCGGCGTAGCGGACGAAGCGGCGAATCTGGATATTCTCGCCAATGGCAAGCACCTTGTCGGCGGTCACGTCGGCGATGGTGCGGTCGGTGCCGGGGTACTTGCAGTTCTTCAGGGCCTCCACATCGGCGGGGTCCTCGGCGGCCACCACGCTGGCCACGTCCTTGACAAAGCCCTGGAACACGTCGTTCTTGGCCACAAAGTCGGTCTGAGAGTTGACCTCGATCAGAACGCCCACGCCGTTGTCGGTCGCCATAGCCAGGGACACGCCCTCAGCAGCCACCTTGCCGGCCTTCTTGGTCTGAGCGGCCAGACCCTTCTCCCGCAGCCACTCGATGGCCTTGTCAAAGTCGCCGTCGGCCTCCACCAGGGCCTTCTTGCAGTCCATCATGCCAACGCCGGTCATCTCGCGCAGCTTCTGTACGTCCTTAGCGGAAATCGCCATAATAAATTACCTCCAAATTATTGTGATACAGCAGGGCGCGACAACTGGCCGCGCGGCACGCCGCGTTTACCTGGGGCGGAATGCCGGGGTCGTCACGCCCTGCCAAAATATTTCTTACTCTCCGGCGGCGGGAGCGGCCTCCTCAGCGGGGGCGGCGTCCTGGCCCTGCTTGCCCTCCTGGATGGCGTTGGCCATAACGGAGGAGATGAGCTTGATGGCGCGGATGGCGTCGTCGTTGCCGGGGATCACGTAGTCAATCTCGTCGGGATCGCAGTTGGTGTCCACGATGGCTACAATGGGGATGTGGAGCTTGCGGGCCTCGTTAATGGCGTTGCGCTCCTTGCGGGGGTCCACCACGAACAGGGCGCCGGGGAGCTTCTTCATCTCGGTGACGCCGCCCAGGTACTTCTCCAGCTTGGCGATCTCGCCCATGTGCTTAATGACTTCCTTCTTGGGCAGCATGTCGAAGGTGCCGTCCTCCTGCATCTTCTTCAGCTGGGCCAGACGGTCCACGCGGCCCCGCATGGTCTTGAAGTTGGTGAGCATACCGCCCAGCCAGCGGGCGTTGACCCAGTACATGCCAACCCGGCCGGCCTCTTCCCGGATGGCCTCCTGGGCCTGCTTCTTGGTGCCCACGAAGAGCAGGGTCTCCCCCTTCTCGCCCAGGGAGCGGACAAAGTTATAGGCCTCCTCCAGCTTCTTCACCGTCTTCTGGAGATCGATGATATAGATGCCGTTGCGCTCGGTGTAAATGTAGGTGGCCATTTTGGGGTTCCACCGGCGGGTCTGGTGGCCGAAGTGGACGCCGGCCTCCAGCAGCTGCTTCATAGATACGACTGCCATAGTTGTTTCCTCCTGTTTTTTCAGTTATTCTTCTGGGGGCATCATGTTCTCCGCCAACCCGGTTTTTCCAGGCACCGGGCGAAAAATCCGCACTCCCACGCATAATGCCTGGGTAGTATACCACAGTTTCTCCCAGGAATCAATACTTTTTTTCTCTTTTGAGGCAATAATTTGCGGGAGCGGGAGAGACTGGGGCGGATTCCTGCGCTTTGGGATTGTTTTTCTCTGAAACAGCGTGTATAATGGAGCTTGATACGGGCCGTCCGGCGGTCCGGACGCCAATTTCACAAGGAGGAACAGTTCATGGAAAAGCTGCTGGAGCTGTTGGAACAGGACTGCACCATGCCGCTGTCGGCGCTGGCCGCCGCAGCAGGAGTGAGCGAGGAGGAGGCCAAGGCCGCCATCAAGCAATACGAGGACGACCGGACCATTCTGGGCTACCAGGCCATTGTGGACTGGGACCGGGTCCATAAGGAGACGGTGACCGCCCTGATCGAGGTCAATGTGACCCCCCAGTCCAAGGACGGCTTCGACCGCATCGCCGAGCGCATCTATCAGTATGACGAGGTGGAGAGTATGTACCTGATGAGCGGCTCCTTTGACCTGACCGTCATCATCTCGGGCCGCACCCTGCGCCAGGTGGCCCAGTTCGTGGGAGAGCGGCTGGCCCCCATCCAGGGCGTCACCGGCACGGCAACCCACTTCATCCTGAAAAAATACAAGGAAAAACATCTGGTGTTCCGTCCCCAGGACCCGGAGGAAAGGGAGTACATCTTCGTATGAATTACGAGCATATCCTCAATGAGAGAATCCAAAACGTGAAGCCCTCCGGCATTCGGAAGTTCTTCGACATTCTGGAGGAGATGACCGACGCCATCTCTCTGGGCATCGGCGAGCCCGACTTCGTGACCCCCTGGCACATCCGGGACGCGGGCATCTACTCCCTGGAGCGGGGCCGCACCAAGTACACCTCCAACGCCGGAATGCTCCAGCTGCGCCGGGAAATCGCCTCCTACCTCAACCGCCGCTTTGATTTGCAGTACGACTACGCCAGCCAGATTCTGGTCACCGTGGGGGGCAGCGAGGCCATCGACCTGGCCCTGCGGGTTCTGGTCAATCCGGGGGACGAGGTGATCGTACCGGTGCCCTCCTTCGTGTGCTACGGCCCCCTGGCCGAAATGGCCGGCGGCGTGCCCAGGTACCTGACCCTGAAGGCGGAGAACCAGTTCCGCCTCACCCCGGAGGAACTGGAGTCAGCCATTACCGACAAGACCAAGGTGCTGGTCCTCCCCTTCCCCTCCAATCCCACCGGCGGCACCATGGAGCGCAAGGACCTGGAGGCCATTGCCCAGGTACTGCGGGGCACCGATATTATGGTCATCTCCGACGAGATTTACGCTGAACTGACCTACGGCCGCCGTCACGTCTCCCTGGCCAACCTGACCGATATGTACGACCGGACCATCGTGGTCAACGGCTTCTCCAAGAGCCACGCTATGACCGGCTGGCGCATGGGCTATGTCTGCGCCCCCCAGCCCATTATCGCCGCCATGACCAAGCTCCACCAGTTCGGCATCATGTCCGCCCCCACCACCAGCCAGTACGCCGCCGTGGAGGCCATGCGCAACGGCGACGGGGACATTGAGCATATGCGGGAGGAGTACGACCGCCGCCGCCGGTATCTGGTGGAAAACCTGAACCGCATCGGCCTGCCCTGCTTCGAGCCCAAGGGCGCCTTCTATGTCTTCCCGGATATCCGCTCCACCGGCCTGACCAGCGAGGAGTTCTGTGAACGGTTCCTGCTGGAGGAGAAGGTGGCCGTCATCCCCGGCTCCGCCTTCGGTCCCGGCGGCGAGGGCTTTGTGCGGGCCTGCTACGCCGCCTCTATGAAGGATATCGCCGAGGCCGTGGCCCGGATGGACAACTTCCTCACCAATTTGAGAAGGAAGCAGGGAAGAGAGGAGAATATTTGATGAATATTGTATGTTTAGACATGGAGGGTGTCTTGGTCCCGGAAATTTGGATTGCCTTTTCTGAGGAGAGCGGCATCCCGGAGCTGCGCCGCACAACCCGAGACGAGCCCGACTACGACAAGCTGATGAAGTGGCGGCTGGGCATTTTGAAGGAGCACGGTCTGGGACTGAAGGAGATCCAGGCGGTCATCGCCAAAATCGACCCCCTGCCCGGGGCGAAAGAGTTCCTGGACCAGCTGCGCTCCCAGACCCAGGTGGTCATCCTCAGCGACACCTTCGAGCAGTTCGCCAAGCCTCTGATGGAGAAGCTGGGCTGGCCCGCCATCTTCTGCAACACCCTGGAGGTTGCGGAGAACGGGGAGATCACTGGCTACAAAATGCGCTGTGAGCAGTCCAAGCTGACCACGGTGCGGGCCCTCCAGTCCATGGGCTTTGACACCATCGCCGCCGGGGACAGCTTCAACGACCTGGGGATGATTCAGGCCAGCAAGGCGGGCTTCCTGTTCAAGTCCACCGACGCCATCAAGGCTGCCCACCCCGAGCTGCCCGCTTTCGAGGAGTTCGGCGACCTGCTCCGCGCCATTGAGGGGGCGCTGGATTAAGGTGGCCGCCTTCCTGATTTATGCCCTTCTATCCGCCGCCGGTATGTTTTTCTCGACCCTGATGCTGGCGCCGCTGGGGGAGGACTGGCTGATATTCGGCCTGATCCTGGGCGGCGCGGTTCTGGGCTGCCTGCGTGTCCTGTGGGAGAAGCTGGACCGGATAGAAC
Organism: Pseudoflavonifractor sp. 60; assembly: GCF_009911645.1. Classification (GTDB taxonomy): domain Bacteria; phylum Bacillota; class Clostridia; order Oscillospirales; family Oscillospiraceae; genus Lawsonibacter. The sequence continues at coordinate 36,500 of NZ_QWKI01000044.1, forward strand.
AGAAATTGGACGCGCTGGCGGAACGGCAAAAAGAAAATTAAAATGAGTGATGATCTATGACAAAACAATTTGAAGACCTCCCCTTCCAGCCCGCAAACATTCTCCTGCCCCGGGACTGCGACCTGAGTCTGTGGAGCGTGGTGGCCTGCGACCAGTACACCTCCCGGCCCGAGTACTGGCAGCGGGTTGAGGAGCGGGTGGGCCGGGCGCCCTCGGCTCTGCGGCTGATTCTGCCGGAGAGCTGTCTGGAGGGCCCCAGTGTGGAGACGGACATCATGGAGATCAACAACACCATGAGCCGCTACCTGCGGGAGGGCCGCTTTCAGGAGTACCCCGACGCCCTGATCTATGTGGAGCGCACCCTGGACAGCGGCAAGGTCCGCCGGGGGCTGATCGGCGCGGTAGATTTGGAGCAGTACGACTACGAGCCGGAGACTGCCTCCGCCGTCCGGGCCACCGAGGGCACCGTCCTGTCCCGTATCCCGCCCCGGGTGGCGGTGCGGAAGAACGCCCCCATTGAGCTGCCCCACGCCATGCTCCTGGTGGACGACCCCCATAGGACGATGATCGAGCCCCTCTCCGCCTGCACAGAGGAGATGGAACTGCTCTACGATTTTGAGCTGATGGAGCGGGGCGGCCACATCAGGGGCTGGCTGCTGACTCCGGAGCTGAAAGTCCATGTCCTCCAGGCGCTGAAGACCTGGAGAGACCGGGTTGAGCAGGACCTGGACGGGCTGCTGTTCGCCGTGGGGGACGGCAACCACTCCCTGGCCGCCGCCAAGGCCTGCTACGAGCGGCGCAAGGGGCTCACCGACCCCGCCCAGTGGCCTGACCTGCCCTCCCGGTACGCCCTGTGCGAGTTGGTCAATCTCCACGACGACTCCCTGGAGTTCGAGCCCATCCACCGGGTCGTCTTCGGGGTCCGGCCGGAGGAGCTGCTGGACGCCCTGATGCGCTTCTACCCCTCCGCCGTCCAGGGCCGGGTGGAGGGCCACTTGCTGCCCTTCGTCATCAACCGCTGGAGCCGGGGGGAGATCACCGTCTCCGACCCCGCCGCCCGGCTGCCTGTGGCCACCCTGCAAAACTTTTTGGACAGCTACCTTGCCGCCCACCCCAAGGTACGCACCGACTACATTCATGGGGCGGAAGAGGCCTGTGCCCTGGCGGAGGAGCGGGAGGATGCCGTGGCCTTCCTGCTGCCCTCCATGTCCAAGGGGGAGCTGTTCCCCACCATTATCCACGATGGAGTGCTGCCCCGGAAGACCTTCTCCATGGGGGAGGCCCATCACAAGCGATTCTATCTGGAGGCCCGGAAGATACGAACATAAGGAGGCGGCCGCCGTGCAGGTGGAAGCTCACGCAAAACTGAATCTGACTCTGGATGTGCTGGGCAGGCGTCCCGACGGCTACCACGACCTGCGGATGGTGATGCAGTCCATTGAGCTGGCCGACCTCCTGGATCTGAGTTACACAAATACAGGGGAGCTGCGGGTCAGCACCAACCTCCACTTTCTGCCCAACAACGAGAAGAACCTGGCCGCCCAGGCCGCCCTGCGCTGGTATGAGAGCGCGGTCGTTCAGAATCCGGGCAAGTGGGATACGGAGGACTTAAAGCGCAGTGTTAACTTCGATGGGCTGGATGTCACCATCGAGAAGCATATCCCTGTCTGCGCCGGCCTGGGGGGCGGGAGCAGCGACGCCGCCGCCGTCCTTCGGGCGCTGAACCTGATGGAGGACGCCTGCCTGTCCCCGGAGGCGGTCGCCAGTATCGGAGCATTGGTAGGCTCCGACGTGCCCTACTGCGTCATCGGGGGCACCGCCCTGGCGGAGGGACGGGGGGAAATCCTCACTCCCCTGCCCCCCCTGCCCCGGTGCTGGGCGGTGCTGTGCAAGCCGGAGTTCTCCATCTCAACCCCCGCCCTCTTTGCCAAAATCGACAGTGTGCGCCTGCGCTGCCGCCCCGACACTAAGGGGGTCATCGCCGCCCTGGAGGCGGGGGACCTGGCCGGAGTTTCGCGGCGGATGTACAACGTCTTTGAGGACGCCCTCCCCGAGCGCCAGAGGACGCGGGTAAACGACATTAAAAACACCCTCATTCAGTGCGGGGCGCTGGGGGCCAGCATGAGCGGCACCGGCCCTACCGCCTTCGGGCTCTTCGACAGTGAGGACAAGGCACGGGAGGCCTGGGAGCGCCTTCGGGAGTTCGGCGGAGAGGTTTTCTTGGCTCAGACAGTCTGAAAATATCCAGGGACAGCACGGCAGGTGCTGTCCCTTGTTTTTGATTATCGTTTTTTCAGCCTCTGCTTGAAGGCCTCCGAGATGATCTGTCTTCCCCGTTCGCCCTCCAGGTCCTGGGCGCTGATCTCCCCCAGGAACATTTTTTCCATCAGCAGGATATATGCCTCTCCCAGGGCGGTGGTGATGACCCCCGCCGTACTGCCCGAAATGACCGCGCCGGCCACCGTCCCCACGCCGGGGATCAATTTTAGAATATTGGAGACGGCGGTCTTGCCCAGCACCGTCGCCCCGGCGCTGCCCAGGGTGGAGGAGACAAGGGCGGTCAAAATGCCCTTATTGATCTCGATCCCAAAAATCGCGGTGATGGAGGCGATCATGGTAACTTGCGTTGGAATCAGCAGCGCGGCGTCGGAAAAAGGGATAGGGCTGGCCCCTGTGGCAACCGCTGCTGCTGCCGCTGTTGCAACGGCGGCATGGGCCCTGTTCTTTTTTTCGGATAAGCTGACCTTCTGGACATGCTGGAGGGTATCAAGGAGTTCCTCCGGTATGCACTGAGATGTTACCTGCAATAAAATTTCCAGGTTACAGGCGCGCACTATATATGCTCCGCCGTTAAAACTCTTATCCTGGGCCACAACAGGGACAACTTTGGCGATGGGCAGATTGTAGGCATTAATTTGATTTTTCATTACCTTGGCGTCGTCCATATCATAGGCCTTGGTCAGCACGACTATGACCGGAACTTTGGTTTTGGCAGTGGAGCTTGTCAAATCCTTGATCCACTCCAACTCTCCACCGTCAAAGGTGCGGTCTCCCGTCACACTGACACAGTACCAGATACAGTGGATCATCTGATTGACATCCCTTGACTCCACGCCGGTTTCAATCAATTTGAGGATATCCCGCTTTACGTTCTCCGTTTGGCCCTTTGTCAGTTCAAAGCCAGGTGTGTCATAGATTACCAGCGGGCAACCGGGTTTACTGTGCTTTTGGATCTCCTTTGTTACCGGTTCCCCAATTCCGGTATCTGCCATATTCCCGTGGAACATACTGTTAATCAGTGTGCTTTTCCCCACGCCGGTCTTTCCAGTTACCACAATGTTAAAGTTTCTCAGATTTCGGATTCTGTCCTGAATCGCTTTAAAGCACTGGTTCACAAGGTCATTTAAGCTGATATCCATCCTTACTCCTCCTCGTCTAAATCGTCCCCCGTGTTATCCTGAGCCTCCTCGTCCGCCTGGAGCACCTCCTTAGGGATTTTCGGCCCGGTATACCAGCTGTCCTCGTCCAGGACGGAATCCGGAGATTTGTACATCTGGTCATAAATAAAGGCTGTCACCTTTGGCATCAGCTTGGGGATCGCCACACAGGCCCCGGCGCAGAGAGCCAGACTGCCCACGATATAGCCAGCTTTGGATTTGCTGCGCCTCTTTTTGCTGGACTTCTCAAGTTCTGGGTTCAGATTTGTTTCGCTCATAGGATTACCTCCCTATCAATACTGCTGCATTACCAGGTGCGGCGCTTGCGGCCACAAGTGGCAAAAAGTACACTTTTTGACATTTGCCGGAAATCAGATAATTGGTAATTATTTGAAAATAATTTGATAAAAAATCACGAAAAAGCTCTTGCAAACGTTGTCGATTTATGGTATCCTAAACTACAGTCAACAACTATCAAAAAGTGTACCTTATGATATTTTTCGGATTCCGGTCGAACTGCCGCTTCATTATTTTCTTGTCTGCATACCATTATAAAAACTGAAAAATCCGTCCATACTGTAAGAAACTTAACAGTGTGGGCGGATTTTTATTTCAGGGAGGAAAATGGTATGGACCGAAAATTAAAGCGCTGGGAGCTGGCGCTGATGTTTGGCGTACTGGTGGCGGTGATTGCGGGCAGCTGGCTGGGACGGGAGCAGCAGGAGCTGGCAGACCATGTAATTCGTCTTCACGTCATCGCCAACTCAGACAGCCGGGAGGACCAGGCGCTGAAGCTGGCGGTACGGGACCGGATTTTAGAGCAGGCGGAAACGCTGTATCCCGAGAACGCGACCCTGTCTCAGGCCCAGGCGGCGCTGGAGGGCCATTTGAACACCCTGGCCGCCGCAGGACGGGCGGTGGTAGAGGAGCAGGGCTGGGACTACCCCGTGTCCGCCAGCCTGGAGGAGTGTTGGTTCCCCACCAAGGAGTACGACGGCTTCGCCCTCCCTGCCGGGAACTACACCGCCCTCCGGGTCATTATCGGGGAGGGCAAGGGTCAAAACTGGTGGTGCGTGGCCTTCCCTCCCCTGTGTCTGGGGGCCGCCAGCGAAACGGTGGACCAGGCTCTGGAGGCCGGTTACTTCACCCCGGAGCAGGGCGCTCTGGTCACCGGCGGCGGCGAGGGCTATGTCCTCAAGTTCAAGGCCATGGAGCTGCTGGGCGAAGTACAGAGCTTTTTTGCGAAAAAATGAGAGGCGTCTTGGGAGGGACTTCGTAAGGAAGTTCCTCCCAAACTTTTATCAAGTCAACCGAATGTGATTGAATTGCAGGAAATATCAATCTATCGGAGGACTATATTATGGAAAAGTCATTATTTGAGCAGATGGGTGGAACTTACTACCAGCAGGGCGATTATTTCTTGCCTAATCTCTCTGTTCCTGAAACTGTTCCCATCGGCATTTGGGGCCAACGGCATTTGCGCTACATAAAGAAGTACCGTCGAGCCATCTATACCGCTATGCTGTTATCAGGTAAGTTGGACACTTATCTTTCTGAAATTGACTGGCAAGCCGACGATATGTTTTCTCAGTTGGTCAAACAGCTAACGGAGCAGGAGGGCATTACGGAGCAACTCAAAGCTACTGACCAGATAAAATGGGTATGTCAGATGAACAATATTGTAGAACGAGTGATAGAAATCATAAATACCGAGCTAATCTACAAATAATAGAACTAAGGGGTGCAAGCAATGCTTGTACCCCTTGGCTTTAGTGATTTTTCAAAAGCTGTTCCCTACTGTATCTCTGTCAAAACTGTAATTATTTGATTTTCTAAATCTATCTGCTGATCGTGTGCCAACTTAGAAGAAATTCTTACAATTAATGTGCCAACCACAGTATGAGTGCCGCGATCCAACGATGTATTATCGAAAGAAGCAAGGTATGTATCCCGCGTTTGAGCCTCCTCAACCGTACCATATACCTCAATGGAGCCACCGCCGATTGTCCCAATGTCAATTACATTATATTTTTCTGGCTCAATGTCCCAGCCCCTTTTATCGACCCGTTCATCAGAAAAATAGATACATCCAATATAGCCGCCAGGGGTTCCAAGATAGCCATTTGGATCATGATTTTTTGTTACCGCTGCAAGGCCGAGGATGGTGTCAAGCTCTTTTAATCGATCCATTACAAAGTCATCTGAAGGCGCTGTAACTTGCTTGAGCCCCTGAATACTATTTTGGAAAGCGATTTGATTTTCTTTTATCGTTTCAATAGAGACGGTATAATCAGGTGTGGTTGGCGTGTCAGGAAACGAAATCTTTATAAGCGCATCCTTTTCAGCAATAACAGTCTGTTCTATTTCTTCCCGTTCTGATGTGGTCGCATCAACTGGAATAATCACTTCTTCTTTGAGTGGGAGCAAATCAGGAACGGTCATCATTCTGGCCATAGCTGTAGAGATTGATTGTTCAAGGGCAATGGATGTTTGAGGATCAAATGGCAGTTCCCCAGAATTAAGAGCCAACGTTGCATCTGTAATAATTTCTTCTAAATATGTATTTGCTCCTACTATAGCTGGAATTGCATCATTATGAGCAGCCACGGCCACATTGTATTGTGCAACTAAAGCATTATACTCAGCAACAACTGCTTCTACTGTGCTTTCACTACCCTCTACCCTGGAACTATTGCAGGCCACAACAATACAGGCCATAACGACCAAAAATATTGTAGCTGCGACTTTTTTCATGGGAAGTTCCTCATTTCATTATCTATCAATGTACGCCGTTTATAACATCTTCCGCTTCTTTTGAAAAATAGATTGTGTTTCGTGCATCGTAACGAGTATCAACTTGGTCATCATATATGACCTCAAGCGTTACGCTGGATGCTCCATCAGGAGAATACTGAAAAATAACAATATCTTCCTCGGCTTCTTTGTCAGTCTGCGCTAAAAGAGAACGAGTATATTCTACAACGTTATCCTCTGTACCATCTACCAGAGTAGCTATGCCGTCAGAAATTTCAATGCCACAATCTCCCGAACAAGTAAATCTATATGTAACTACAATTTCCGAATCAACTCCACTTTTTATATCCGTGACGGTAGTAGAGCCAATGCGAACATAGCAGTTTTTGTCGCCAGGAAACTCTTTTTGCTGATTTCCATAAGTCCAGTCACTATTGTCACCAGCTAAATAATAAATAGAAGTTTCGGTAGAGAATACCGGCGTTTTATCGCCGCAACTTGAAAGCGAAAAAGCTACAAATAGTGTAAAGATTGTCATGAAGCACGATTTAAACTTAAATGTCATATGAATTACCTCTCTTTTTCCATGTTAATTGAACAGTTTAACGAAATCGGAAACGCCGTCAATAATATAGGACACATCCATCCTGCTGGGTCTGAATGAACTTCCATCATATAATAGTTGAATTGTTCCTTGAACCGCTTTCCCGTCTTTTAGTGACTCTGCCCACAGGTTTTCTACGGCAAGATATTCTGATTGGTTAAGCTTGGAACTCATCGGAACCAAATTTTCAATACCACCAGTACCATTGAAACGATCTCCGATGATGTGTCCTCTTTGGTCGCCAATCTGTTGAAAGCCACGACCAATATCGTCAATAGATACGCCTAATGTTTTGCGTGCTTGGCCAACAGGCTTCATAGTTAACTTTTCAAACGAAACACTAATAATGCGCCCCAAGTCATCGGTCTGATACATATATCCGTTAATCTTGTAGATTGAGTTTGGAACAAGGTCATCACCGATACGGTAAATCTTACCTGCTGCATCTGTCAAGCAACGAACAGCATCATCCCCAGACCCTCGCCAAAACGCAGAGTTTGCCTTGAGTGCAACTTTGGTAACATCAAGAATTTCATCTCCATTGGATTTGAAGAAACCAAGAATCCGGCCAGCATCATCTATAAGGGTTATTTGCTTCTCTGCTGTACTATATAAAGCTTTTCCAATTATCTTGCCAGTTTTGTCCTTTACATTTCCAAAATTGTCTACAACGAGTTTGCCAAGTCCCTTAGATCGTAATGCTGTTGGAGTAACAATATTCTCAACAGCACCGGCTATCGCTCCCCACATATATCCTTCGGAAAATCCCTCTATTGCATACTTAGCTACTTTCGCTTTTGGTGCATCTCCCTCGTCGCAGGTTAGGATGACCTTCATAGTAGCTTCAATGGCACCAGAAATTATCGCCTCCGCTGCAATACCTGCTGCTGACCCAAATACAAAGAATGTCTTACCTCCCGTAGCGGTATTTATGGCACCAACAGCGATAACTACGCTTGTCCCTACCGCAAATTGAGAAATGACCTTTGGCCAGTCAATATCGTAGTCCACGATGTCTTCAGGAAGATACTGAAGGATATCCGTTTTACTATCCGGGGTTATGGTTATTTCAAAGATATACGATTGGCAAATGAACTGTTCGCCAATAGTAACTTCATATATCCCATTCTCAAAAATCAAGTTTTCTGCAATGTATTTTGCTTGAATTTTATCTTCGCTAATAAAATCACCGGCGATGACATCTTGGTAAATTTTATCCTCCTCGATAAATGTACCTGGATCAACATCACTACCTGAATTGGAGCATCCAGTAAGACATTGCATACATAGCAATATTGCCAAAAAGAGAGACAAATATCGTTTTGGTGCCATAATTGCCACCTCTTTATTCCAGTATCAGTTTGGCATATTCTACGCCATCCTCGTAAAAGGTTTTGCAAAATATATGTTTGCCGACAACAGACAAGAAATCCTTTATATAGTCTATTTTTCTACCACCTATCTCAATATAGCAGGTGGTAGAATCTGAAGTGTTTTTTTCAGGATAAAAATCTGTAACATGAACTAAAAATTGTTCCAGCAAGTCTTCCAGCGGATACTGTGAAATGTCAGCTCCAGAGGTTCCCTCTCCTAATAAGGGCTCCTGTTCAAACGCAATACTGGTAACAAAAAGTTCACCCATTTGATAAATGTTGGGTGCTATTTTTGTATATGGATTAGTTTGATACTTTAGGGGCGTATACGGAACAATATTTTTCAAGATTACTTTCCTCCAAAGAGAAATCATAAATTTATTTGTTCAGATAATATCACATTACCTGTCGAAAGTAAAGTACAGATGCCAAAAGGGTAGTCCTACCTATTGAATTGTGTGTTGACAAACATTAGTTCCATATGGTAAACTGTACTCCCATGCAAGTGGGCCAACTTAATAACACATATAGCACATCCCTTTTGGCGCTTGTAAAACAAGGCCGGTACATCAAACTCGCTTCAACGGAACGAAAATTCTGCTGGGGCTGGTTTTGATGTACCGGCTTCTTTTTTGCTTTGACAACTGAATGACCGTCCGAATGGGATACTCCGCCATGACCTCCACCGGGGAGCGAGCGAGACAACGCCGCTGAACAGGGGCAGGAACGCCATTCGGGACAATCGGCAAAACAGTGTGACGGCAAAAATGACCTTATTTGCCGTCACTATTTCGCCCCGCCAATAGAAGTGATGCCAAAATTGCCGTCACTTAATCGGCTTCAACCGAATCATGACGGCATTTTTGACGTCATGTGCCGTCACCTGTGCGTGGCATCATCCGTGATGCCACTTTTGTGCGGCCTATCTATAAGAATGGCATCACCTATGATGCCATAGCCCAGATATGGGACAGGCCAAACGTAACTGCGAAAAAATGTTCTCAGCATATTTCCTCAGAAAGAAGCCGAACCAGCCTGCTTTCCATGCCCCAGGAGTAGCAGAACTACCCCTGTCCACAGGGATAGCGAGCATCGGATTTCGCCCCCCCACGGGGCAAAATCCATTCCCAGGGGAGACCCCTGAATACCCCCTCCCACGGCGGAAATTTGACAGAATGGAGGAATTATTTTGAGTACCAACGACAAAAAAGTACGGCTGAAAATCCGACTGACGGTCGAAGAAAAGACCAAGCTGGAGCATGACGCCGCCCTGTGCGGCCTGACCCAATCCGAATATCTCCGGCAGATTTGTTTGGGTAAGCGGCCCAAGCCCAAGCAACCCTCGGAGTTTTGGGAACTGCTGGACGCCTTGTATGAAATCCACGATAAGCTGGAACGCCTGACCGTCTACGGCCCGGAAGCGGCAGAAGAATGTTCCCGGCTTGAAAAGCTCGTCCTGTTCTTACAGGAGGTGGCCTGACGTGGCAACCACCAGCCTGTGTCACATCAAGGGCCGCCTCAGCGACCTGATCGCCTATGTGGAAAACCCTGAGAAAACCATCCCCAAGGGCACCGAGGACTTTTTCAATGTATTTTCGTACATCCAGAACCCACAAAAAACCGCAGATGGCTCCTTTGTCACCACTATCAACTGCTTGAAGCAAACAGCCCTACGTCAGATGATCCTGACCAAGCAGCGGTACGGCAAAGAGGACAAGTACATCGCGTGGCACGGCTATCAGAGCTTCAAACCGGGGGAGGTCACCCCGGAGCGGTGCCATGAGATCGGCGTGAAGCTGGCACAGGATATGTGGGGTGACAGGTTCCAGGTCATTGTCACCACCCACCTGGACAAAGGCCACCTGCACAATCATTTCTGTTTCAATTCAGTATCTTTCAGGGATGGCAAAAAGTATAACTACTCCAAAGCCGAGCAGCAGCGCCTCCGAGACACCTCAGACCGGCTTTGCCGGGAATATGGCCTGTCCGTCATTGAGCATGGGCGCAAGGCCCCCAGCCGCCCGGTCTGGCTGGACGAGCAGAGCGGCAAACCCACCCGCTACAATGTTTATCGGGCGGACGTGCGGGAAGCGGTCAACGGAAGCCGTACTGTGGAGATGATGGAGAAGTATCTCCGGCGCAAGGGCTATCTCACCGATTTCACGGGCAAACATTGGAAGATACGCCTGCCACAATACCAGCACTTCACCCGTCTGGACACCCTGGACGAGCGGTGGACGCCGGAAAATATCAGGCGCAGCCTGGGCGCACGAGCCAGCTTTGGGAATAAACGCCCCACCGTGAATTTCGCCCCGGAGCTGCCGGAGGAACTGCGGGTCTATGTTCCGTTCCAGCCCACAGGCCACGTTTACCGGCTGTTCCTCTATTGGGAATACCAGCTTGGCATTTTACCCAAGGGAACGGATTACAAGCCCACCAGCCCGTTTATGAAAGAGGAACTGCGAAAGCTGGATACGATCACCGCCCAGGTGGATTATTTGGCGAAAAACCGCATTGAAACGCTGGACGATCTTCTTTCAGCCCGTGAAACCATTCAAAGTGAATTGGACACGCTGATCGACCAGCGGACAAAGCTACAAAATAAGATACGCAGAGCGTCACCCGCTGAAAAGGAGCGGTTACGGGGCGAAAAACAAGCTATAACCGCTCAAATTTCTGCTTGCAGAAAGAAATTGAAGCTGAATACAGGCGTTGAGGAACGCTCCGCCAAAATTCAAGACACGATGGACATGGTTTACACCAACGAGGAACAGCACCGCCAGATAGGACAGGAGAGAACGAGAGGAGCGAGAAGCAGATGAATATTATCAAGTTGGAATTGACCGAGCAGGAAGCGAAAATCTA
>NZ_QWKI01000045.1 GCF_009911645.1 Pseudoflavonifractor sp. 60
GATGGAGCAAATAGAGAAAACAGCAGCTATTCTTGTCGGTCTGTCCCACGAGGAACGCCTGGACTGGCTGAGAGAACATCAATACAGTCTGCCTATCAGCTTTGAGAGGGAGGTCGGTGGCACCGTCTACGCCGTCAACGCCCATTTCAGCAACGACACCGCCGAACCCGTGGAGAAGAAAGTAATCCGTATCCTCAATCGAAATATCGCACATTAAAGTATTGAAGTTTTGCGCCGGGTGTGGTATGATAATGGCACCTCGCAATTCATATCACATCCGGCTGCGGAAAGGAGCATATTTTGAAGAAAAAGCAGCCAAACGAGCAGCGAATTACTGTGTTATACGCCAGATTGTCCCGCGATGACGAGAAAGAGGGCATCTCGGGCAGCATCCAGAATCAAAGGGCTATTTTAGAGAAGTTCGCCGCAGACAACCACTTGCCAAACCCCCGCTTTATGTTCGACGACGGATACTCGGGGGTTACGTTCGCAAGGCCGGCCTTCATGGAAATCATGGAGTTGGCCGAGCAGGGGCTTGTGGCAAATTTGGTGGTCAAAGACCACTCCCGGCTGGGCCGGAACCGCCTTGTGGTAGGCCAGCTTCTGGAAGAAGATTTTGTCCGGCTGAACGTGCGGTACATCGCCATCATGGACAACATCGACACCGCAAATGGCGTCAGCGACATCGTTCCAATGCAAGATTTGTTCAATGAGTGGCACGCGAAAAATACGAGCGATAAGGTTCGCCGTGTCATGCAGAGCCGTGGCAACGCCGGAATACCGCTCACCACTAATGTCCCTTATGGCTACAAAAAAGACCCGGAGGACAAGACCAAGTGGCTGGTAGACAGGCCAGCGGCAGAGGTAGTACAACGGATTTTCCGAATGAGCGTGTCCGGCCTGGGGCCTACTCAAATCGCCAAGAAACTGCGCTCTGAGGGCGTATTGACCCCCAGCGAGTATCTTCACAGCATTGGCGTAAACTGCCCTGTTAAGCCCCCTGTGTACCCGCATAACTGGTGTTCCTCCACCGTGGCCGCTATTCTGGACAGGCAGGAATACACCGGCGATACGGTGAATTTTCGCTCATTCAGACAATCCTTTAAGTTGAAGAAGCGGCTGGATAAACCCCAGGAGGAATGGAAGATATTCCCCGACACCCACCCCGCCATCATTGACCGGGAAACCTTTGCCCTGGTTCAAAATCTCCGTCAGCACCGCCGCAGACCCACGAGAACGGGCATCGTCAGTATGTTCTCCGGGCTTCTTTACTGTGCCGACTGCGGCAGTAAGCTGGGGTACAGCGCCACCAACAACTACAAGCGGGAGCAGGCGTTTTTCTTCTGCTCTGCTTATCGAGGAAATTCCAACGTTTGCTCGGCCCATTTCATCCGGGAAAAAGTAGTTGAGGAATTGGTGCTGGAAGGTCTGCAAAGACTGTTGTGGTACATCCAGGTCTACGAAAAGCGGTTTGCCCAGGAGCAGATGGAGCATTTTGGTCTGCAAGAGAAGAAAAAACTGACCGCCAAGTGCCGGGAACTGGACAAGGCCAAACAGCGGGTATTGGAGATTGACCAGCTTATTCAGAAAAGCTATGAAGACATGACCAAGGGCCTGCTGTCCGAGGAACGTTTTGCCACGCTGACGGTATCGCTGGAAAATGAACAGCGGCAGTTGAAAGTGGATATTCCAGCATTGGAGGACAGCTTGAACGCC
>NZ_QWKI01000046.1 GCF_009911645.1 Pseudoflavonifractor sp. 60
GATTGTGGTATCCAAGCCGGAGAAGATAGATGGCAAGCGGCATCAGCGGGTAGACATCTACTACAGTACCATCGGTCTTTGGACAGCGCCAGAGCCGGAAACGCTGGAACAGGAATATATGGCCTACTATCAAGCCATGCAGAAGCGTAAGAAAAGGACGGCATAGCCGTCCCACATAGAGAGATTTCTTTACAGGTAGCCCGAAGGGTGGCACTTCTTTACGAAGTGCCACCCTTTTCGGACGCCTCTTTTCCTATTGGAGTATCCACTTGTAATCCTGCCGCCCATCTACCACATACTCCACATAGACCGTACCCCCCACAATCAGGAAAAAGACCAGGTAACGGCCTGCCACCAGCATTTTCCGGAAATCAGGGTTTGCCCACTCTAAATCGCAAAGGGGAAAACGTTCCGGCATTTGTTCCAAACTGCGAATATCGGACATCATTTCCTTCTTTAATCGCTTTGCGGCTTCGGGACTGACCTGAGCCAGAAAATAGATATGTTTCTTTATCATCTCCCGGGCATCAGGGGAGATCATAATTTTATGACGCTGCATGGTGATCTCCCTCCGCCTCCGCAATCATTTTGTCCAGTTCCATTTCCAAATCATCCAGGGAGCAGTATTCTGCGCCATTAATGCGCTTCCGCTCAATTTCCATCAGCTTTTCTTGCAGCTTCAGCATTTTTTCTCTGCGGGAAAAGGACTCAATATCCATCACCACCAGGTCGCCCTCTCCGTTTTTGGTCAGATAGACGGGCTCCCCGGTGGAGCGGCACAGCTCGGCGATTTCATTGTAGTTCTGCCGGATAGCGGCACTGGGCTTAATATTCATAGTGGGACCCCCTGATTGTATAATTATAACTATATTATAGCAGAATTCTGCTACCAATACAAGGGGAATGTTTCCCTCTCCCCCGCATAGTCTGTGGAAGAGAAGGGGGGACTTGTGTTGGTTGGACAGCTTCTATGGACGCCGAAAGGAAAAGGGAAGGCGGCGGCGGGCAGGCTGTACGGGATGAACGTCCTGCGGGCGGAGACTGACCGGTGGGGCTTTTGGAGGGAGCGCCGTCTATGCCGGGCGGGGCGGACACTGCGGCAGGGGGGCGCGGGGCGGGTCCTGGTCCCCCGGGACTTTGACCGCTGGGAGCTTCTGACGGGCTTTGGCCTGCGGCCGGTGGACCCCACGTCCTTTGTCCGGTCCCAGTCGGCCCCCATGGCGCTGGAGCTGCTGCGCCGCCGCGGTCTGTCGCCGGAGCGGTCCGCGGTGGCGCTGCGGGGGGATCGGGCGGACCGGGATATGCTCCGGACGGCGGCCTGTCTGTGTCCCCAGGTCCGGGCGCTGGTGATCGACGCCCCCCGGGGAGGCGGGGAGCTGGCGGCCTGGCTGCGGCGGGAGTTCGGCGTGCCCATCCTGCCCCCGGGGGAGGCGGGTCAAATCGCCCTGGAGTTTCAGCCCGGCTGCTCTCAGGGGGAGGAGGCCGCCCTGGCGCTGTACGGTCCCTGGCCGGAGCTGGCAGGGCTCTGCCTCACCGCTCCAGAGCTGGCGGAGGAGGACCGGGATGATCTGCCTCTGCTGGCCGTTTTGTGGGAGGCTGGAAAGCTGGGAGAGGTAAAAATCACTTGACAGACCGGGGGGAAACCCATATAATGTCACAGAATGAGGGATTGTACCTTTTTATTCTCAGCGGCGGCCCGGCCAGAGGGCTAGTATCATGTTCGGAAAGGTGTGCGAGATTTCATGGCGAAGGAATATAAGCTGAGCCCCGAGCGGCTCAAGGAATTGCAGGACGAGCTGAATTACCTGAAAACTGTCCGGGAAAAAGAAGTGGCCGAGCTCATCAAGGAGGCCCGCTCCTTTGGCGACCTGTCGGAGAACAGCGAGTACGACGAGGCCAAGAACGAACAGGGCAAGCTCTACTCCCGCATCGCCCAGGTGGAGGAAATCCTGTCCAACTATGTGGTCATCGAGGAGGAGGAGGACGACGGCGATTACATCCGTCTGGGCTCCACCGTCACAGTGCTGGACAAGGAGTTTGACGAGGAGCAGACCTATAAGATCGTGGGCTCCCAGGAGGCCGATCCCATGAACGGGACCATTTCGGAGGACTCCCCCTTTGGCAAGGCGCTGCTGGGCAGAAACGCCGGCGAGGATATCACGGTGGACGCCCCTGCCGGCCCGGTAGAGTACAAGATTTTGAAGGTGGAGCGGTAACCCGCCGCCCCTACACTGCAAGATAAGGAGAGAGCCATATGGCTGAAAAGAACAATCCAAACGCCGCGCCTGAGCAGGAAAATCTATCTCAGCTGCTGCAAATTCGCCGGGACAAGCTGAAGCAGCTCCAGGACAGCGGCTGCGACCCCTTTCAAATCACCCGTTTTGTGACGGACAACGACTCCGCCCAAATTAAGGAAAACTTCGACGCCCTGGAGGGCAGTGAGGTGGCCCTTGCGGGCCGTCTTATGTCCAAGCGGGGCATGGGCAAGGTGTCCTTCTGCGACCTCCAGGATAAGAGCGGCCGCATCCAACTCTACGCACGGAAGGATGAGATGGACGAGGAGGAGTACAACCGCTTCAAAAAGTACGACATTGGCGATATCGTGGGGGTCCGCGGCGTCGTCTTCCGCACCCAGCGGGGAGAGATGTCCGTGCGGGTCGTCCGGGTGACGCTGCTGTCCAAGTCCCTGCTGCCCCTCCCGGAAAAATTCCACGGCCTGACCAACACTGAACTGCGCTACCGCCAGCGGTATGTAGACCTGATCGTCAATCCGGAGGTGAGGCGGAACTTTGTCATCCGCTCCCAGTTCATCAAGCATGTTCGGGACTTTATGGACGGCCGGGGCTTTATGGAGGTGGAGACTCCCGTATTGAACACTATCTCCGGCGGAGCGACTGCACGGCCCTTCATAACCCACCACAACACGCTGGACATTGATATGTACATGCGCATCGCCACCGAGCTGCCCCTGAAGCGGCTGATTGTGGGCGGCATGGACCGGGTCTATGAGATTGGCCGCATCTTCCGCAATGAGGGCATGGACCCCAAGCATAACCCGGAGTTCACCACCATTGAGCTCTATCAGGCTTATGCCGACTTCAACGATATGATGGACCTGTTTGAGGACCTGCTGTCCTCTGCCGCCCAGAAGATTTTGGGTACCTATCAGGCGGAGTGGCAGGGAGAGAAGATCGATCTGACCCCTGGCTGGCCCCGTATGCCCATGCACGAGGCGGTGAAGCAGTACTGCGGTGTGGACTTTATGGCAATCACCTCTGACGAGGAGGCAGTGGCCGCTGCCAAGGCCATTGGTGTGGAGCTGCCTGAGACGGCAGACAAGACCTGGGGCAACGCCCTGTATGAGTGTTTCGACCAGAAGGTGGAGTCCCAGCTGATCCAGCCCACCTTTATCACGATGCACCCGGTAGATGTCTCCCCATTGGCTAAGCGCTCTCCCAAGGACCCCCGGCTCACCGAACGGTTTGAGTTGTTCATCTGCCGCAGTGAGATGGGCAACGCGTTCTCCGAGCTCAACGACCCCATCGACCAGCGCCAGCGCTTCCAGAAGCAGGTGGAGCTGCGGGACAAGGGAGACGACGAGGCAGGCATGATGGATGAGGACTTCCTCACCGCCCTGGAGTACGGTATGCCCCCCACGGGAGGCCTGGGGATTGGAATCGACCGGTGCGTCATGCTCCTCACCGGGGCCGACTCTATCCGCGAGGTAATTTTGTTCCCCACCATGAAGCCCATGGACTGACAGCAAATCGCAATATGCAGTATGCTTTGGAACAAAAGATGCTGTGTATTGCGATTTTTGATTGCGGGACAATGGTCCCCCCTCGGGCGCGGGGGAGTTGACTTTTGGCGGACATATCGGGTATAATATAGACAGGTGATACAGTGTGACAAGGGACGAGATCAAAAAGAAATTCCCCGTTGATTTTCCAGTTGACCTGCTGCCCGAAGAGGCGTCAGAAGAACATATTGTGGTTTACCGCATTTGCCGCACCGGGAAGGTGGAACCCGCCTCCTTCCTGCCCACATACCGAGATGAGCTGGCACACACCAAGGAGAACGAGGGGGAAATGGACATTGGCCTTTTCTCCCTGTCTACATATGAAAAACCCCGGGACGCGCGGCAGAAGCTGAAATTTTTCCGGGGCTTCCAGCCGGAGGCCATTGCGGCGCGGGGTGTCACCGTAAGCTGCTGCGGACTGGTCCAGCGGACGAGAGCGCGGACCGGCACTAAGAACTCCCACGTGGACTGGTGGCTCTACGAGGGGGCGCAGCCCCATGAATATTTTCATAAGATAAAACCGGAGGACCTGAGAAAGGAGGGATAATGTGCATATTCCCAAGCCCTACTTCAAGCAAGTTCCGCAATATGGCGATTTGGTCATGGAACAGATCATTGTGGAGTACGTCTACCCCCTGCTCTCTGTGCTGAAGGACCGGAGAAACAACCGATACCTGTGTATGTGTTTTGACACGCGGGGGGCACAGCGCTGGCTGATTGCACCGGTCTCCCGCCGAGTGCTGATCCACCTGCTAACAAACCGTATCCCCCTGGACGAACCCTTCCGAATGTTTGGACAGCGGATCATATACGCGGTGCGGAATTATGAGACGGGACAGGAGCGCTTTGAGCTGCTGTTTCCCTATGAGATCCCCCGGGAAAACTTTCCGGCCCCAGGGGAGTATCTGGATGCGGAGGACGGGGAGTGGGACGACTATATCCAGGATCTGAACGCGGAGGACGACCCCTGGGTCCAGATTTCGGAGGCCACATCCCTCTACACAAATTTAAGGCAGAGCAAGGTCTATGTCTTGATCCATGACGACTTCAGGCAGCAGTACGCCCAGGCGGCGGACAATTCCGGCGGCGTCACCTTCACTACGCCGGTGCGTTTTGCTCTGAATGGCAAGGAGAGCTCCTATGATTAAAAAGACGGAATGCCTGCAATTCTCATATGAGAATCGAGTCCGGGAGAAGGAATTTGAACTGGATACTCAGCTTCAGTTCTCCGCACAGTCGCCCATTGATAAGATATTATTGCAGCGCGCAATCATTGTCAGATTCAAGGCGGAACGGGACGACCAAAAATTTCGGCTGGTTTGTATGTGCAGAGTGATTTTTGAGTTTCCCTCCGCTGAGGAACTTTTGGACGGAGAAGCGCTGCTGCGCCAGCACCAGATGGATGCCTATCATGCTGTAGCCGAGATGATAAACCGGACCATGACTGCGATGGGACAGGAGAAGCTTGAGTTCCCGGAGGTCTGACGCCCATAAAATCAATCCCCGCCCTTTCCTCTGGGAAAGGGCGGGGATTTTTTTCATTTGGAGAGAAGGAACAGGTTGTTGTCAGAGGCGAAATTGGGGAAGGAGTAGAGGACGATCACGGTGTCAATGGGGTTCTCCTCCACATACTTTTGTATACTGGACAGGTTGTAGCGCAGGTCGAAGAGGTGAATTTCAGAAAACCGCTCTGTCAGGAAGGGGGTCAGGGAATCGGAGTAGGAATCCCGGATCAACAGGACCCTGGGGCCGTCGCTGTCCTCCTTCTCCACCACGCACAGGGGTTGGTTGCCCCCCAGGAAGTAGGAGTACTTGTCCTTGACCTCCAGATAGCTGTCCACATACAGCCCGCCCTCCACCGGCGCACCCTGAAACCAGGAGGTCACCTGGATCCCATCGTCGGGGACGTAGGTGTCGATCTGGTCCGGGGGCAGCCAGCGCACCCCGGAGGAGGAGAACAGGGTCCCGTAAAACTGGTCGGTAACGGTGGTCTTCTGGTAGTCCGACAAATTCAGCGGCTCCAGCCCCATGGCCTGAAACATGGCGTTGGCCCCGTAGAAGGCCCCCAGACTGGTCCAGTGGTGGTCGGTGCGGTAATAGATATCCTCCCCGCTGTGGGGGGCCAGGGCGTTGTACAGGTCGATGGTGAAGGCCCCGGTGGAGAAACAGAGCCGGTCGATGATCGTCTTCTCGTCGGCGCTGGGGGCCCCAGCGGGGAGCCGGTCCTGCCAGATTTCCGCCGCCGAGGGGATGAGGCCGAAGTACACCGGGACGGATACATTGCCCACCAGGGCGTCCAGATAGCCCATGTCCTGCTCCAGTTTGGCCGGGTCCGGGTCCTCAACCCGGTTGATGAGGGTGTCCTGGGCTCCGAAGTAGACGCCGTTGTTCTCCCGCTTGCCGGACAGCCGCTCACTCCAGGCCTTGGCGGCAACCCAGAAGTCCCGGCCCACAATGTGGTCGGAGACATAGTCCTCCGCCTGCTCCATAAACTTGCCGCTGCTCAGGTTCTCCATCGTCAGCTTAGGGGGCTTTTGGGGGGAGCGGTTCTCCAGGGGGAGAAAGTCCTTGTCGGGCAGCAGCAGGCTGACCACCGACGTGCACCCGATGAAGGCGCAGAACAGGACAGTGAGAAAGATGCTGAATTTTTTAGTCATATCCGCGCCTCCTCAGAAGTTGGAATACAGGAAGGGATTATAGGTGCCGTCCACCAGATAGGCGGTGCACACCAGCAGCCCCCCCGCAATCAGCAGAGTACAGACCACCTGCTGGGCCCGGGTCCCCAGCCGCCGGTAGAGGGCCGCGCCTAGAGGGGTTGAGGCCAGGGCTGCCAGGCAGAGAATGGGCAGATAGCTGGTGAGATAGTAGCCGAAATTGCTGTTTACCAGGGGGACGCCCCCCAGGCCGAACATCACCTTTAGATAGGCCCCCAGCTGGGAAAAATCCTCAATGGCGAAGATGGCCCAGCTGACCATGACGAAAAACATGGTGTAGAGGTGCCCAATCAGCCCGGGAGCCCGGTCCAGCCAGTTCAGCAGGAGGAACTTCTCCGCCATCAGCAGGGCGAAGAAGTACAGCCCCCACAGCAGAAAGTTCCAGCTGGCCCCGTGCCAGATGCCGGTGGCCGCCCACACCGCCAGCAGGTTGAACATCCAGCGGGGCCGGGAGCACCGGTTGCCCCCCAGGGGGATATACAGATACTCCCGAAACCAGGTAGACAGGGAGATGTGCCACCGCCGCCAGAACTCGGTGATGCTTTTGGAGATATAGGGATAGTTGAAGTTGGGCAGGAACTCAAAGCCCAGCATCCGCCCCAGGCCGACGGCCATGTCGGAGTAGCCGGAGAAGTCGAAGTAGATCTGGAAGGTAAAAGCCAGAACCCCCAGCCAGGCCCCGGCCACCGTCAGCTCCCCAGGGGCCATAGCCTTGCAGCTGTCCCACAGCATTCCCACGTTGTTGGCGATGAGCAGCTTTTTCCCCAGACCCACCATCAGGATCTGCACCCCGGAGGCGAATTTCTCGGTGGAGCAGGTCCGCTGGTCGATCTGGTCCCCCAGGTCCTTGTACTTGATGATGGGCCCGGCAATGAGCTGGGGGAAGAGAGTGACAAAGGTGCCGAAGTTGAGGATGGACCGCTGGGCCCGGGCGTCCCCCCGGTAGACGTCGATGGTGTAGCTCATGGTCTGGAAGGTATAGAAGGAGATGCCGATGGGCAGGTGGACCCCCAGCACCGGCATGAAGCCCAGCCCCACCGCCTGGAGGGAACCGGCGATGAAGTCCCAGTACTTGAAGAAGCACAGCAGGGCCAGGTTGAACACCACCGAGGAGGCCACCGCCAGCCTCGCCCCCCGGTCGTTCCCCCGGGCCCTGCACCGCTCCACCAGCAGGCCGTGGGTGTAGTCGATGGCGGTGGACAGGAACATGATGGCCACATAGGCCCGCTCCCCCCACCAGTAGAAAAACAGGGAGGCGCACAGCAGCACCACATTGCGCCACTTCCGCGGCACCACGTAGTACACCGCCAGCGTGAAGGCCAGGAAGTAGAACATAAAGATGGGGGTTGAGAAGACCATGGCGGACACCTCGCAGTTCAAAATGAGAGGGGGCGGCGGGTCGCCGCCCCCTGTTATTTTGCCTTAAAACAGGGCGTTGAACTCACTGACGATATCGTCGCAGTTCTCGTGGACAATCATCATCACATAGTTCCCGTTGGAGACAATGCGGGAGTTGTTCTCCCACTGGTCCATAGCCATAGGATACTGGGCGCCACCGGGGCCGTTGCCGTCGCCCACCATGTAATCCACACGGGCCTGGAAGACGGCCTTCACCGCGTCCACATCCTTGCTGTCCTTTACCTGGACCAGACCGAACTCCCCGTTGTTCATGGAGATCATGCACACGTAGACCAGCATCTGCTCGGCGCTGATGTCAGACATGCCGGGGTAGACCAAATCCAGAATGTCCTTGTCCGCCAGCTCCAGGAAACCGAACTCATACTTGCCGGTGGTGGCGTCGTAGAAGGCCTGGAGGTCCACCTTGGCGGCGGAGGAGCTGCCGGAACTGCTGCTGGAGCTGGAGCCGTTGGAGGCTCCAGAGGAGGAACCGGAGCCGCCGCTGGGCTTGGAGGTGTCAGGCTTGGTCTCCTCCTTCCAGCTGCAGGTGACGGTGCAGGTGGCGGCAGCGTCCTTGTAGACGGCGGTGATGGTGGCGGTGCCGGGGCCCACGGCGGTGATGGTGCCCTTGGCGTCCACCTTGGCCACCTTTTCATCGCTGGAAGAGAAGGTGGGGAGCTCCGGGGCGGAGCTGTACTGGAGCTGGAACTGCGCCCCCGCCTTGTTCAGCGTCACCTTCTCCTTGTTCAGGGTGAGCGTGGCGGGCTCAGAGACATCCCCCTGGCTGCCCGAGCCGTCCGGATTGGAGCCGTCGGGGCTGGAGCCGTTGGGGTTGGAGCTGTCGGGGTTGGAGCCGTCCGGGTTGGAGCCGTCCGGCAGACTGGAGCTGACGCCCGAGCTGCCGGAGGAGCCGCTCCCCGGGTTGGAGGAGGCGCTGCCGCCCCCGTTGTTGCCGCCGCCGCAGGCGGCCAGGGAGAGGGCCATTGCGCTGGCCAGGATCATGGCGAAGATACGTCTTTTCATAGTTAAGTAAACTCCTTTTCTGTTGGGGTTAAAATCAGACCCAATTTTGGGTTCTGTGAGCTTTGACGCAGGAAGCGAAAAAAGGTTCCCGCCCGAAAAAAATTTTTTTAGCTGGAACATTATACATTCTTTCTTCCCCGCTGGCAAGAGAAAAATTCTCCCCCACCCCCTTGACAAGGAGAGCCCGATGTAGTATGATAAACCCAATAAATGAACAAGTGCTCATATATTGTAAAAAGAAAGGAGTCCCCTATGGAAGCCAAGACCGTCCCCCATTGTGAGGAGGAGTGCGTCCACCTGGATGCGGTAGACCAGGTCCGCTCCCAGCTGCCCCCCGACGAACAGCTCTACGACCTGGCGGAACTGTTCAAAATTTTTGGCGACAGCACCCGGGTCAAAATCCTCTACGCCCTGCTGGAGTCGGAGCTGTGCGTGTGCGACATTGCCAAGCTGATGGAGGTGACCCAGTCCGCCGTGTCCCACCAGCTGCGGGTCCTGAAAAACAGCAAGCTGGTAAAATTCCGCCGGGAAGGGAAAACTGTGTACTACTCCCTGGCCGACGACCACGTGATTCATATCCTGGCTCAGGGTATGGAACATATTCTTGAGTGATCCCGGCGGAGCCGGGTCCATCACCATCACATCATAACAGGAAAGGAAGTATCACCATGAAAAAGACCTTTAAGCTCATCGACCTGGACTGCGCCAATTGCGCCGCCAAAATGGAGAACGCCATTAAGAAGCTGCCTGGCGTCACCGGCGCCTCGGTCTCCTTTATGGCCCAGAAAATGACCATCGAGGCGGACGACCTAGAGGCCGTGATGCCGGAGGTGGTGAAGTGCTGCCGGAAGGTAGAACCCGACTGCCAGATCGTGCTGTGAGGAACTTCTGGGACCGCTGGGCCCGATTTTATGACCTGGCGGAGCGGAGCAACCGAGCCGTGAACAGGGCCGCCGCAGTCCGGACAGCGGAGTTGATTCCCCCGGGGGCCCGGGCTCTGGACTGCGCCGCCGGGACGGGGGAGTTCTCTCTGGCGGCAGCAAAGCGG
Source organism: Pseudoflavonifractor sp. 60 (assembly GCF_009911645.1). Classification (GTDB taxonomy): domain Bacteria; phylum Bacillota; class Clostridia; order Oscillospirales; family Oscillospiraceae; genus Lawsonibacter. Next base: position 9,983 of record NZ_QWKI01000046.1, read on the forward strand.
GCGAAGACGGTGCTGTGTACCGACCTTTCTCTGCCCATGCTGGAGCAGGCCCGGAAAAAGGCCAAAAAGCGGGGCCTGACCAACGTCAGCTTCGCTCAGCGGGACATCACCGCCCTGCCCGACTCGGACGGCAGCTTTGACGCGGTCATTGCCGCCAACGTCCTCCACCTGCTCCCCAGGCCGGAGGCGGCGGTGAGAGAGCTGTGGCGGGTCACCGCCCCTGGCGGACGGCTGATCCTGCCCACCTACCTCCAGGGGGAGGTAGGGGCGGCCTACAGGACGATGATAAAAATTTATCAGGGCGTGGGCTTTCACTACGAGCACGCCTTCACCCCGGAGACCTATCGAATGCTGCTGGAGAGTTTGGAGCTGGGCCGGGTTTGGGTCGAGGTCATACCGGGCCGGGTTCCCGAGGGTATAGGTTTGCTGGAAAAGCCCATGTAAAGAGGTGTTTTTTATGACCCGAAAACAAAAAAAGACGCTGTACCGCATTGCTGCTGCGGCGGCACTGTTTGTTCTGTGCCTCCTCCTGCCGGTGACAGGGCCGGTGCGGCTGGGGGCGTTCCTGGTCCCCTACCTGGTCATCGGCTGGGACGTACTCTGGAAGGCGGCCCGGAATATTGCCCACGGCCAGGTCTTTGACGAGAACTTCCTCATGTGCGTAGCCACCATCGGGGCCCTTATCATCGGCGAGTACCCCGAGGCGGTGGCGGTGATGCTGTTCTACCAGATTGGAGAGCTGTTCCAGAGCGTGGCTGTCTCCCGCTCCCGCCAGTCCATCTCTGAGCTGATGGACATCCGCCCCGACTACGCCAACGTGGAGCGGGAGGGCCAACTGGTCCAGGTGGACCCGGAGGAGGTGGCGGTTGGGGATGTGATCGTCATCAAGGCCGGGGAGCGGGTCCCTCTGGACGGAACCATTTTGGAGGGGACCTCCGCCCTGGACACCGCCGCCCTCACCGGCGAGTCTCTGCCCCGGGATGTGGCCGCCGGGGACAGCGTAATCTCTGGCTGCGTCAACCTCACGGGACTGCTCCATGTGAAGGTGTCAAAGCCCTTTGGGGAGTCCACTGTGGCCCGGATTCTGGACCTGGTGGAGAACTCCAGCGAGAAGAAGGCCCAGGCGGAGCACTTTATCACCAAGTTCGCCCGGTACTACACCCCCATCGTGGTCTTTGCCGCCCTGGCTCTGGGGGTTGTCCCCTCCCTGCTGGACGGCCAGTGGGGCGTCTGGGTCCCCCGGGCGCTGAACTTCCTGGTGGTGTCCTGCCCTTGTGCCTTGGTCATCTCCATCCCTCTGTCCTTCTTCGGCGGACTTGGGGGCGCGTCCAAGCAGGGGATCCTGGTCAAAGGCAGCAACTACCTGGAGGCCCTGGCCCAGACCGGAATCGTAGTCTTTGACAAGACGGGCACCCTGACCCAGGGCCGTTTCTCCGTCACAGCCGTCCACCCCCAGGGACTGACGGAACAGGAGCTGCTGGAGCTGGCCGCTCTGGCGGAGCAATCCTCCACCCACCCCATCTCCCGCTCCATTGTGACAGCCTGGGGCGGGAAACCCGACCAGATGCGGGTCTCTCAGGTGGAGGAGGTGGCGGGCCACGGCGTCCGGGCCACGGTGGACGGGCGGCAGGTGCTGGCGGGCAACTCAAAGCTGATGGATTTGGAGAAGATTCCGGTCACCTCCCCCCATGAGCACCTGGGGACGATCATCCACATTGCGGTGGATGGCCGCTATGCCGGACACCTGGTCATCGCCGACCAGCCCAAGGCCACCTCCGCCCAGGCGCTGCGGGAGCTGAAGGCGGCAGGGGTACGGCAGACCGTCATGCTCACCGGCGACGCCCAAGGCGCGGCCCAGGGTGCGGCCCAGGAGCTGGGTCTGGACCAATTCTACGCCCAGCTGCTCCCGGCGGACAAGGTGGAGCGGGTGGAGGACCTTCTGCGGGACAAGGGCCCCAAGGAGAAGCTGGTCTTTGTGGGGGACGGCATCAACGACGCCCCCGTCCTCTCCCGGGCAGATATCGGGGTAGCTATGGGGGCCCTGGGCTCCGACGCGGCCATTGAGGCGGCGGATATCGTCCTCATGGATGACGATCTGCTCAAGCTCCCGGTGGCGGTGCGTATTGCCCGCAAAACACTGTCCATCGTGCGGCAGAACGTGGTCTTTGCCCTGGGGGTGAAGCTGCTGGTGCTGGTGTTGTCCGCCGTGGGTTTGGCCAATATGTGGGCCGCCGTCTTCGCCGACGTGGGGGTCTCCGTGCTGGCCATCCTCAACGCCAGCCGGATGCTGAGCGCAAAATAAATAAAGCATCCCCACCAGTCAGGCGGGGATGCTTTTGTGTTACATCGCCTCAAAGCAGGCGTCCAGATAGGCGTGAACCGCCCTGTCCGCCTCGACCATGTAGTTGAACAGCATACAAAAGCTGTCGGCATAGGGATTCTGCGTTTGGACCAGCCCCATGGACATCAGCCCTACCGCGTTTACTCCTTGGGATAGCTTTTCCACCGCAGCATCCAGCTCAAGCAAATTATCCTGCAAATTCATTGTCACTTCAATTCGTAAAGTAGATTCAAAAGAAAAAGGACTGTAAAAAAACAGCCCCTTAATTACTTTAGATTGTTGAATTGACATTTGTTGTTTAGCACTATATAATAGTTATTGTGGAATCCAGCCACCACTATGGTGGAGGTAAAAAGACGGTTGCCCTTCATCTCTCCCGCAGGTGCGGAATGGAGGCGTGTGTATAGCCCCTGCGGGAAGGTTTCTCAAAGGGAGTGATACATATGACTTTGCTTTTTGGTGTCATTGGTACTGTTGGCACAATTGCAAGTGTTATATCGCTTGTGATCGTGTTATATGACAGGAAAATTGACAAAAAGAAAAGTGAGCCGTCTGCGGCAACAGACAGCTCACAGGATGCTTGAGGGATAGTCCCTCGCCCTGATTAAGTTTGTATGTTGTGGCAACCGTCTGGGTTCCACACCTCTAATTATATCAGCTGTTGTTTAACTTGTCAACTTTTTAAACAAGAGATTTTTATAGAAAATCTCCTTAATTGACATAATTTCTTCCAAAATATTATTTACTGCTTTTTATGCGGCCTCCTCGGAGGTCTTTTTTGTTATATCATATACCTACTTTTATTTTTTATGATTTCACTTTACGAATTGAAAAAAATCTAATCAATCCCTTGACAGGCAGCTTTTTTCCTGATATAATGGTCCCAATAAAAATGATGTTGGGTATAGTTATGGCAAGGGCCATACTATACCCTTTTTTCCTGTATAAGGAGAGGGGGAATCTATTACTGCAGGAGGAATTTGACATGAACAACAAGAAATCCGCCCAGGAGTACCCCGTCCACATCCTGCGTGAGCAGCTGCGCCAGCGGGCCGCTGACGACGCGCTGTTCCTCTCCCGCTCGGTCAGCCGCCTGACCTCCTGCGACGCCCAGCCCTGTCTTGAGTACCGGGACGAGGTGACCGCGGAGTACGGGATCATCGACCGCCTCCTCTACACCCAGCAGTGCCGCGCCTGCCTGGAGCGCTGCATCGGTCAGGGCCGCTCCCGCCTGCGCTACCGCTGGAGGGACGGCCGGGTTACCGAGACCAGCTTCCGTCGGGTCGCTCCCGGCAGAGTCAAGGTCTTTGGGCTGCTGCGGGAGACCGCAAGGCCCCTCCCCCAGGCCGGCTGAGCCATAAATTCGTAAATCTTCCCCCTCTCCCCGCATAGAATGGCAGGAGAGGGGGAGAACTTATTGGAGGAACGGTTGACGATGCGGGGCGGCGGGACCCTGATCCTGCGTCAGGAGGGACAGCGCGTCCACATGACGGCGGAGCGTCCGGCGGACGGGCGGGGACTCTATAAGGTGTGGCTCCACGGCAATCACGGGGGAAAGCTGCTGCTGGGCACTCTGGTTCCGGAGGGCGGGCGGCTGACTCTGCGGCGCACTCTGACCGTGGGGGCACTGGAGCGGGCGGGCTGCTGGCCCCAATTCCAGGCGGCGGCCCCTCTGGCCTTTGCCTTTGACTCCCAGAAGGGCGGGGGCTGGTACTGCGAGCCCCACCCCGACCGGCTGCTGTGCGACCCGGTGCTGAAATGCCAAGCCTCCAGCCCCATGCTGTGCCGCCGGGAGGGGGAGGGCTTCTCTCTGGCCGCCCCCTTCCGCACCGACATACCGGTCCCCCTGTCCGCCCTGGTCTGCCTGGCCAGCGTGGAGCGGCAGGAGGGCCGCTGGCACCTGGTGTGGCGGTTTGATGCCGATGGAAATCCAAAAATTCCGCATAAAACACAAGCCGCTGGACAGACTAACTGCCAGTAACGGGGAAGTCCCCGCTTTGAAAGGAGGCAGTTTTATGCCCAATCTCACCAGTAAGGAGCTCAACGCCCTCTCTGACCAGCTGGACTTTGAGAGGGTGCTCCACTGCAAGTACCTCTCCGCCGTCCAGGAGAGTCAGGACCAGGAGCTGCGGAGCAAATTCCAGGCCTGCGCCGGCCAGCATCTGAACAACTACAACACCTTGCTCAACTATCTGCGCTGACGAAGGAGGAACACCCATGAACGACCAGGAGCGAATGACTGATTTTATTTGCAGCGAAAAGAAGATGACCGCCAACTACGACACCTACGCCTCCGAATGCGTCAATATTGCCCTGCGCAACGACTTCCTCAACATCCTCAACCAGGGCCACCAGACCCAGAGCGACCTGTTCCGCATCGCCCAGTCCAAGGGCTGGTACCAGGTGGAACAGGCCCCGGCCAGCAAGGTGAGCCAGGCCTACACCAAGTTCTCCAACCAGAAGCCCACGGCGTCCTGACCGTCCCCGGTCCCTGCACCAGCCCCGCTGGCGCAGGGGCTGTTTTTGTCTGCCCGCCGCTTTCAGAGGCTTTTAAGGTTTTTTTAATCCTCTCTCCCCTTGATGGACATGGTGCTCGGTGCTATAATTGAACAAACTTAAACTTATAGGGAGAGCTGCCGCAATGTTTCAGGAAGAAACACTGACTCCAAAGCTCCGAAGCAATTTGGACACAGATTTTCTCAAGCTGATTGCGATTCTTTCCATGGCCATTGACCATGTGGGCTCCGCCTTTTTTCCTCAGTACCCGGTATTCCGCTGGATTGGCCGGCTGGCTTTCCCCATCTTCGCCTATTGTCTGACGGTGGGCCTGCTCTACACCCATGATATCAAACGGTATCTGATCCGTCTGAGTGTCTTCGCTCTGGTCTCCCAGCCCTTCTATATTTTCGCTTTCCATCCCTGGGATTGGCAGGCGGAGTGGATGAATATGAACATTTTCTTCACTCTGCTGGTCAGTCTGCTGGCGATGTGGGGGCTGCACACCAGAAGATGGTGGCTGTTCATTGCCATGTTTGTTCTGGCCAGCCTGGTGAATTTTGACTACTCCGCCAATGGAATCATCCTGATGCTTATCTTCTATCTGTGCCGGAACCGCCCTGCCCTGGGTGCCGGACTCTACATCCTGTTTTGGCTGCCCGCACTGTGGGGCGGAGACCTGGAGGACCCCCGGTCCCTGATCGTGGCGGGCCACGCCGTCAACTGGACCGTGTTCGGCATGTTGTCCGTTTTGCCCATCTATCTGCCAACCCGCACAGGGATCAAAATTCCCAAATGGGTCTTCTACGGCTTCTACCCCGCCCATCTGGCAGCCATCGGAATCGTCCGCGTCATCTTAAAAGTATGAGAAACCCCCGCTCCAACTCAGCCGGAGCGGGGGCGCTTTTTAAGTTACAGCTTGTCGATTTCCTCCTGCTCCACCACCTTGATGCCCTGCTCGGCCAGGACGGCGGAGGCAATCACGTTGTCCTCCACTCGGAAGATCATGTAGGCGTGGTCTACGGTCTTGCCGCCCAAAAAGGCGTACATATACTCCACATTCACCTTGGCGTTGGTGAGGACCTGGAGGACCTTGCAGAGACCGCCGGGTACGTCGGGAATGGCAACCCCCAGCACGGGGGTCACGCTGTTGACAAAGCCTGCGTCCTTCAGCACGGTAGTGGTCTTATACACATCGTCCACAATGATCCGGGCGATGCCGAAGTCGCTGGTCTCGGCCAGAGAGAAGGCCCGCATGTCAATCTGGTTCTGAGCCAGTACACCGGTCATGGCATACAGGGAACCGGGCTTGTTCTCCAAAAAGACAGAAATTTGTTTGATGCTCATAGCGCTCCCTCCTTAAATTTTCCGCTTGTCGATCACACGCACTGCCTTGCCCTCGCTGCGGACGATGGACTTGGGGGCCACCAGGGTCACCTTGGCGGCAAGACCCAGCATGGAACGCAGGCCGTCCACCAGCTCCTTCTGGCGGCGGCTGATCTCGCCCATGTTGTCGGTGAACATCTCGGGGGTCATCTCCACCTGAACATCCAGAGTATCGGTGTTCTTGACCCGGTCCACAATGATCTGATAGTTGGCGGCATAGCCGTGGTTGAGGAGGACGGTCTCGATCTGGGACGGGAACACGTTGACCCCCCGGATGATGAGCATATCGTCGGTGCGGCCCCTGGGCTTGCTCATCTTCACGTGGGTGCGGCCGCAGGAACACTTCTCCCGGGTCAGGGTACAGATGTCCCGGGTGCGGTAGCGCAGCAGGGGGAATGCCTCCTTGGTGATGGAGGTGAAGACCAGCTCCCCCTGGGCCCCTTCGGGGAGGACCTCGCCGGTGTCCGGGTCGATGATCTCGGCAATGAAGTGGTCCTCGTTGACGTGCATCCCGGTCTGGGCGGAGCACTCGAAGGAGACGCCGGGGCCGGACAGCTCGGTCAGGCCGTAGATATCGTAGGCTTTAATACCCAGAGTATTCTGAATGTCCTGGCGCATCTCCTCGCTCCAGGCCTCAGCGCCGAAGATGCCCGCTTTCAGGGGGATCTGGTCGGGGGTGAGGCCCATCTCCTTCATGGTCTCGCCGATGTAGGCAGCGTAGGAGGGGGTGCAGCACAGGATGGTGGCCCGGAGGTCCTGGATGAACATGATCTGCCGCTCGGTGTTCCCCGAGGAGGTGGGGATGGTGAGACAGCCCACCTTGTGAGAGCCGCCGTTGAGGCCGGGGCCGCCGGTGAACAGGCCGTAGCCGTAGGACACCTGACACACGTCCTCATCGGTGCCGCCGGCGGCCATGATGGCCCGGGCACAGCAGTCCTCCCACAGGTCGATATCGTGCTGGGTGTAGAAGGCCACAACCCGCTTGCCGGTGGTGCCCGAGGTGGACTGAATGCGTACGCACTCCTTGAGGGGCTTGGCCACCAGCCCGTAGGGGTAGGCCTCCCGCAGGTCGGCCTTGGTGATAAAGGGCAGCTTGTGCAGGTCGTCGCTGGACTTAATGTCATCGGGGGTCAGACCCTTCTCCTCCATCTTCTTCCGGTAGTAGGGCACGTTTTCCCAGACGTGGCGCACCTGCTTCACCAAACGCTGGTCCTGCCAGGCCTTAATTTGTTCCCGGGACGCGCACTCAATCTCGGGCTGGTAATATCTCTCCATGGGAATCCTTCCTTTCGGGTCGAATATGTAAATTTGCTTGGGTCACAATCCTGTAGATGCCCGCGGTATCCGCCGCGTTACTTGGCCAGAACCAGCCCCCGGTTCACGGGGATCTTCTGCTTGCCGAAGTCCATGTCAAAGATGACGGTGACCGTCACCGGCGGGTCCTTGATAAACTCGTCAAAGACATAGCTGGACTCCAGCTCCGCCAGGTTGGCGAAGTCCTCCTGACTGAAACCGGTGTAGTCAGAGCCGTCAGAGCCCATGTCCAGAGTGATCCGGGCCTGGTAGTCCGGCGCACCCGGAGTCACGGAGATGGCGTATTTGGGGGAGTTGACATAGTTGGCGGGCAGCTTCTCCTTGAAAAACTGCTTCAGCGCCTGGGCGTTGGCATCGCCGGCCTCCGCTGTCTTCTTGGCGCCGCCAAACAACTTGGAGAAAAATCCCATTGCAATCATTTCCTTTCAAATTGAATGTTTTTTCTGTTGACTAAGAAAAGCATTCGCTCCATTTTTATGTAAGAACAAACTCTGCACTCTTCTGATAAACAACTCCTGTGACCGATGTAAAGAAGAACGTGATCCAATATAAGCCGGGTTCATCAGGGCGGGTTAAATGCTCTCTCAAATCCACCTCAAAATCCGCCTCTCCGCAGGACCACATAGCCGTTCCCACTAAAGTACTTTCCCGGGTTGTGCGCTCTCCAAAGGGTTCCTTGGCCCAATACATCCAATGGCCGTCACGCATTTTCTCTACCGAACATTCCCTTGGACTGAAGTAGTACCACAAAGACGATTCGTTTTTCAAATGAACATTTAACACACAATCCGAAGGAGCAGAAACAGATACATCTATCTCGCTCAAACTTTCAAAATCATAGTCTGCAAGATACCACTCTTTTCGCTCTTGCGCCAAGAAAAGAACAGCGAAGACTATGACCCCAAGGCTCAGGAGAATTGCCTTAATTTGTTTTGGCCGTAAATCCATCATTACAAAAACCAATCGGTGAAAAGAAAATTTCCCTGTTTCTTGTTTGGACAGAAAGCGGTCTTCCTGTCTGTCCCACAGGCGGGACAGGGGTTATGCCATATGCTCGTCTATGTAGTCAGCCACATCGGACCAGCTGGAAACGGAGGTATCCGGGTCTTCGCCCTGGTCGGTGTCCACCTGGCCGTCGTACTCCCGGTACTCCCGCAGGCAGACCCCTCCCCTGATGTGGAGAAACTCCGCATTTAAATTTTCATCGTAATAGGCGTAGACCAGTTCCTCGCCCCGGGACAGCACCAGCCATTCGCTGGTCTCCCAGCCGAAGAGCTCGGTGCCGGAGGCGTCCTCCAGCAGCACACAGCCCTCCCGCTCCTCCACCTGTACATTGTCAGAGCCAAAGCGCTCCCAGGCGCTGTCCCGGGTCGTGTTGATCTTCACTTTGCAGGCGTACACAAATTTACCCTCCTGTCTGCCGCAGATACTCTGCCAAGGCGTCGTGGAGCTCCAAAAAGGGCTCCTCCTTCAGCCGCTGGCCGGTATGGCGGTTCACCAGGTCCAGCTGGATATCCCCCTGGACATAGCCGTCAATCAGCGCCATTACTTGCAGCAGCAGCTCCCCGGTGACATCGTAGAGCATATCCGCCTCCCCGTCCCCCAGGGCGTACCGGGCCCGGGCCAGCTCCACCGCCTGGGCCTGCTGAGCGGCAATGGCCCGGAGCACCTTCTGCTGGAAGGGATTTTGTCCCTCTCCCTGCAGCCGGGGCCGGACGTCCCAGCCACGGGCCAGCACCAGCCGCTGAAATTCCTCCCAGGCGGTCTGGGGGAAGGGCATCCAATTGCCCTCATACTTCTGCCGCAGCTGGGGCAGCGTCTCCAGGGTGTAGGGCAGAAAGGCCTTGTAGGTGGTGTGGGCCAGCATGGGAAAGTCAATCTCCCCCTGAAAGGCAACCCGCTTGATGGGGACCTGCCGGGCCAGCTCCTGATAGGACAGCGCGCCGGTGGCGGGGACCGGCCAGTCAATGCTGTCCTGCCCGGTGCAGGCCACGGTCAGCACATCCGCTCTGCCCCGGTCCAGGGCCAGGATATAGGCCCCGGGCTCCCCATCGAAGGCCACATAGCCCGATTTCCCCCCGGCCAGCAGCGCCAGCCAACTGCCGGGGCCGTCGTTGCTCCACACGTCGGAGGCGCTTGCGCAGGCGCAGGGGCCGTCGCCGCCCCAGAAGTAGACCTCAAACCCGCCGGCGTCTATGCGGCAGATGGAAAAGCGGATCTGTTCCATCCGCCCTCAGGCTTTCTTCCCCAGTTCAAAGGCCCGCTTGTTCAGCTCCAGGAACTTGGGGGGGACCATGGCCTCCAGGGACTCCTGCCAGGCCTGGTCGGGCAGGTCGAAGTAGTGGGACAGCCGGCCCATGAGGACGATGTTCACCGCCTTGGCAGACCCGGCCTCCTCGGCCAGCTTGAGGCAGTCCAGGGCGTCCACCTTGGCCCCGGCGGCCTTCATCTTCTCCACCAGGTCCTCCGGGTAGGAGGCGGCCCCGGTGATGACGGGCATGGGGTCAATCTGCTGGGTGGAGGTGACGATCTGGCCGTCAGGCTTTAAGTAGCTCAGCCAGCGGGCGGCCTCCAGCAGCTCAAAGGAGACGATATAGTCCGCCTCTCCCCTGTCGATGACGGGGGAGTGTACCTTGTCGCCATAGCGCACATAGGTGACCACCGAGCCCCCCCGCTGGGACATACCGTGGACCTCGGACACCTTCACGTCGTAACCCTGCTCCATCAGCAGGTGGCCCAGCAGCTTGGAGGCCAGCAGGGAGCCCTGGCCCCCCACGCCCACAATCATAATATTTTTGGTTTCCATTGTTCAGCCCTCCTTCCTGGTGCTCTGGAACGCCTGCACCGGGCACAGCTGCTCACACACGCCGCAGCCCACGCACAGGGTGTTGTCAACCCGGGCCTTGCCCTCCTTGATGGAGATGGCGGGACAGCCGATTTTCATGCAGCTGCGGCAGCCTACGCACTTCACCGGGTCCACCGTCAGCGGGGCCTCATGCTTGACGTACTTGAGCAGGGCGCAGGGCCGGCGGCTGATGATGACAGAGGGCTCAGCGGCGGCCAGCTCCTCCTTGAGGGCGGCGTCGCAGGCCTTCAGGTCGTAGGGATCCACTACCCGGACCCGGCGGAAGCCCATGGCCTTGCACAGGGCCTCCAAATCGATTTTCCCGGCGGGGTCCCCCTTGATGTTGTAGCCGGTGGTGGGGTTCTGCTGGTGGCCGGTCATGCCGGTGATAGAGTTGTCCAGGATGATGACGGTGGAGTTGGACTGGTTGTAGGCGATGTTGGCCAGGCCGGTCATGCCGGAGTGCATAAAGGTGGAGTCGCCGATGACGGCCACCGTTTTGCCCTCCGCCTCGGCGCCCTGGGCCTTGTTGAAGCCGTGGACGGCGGAGATGGAGGCCCCCATGCACAGGGTCATATCCATGGCGGACAGGGGGGCAACAGCGCCCAGGGTGTAGCAGCCGATATCCCCCAGGACGGTGACCTTGTTCTTGCTCAGAGTGTAGAACAGTCCCCGGTGGGGGCAGCCGGCGCACATGACAGGGGGCCGGGGGGGGATGGGGTCGTCGATGGACGTCCCCTTATGTACCGGCAGACCCATCTTCTCCGCCACCAGATTCTGGGAGAACTCCCCCTCCAGGGGAAAGACGTCCTTGCCCATCAGGGCCAACCCCAGGGAGCGGCAGTAATTTTCAATGATGGGGTCCAGCTCCTCCACCACGGTGAGGGTTGTCACCGAGGCGGCGAAGTCCCGGATCAGCTTCTCCGGCATGGGCCAGGCCATACCCAGCTTGAGCACGGGGAAGCGGTCGCCGCACACCTCCTTCACGTACTGGTAGGAGGTGGAGGAGGTGATAATGCCGATCTTGTGGTCGGTACCCGGCTCAATCCGGTTAATGGGAGCGGTCTCGGCCCACTGCTGGAGTTTGCGGGTCCGCTCCTCCACCAGGGGGTGGCGGCGGATGGCGTTGCCCGGCATCATTACGTACTTGGCGATGTTCTTCTCATAGGGCTTCGCCTCAGCCTCCGCCCGGGGGGAGGTCTCCACCACCGACTGGGAGTGGGCAACCCGGGTACACGTTTTCAGCAGCACTGGGGTGTCGAACTCCTCGCTGAGCTCATAGGCCAGCTTGGCAAAGGCCAGGGCCTCGGCGGAGTCAGAGGGCTCCAGCATGGGCACCTTGGCGGCGATGGCGTGGTGGCGGGAGTCCTGCTCGTTCTGAGAGGAGTGCATCCCCGGGTCGTCGGCCACACCGATGACCATGCCGGCGTTGACTCCGGTGTAGCTCATGGTAAACAGAGGGTCGGCGGCCACGTTCAGCCCCACATGCTTCATAGCGCAGAAGGACCGCTTCCCCGCCAGACAGGCCCCGAAGGCGGTCTCCATAGCCACCTTCTCGTTGGGGGCCCACTCACAGTAGATCTCGTCGTACTTGGCGGCCTCCTCGGTAATTTCGGTACTGGGGGTGCCGGGGTAGCTGGAAATGACACAGCACCCCGCCTCGTAGAGTCCACGGGCAACAGCGGCGTTGCCCAGCATCAGTTGTTTCATAGTTTCCCTGCTTTCTGTATGTGATTTGTGGGGGCGGCGGTCTGCCCCCTCTTTCGCCGGGCGCTACTCCTCATCCTTGTTCTGGAGTCCCGCACGGGCGATAACCTCCTGCATGACTCCCCCCGCCCCATTGTCCAGCATGGAGCGGCGGACCCGGCTGATGGTGGCGCTGGAGGCCCCGGTCTTGTCCAGGATATCCAGGTAGACCAGCCCCTGCTGGAGATACACCGCCACGTCAAACCGCTGCTCCAGGGAACGCAGCTCGGTGGGGGTACACAGGTCGTCGAAGAACCGGCAGCACTCGTCCAGGTCCTTCAGCTTCAAAATCGTCTCATACAGCGCCAGACTGCGCTCCCGCTTTTCCGGCTTTGCCATGGTAACACACTCCTCTTCAAGTTTCTCCCGGCCGGGGAATTCACTGGTTCAAAGTGTAGCACGGAAAAGCGCAGAAGTAAAGGTTGGACCGGCTTTTTCTCCTGTCATTTTTTAAAAAAGGGTACAAAAAAACTCTGGCGTCTTTCGACCCAGAGGGCGGGGATCACCCCCGCGGTACCACCTCTATTTACCGTCCCCTCTCAGGGGCGGCCTCGTGAAGCGCCTGACAGCGCCCCTCCCCTGTAACGGGCGGACCCGTTCCGTTCTACTCGGCCTGCGCCTTTCCTCGGACAGCTCAGAAGATGAAATTTCAGGCGTGCCGCTGTGCCCCTCGCACCAACCGGGAACTCTCTGAACAGCCTTTGCGCGTCCTACTTTGTCTCCGTCAACGCTTTATTACACTGCATTATAAGGATATTCATGAAATTTGTCAAGAGGGAATTTTTAACGGCCCTCTAATTCGCAAAGTAAAGAAAATTTGTAGAGCGGGCCGGGGTCGTTTCACCTTGTGATGCCGCAGGAGCGCACAAGCGGCGAAGCCGCTTGCCCACTTTGGCAAAGGGGGTGCCCGAGCGAAGCGAGGTCGGGGGATTGTACCTGGAAGCACTATCTTCTACCGCAGATTTCAAGTCGAAGTAATGCCTGCTGATCAATCCCCACCGCTTCGCGGAGCCCCTTTGCCAAAGGGGCCTGGCCCTGCTTCGCAGGGCCATAAAGCGGCAGGCTAGGGTCGTCCCCCCCACACAAAAGATACTTTACGAATTAAGAAACTGTATTCACAAGCGGATAAAACGGTGGTAAGATAGGATACATGGAAGAAAAAGGGCGAGAGTCGTATCC